>CALUVS010000017.1 GCA_944324265.1 uncultured Traorella sp.
ATGCTGGATGAAATAATTCAGAATAAGCCGCGGCTGATCTTACTGACAAAGATTGATAAAGCAGATCCCAATCAGACGAAGCTGTGGATGGAAGCACTGAAAAATGATACGACAATGATCTTAGGAGCGAATGTCTTGAAAGATAATATGACTTCTTTGATTACCAATGCCTGCAAGGAATGCATGAAAGCGATGATTGAACGGCAGAAAAGAAGAGGCATAAATCCAAGAGCTATCCGTGTCATGATTGTCGGTATTCCCAATGTCGGCAAATCGACACTGATCAATCGCATTGCCAAAAAGAAGGCAGCGATGGCTGCAGATAAACCAGGTGTTACTCGAGCTTTGCAGTGGGTCAAGATCAACAATGATCTGGAATTGCTGGATACACCAGGTGTTTTATGGCCGAAATTTGAAGATGAAAATGTTGGTTTATGTCTGGGCATCAGCGGAGCTATCCGTGATGAAATTCTGCCATTGGAAGATGTGGCAATTTTCGGCATGAATCATCTGATTCACCATTATCCGGATTTATTGAAGGAACGCTATCATGTGGATGTGGAAGAGGATGCCATCAAAATGTTTGAAAAGATTGCCGAAGAAAGAAAAATGATGAAATCAAACAATGAATTGGATCTGGAAATAACGATTCAGATGTTTATCAGAGAAGCCCGCAATGATATGATCGGACGCATCAGCTGGGAGATGTATCATGCAGACTGAAAATGCCTATGAGAAGGCTTTTTATGAGCAAGGGAAACAATATATCGTCGGCATTGATGAAGCAGGCAGAGGACCGATTGCCGGGCCGTTAGTGGTAGCTGCAGTGATGTTTGAAAAAGGCTATTCTCATCCTGAAATATATGATTCAAAAAAAATCAGTGAAAAAAAACGCAATGAATTATTTCAAGTGATCATTCATGATGCCTTGGAATATCATATTGCGATTGTAGAACCCTCTGTGATCGATGAATTGAATATTTATCGAGCCACACAGAAGACCATGGAAGATCTGGTCACAATGTTTGAACATGTGGATGGTGTTTTGACGGATGCGATGCCGTTACGAGTCTGCAGCTGTCCTTATGAAGCCATTATCAAAGGAGATATGAAAAGTGTCAGCATTGCCGCTGCCAGTATCTTAGCGAAAGTGACTCGCGATCACATCATGATGGGCTATGATCATTTGTATCCTGCTTATGGCTTTGCCAAGCACAAAGGTTATCCGACCAAAGCTCATTTAGAAGCTTTGGAAAAAGAAGGCGTATTGCCGATTCATCGGAAAAGCTATGGTCCTGTAGCCAAATGCAGTCAAATAAAATTTGATTTTGATTAGATTTGGAAAACTTCTGAATCTTTTTTTGCTGTTGAGAAGGGAAAATTCAAGGATTCAACGATATGATCATTGAATTAACAGAAAAAGATTCTGTAACATTTTTCTTTATTTGCGCAAATTTGGGACATTGAAAAATTTTGTCTAATGCATTTTTTATAGTCGTGTCCATATAATTAAATGGTAAAATAGAGATAGGATATGACATATGAAAAAAATATAGGGATAAACTTATTCAATTAGTGATTTTGATTGCGATATTGGTGTTTTTTCTCTGCATTTTCGAAGATTCTTCAGATTTGATTCTCAAGGAGCTGCGCAATACAGATTACACGATCATGTTCCAGCTGATTCCTTTGATGGTTCTGTTTGAAATTTTAGGTGCACTGAATATGAAATGGACAGCGGAACAATATCATAAAAAAATGATTTTATCGGATAATGTCTTATTTCTATTTTCAGCTAGTTTTTATTCCTTCATAACTTTTGGCGGAGGTACATGGATCTATTATTTAACTTATTTTAAGAAGCATGATCTAGATGTTTCAGAAACAGTTGGAATCAATGTTTATTTATATGTTATGGATAAAATTGCAATCTTAATGGCGGCCAACATTGCTTTGATCTATGGTTATTCAGTTTTTTATTCTTTATTGGGAAATGTATTTTTCTTGATATTAGCTGCGCATATCCTTACTCTTTTGATGGTTGGAGTTATCTTGTCGTTATGTCTGTCTGAAAAAATCCACCGCAATGTTATGACATTTTTAAGAAAGGTGATCAGAAAAGAAAACTTCCAGCAATACTTAGATACATTGGAACATGAATTGGCTGATCTTGGCAAAGAAATGCCCTTTCTTCTGCACTCAAGAACAATTACATGCAAGGTATTTGGACTTTCTGTTTTAAAGCATGCTGCTTTATGCATTGTTCCTTATTTTATTTTGTGTGAATCAATGCTGATGCATTGGCTGGATTGCATGAATCTGATGGCTTTGGTGAATGTGTTTTCAGGCTTGATTCCGCTTCCCGGCGGGTTAGGTTCTTTTGACTTCGGCTATCTTTTGTTTTTTGTTCCTTATGTTGGGGAAGTGAAGGCTGTCTCTTCTTTGCTTTTATATCGTTTTCCAACCTTTATTGTTCCGATATTGATTGGTTTGGGTATTGTTTTGATTCGTTGGATTCATGGTCTTTTTGCTGTAAATGATCAGAAGGGGTGATTGAAATGAAGAAAATTAAATTGCAGTTTGAGAAAAAGCTGGCAGATATAACGATCAAAGATTTGATTACTTTAATTCTTTGTTTTGCTGGCTTTTTTCTGATTGTCCATTATTTTGAACAAATCGGAGGCTTATTGAAAATACTGATTGATGCATGCAAACCATTTTTATATGGAATTGTTTTTGCTTTTATCTTTAATATTCCAATGCGTTTTTTTCAGCGTCATCTGCCGAAATACAAGGGAAGAGAATCCCGCTTTTTAGCGGCAATGCTGGCACTTGTCATTATTGTTACAGTCATTGTATTGATTGGTTTTGTCATTATTCCGCAGATTGCTGATAATGTCACTTCTTTTGTAAATCAATTGCCCGCAGTGATTGATACTGCGGATGATTGGCTGGCAGAAATTCTGCAGCGGTTTCATTTAAGCGAAGATGTGATTGCGCAATTGATTCAGAAGATCAATGATCTGGGAAATGATTTATTGGCATATATGGAATCGCTTCTGCCGATGGCCAGAGATTTTATTGCCCGTGCAGCAGAAGGTATCAGCAATGTCGGCATCGGTATTGTTGTCGCTATTTATCTGACGATTTCCAAAGAAAAGTTATTTGCCCAATGCAAAGAGATCAGTGAAACGATTCTGCCGAAGAAGGTATATGATTCGTTGTTTTATTTCTATCATTTGGTCAATGATGTTTTCAAACGTTTTGTCAGCGGACAGCTTCTGGAAGCTTTGATCATTGGGGTACTCTGTTATTTTGGCTGTTTATTGCTCAATATTCCATATGCACCGACTTGTTCTTTGATCATTGGCTGTACGAATATTATACCTATTTTCGGACCTATTATCGGAACACTGATGTGTGTCATTTTGATTGCTTTCACTTCACCTATCCAAGCACTTGTCTTTTTGGTTTTCGGCATTGTGCTGCAGCAATTTGAATCCAATATTATTTATCCGCATATTGTGGGTAATTCTGTGGGCCTTGAACCTTTGTGGTCATTGTTTGCCATTACAGTATTCGGCAAACTCTTCGGTGTAGTCGGAATGATCATAGGATTGCCGATTGTGTCCATTGCATATGAATTGATCTATCAGTTTTATCTGAAATTAAAGAAAACGAAAAAATAAGATTGAAAAGGCAAATCGATGAAAAATGTAATAATTCAAACGAAGTGAGAAAAAGTAGGACAGAATGATTTTTTTGTTCAGTTATTCTTTTTTCTGAACATGCTAGAATGTATGTGTTTTAGAAAGGATGATAAAAATTGAAAGCTCATTTTGATGAATTATCACAGATTATTTCAGATTTAGAAACCGATCAGACAAACTGATTAAACAGCAAAACAGCTGCTGAAAAACTAGAAAAGAATGGTGAGAATAAACTGAAAGAAAAGAAAAAGAAAACAATGCTTCAGCGCTTTTTTGATCAGTTCAAAGATGCCATGATCATTATCTTGATTATTGCGGCTGTTATTTCATTTGCCATTGCCTTTGCGGAAGGTGAGCCAAGTGAATTTGTGGAACCTGTTTTGATTCTTTTGATTGTCATTTTGAATGCAGTCAGGGATGTATTGCAGGAAAGCAAAGCCGAGAAGGCATTGGATGCATTGAAAAATTTATCTGCACCGCATGCCCGTGTCATTCGTGAGGGCAAGGAACAAATTATTGATGCTTCGAAGCTTGTTCCGGGCGATATCATTCGTTTGGAAGCCGGTGATTTCGTTCCGGCGGATGCTCGCTTGATTTTTTTCTGTCAGCTTGAAAAGTGAAGAATCGGCATTGACGGGTGAATCTGTTCCAGCAGTAAAGATGCTTCCGCGGATGTCAAAGAAGATGCCGCCTTGGGAGATCGTTCCAATATGATTTTTTCCGGCTGCAGCATTACCTATGGTACAGCTTCAGCGGTTGTTACGGCAACCGGAATGAATACGGAAATGGGAAAAATTGCCAATCTGCTGAGCAATGAAGAAGATTCACAGACACCATTGCAGAAAAAAATACTTAGAGGCAATTGAATCATAAAAAATTAATCTTAAAACTACTTTCCAATTAATATACAAAACTGCGTTAAAAATCTTTCATATGAATTGTCTTTAAAATCACTTCACGCATATAAATGAGTGAGGTGATTTTTTATGCGCAAACAAATCTTATCGTATGCGATTACTTATCAAGGAGAATATCATGCTATTGCGCAGGCTATTCAGAAAAATGAGCGCTGGCATGAAATTGAATATAACGGTGATTATGTCACCATTTTGGATGAGCATTATCCCAAAAAATTATTTGAACTGGAAAAGCCGCCTTTCATCTTATTTTACAGCGGTGATCTTTCTTTGCTGGAAGAAGATCTTTTATGTGTGATTGGTTCTCGTCAGCCCTCTTGTCTGGCTCAAACTCACATTCAGGAATTAATGACGCATCTGAATGATCGATGGACGATTTTGAGCGGATTGGCAAAGGGTGTAGATGGTTTGGCCCATGAGGCTGCCTTGCAGCATCATAGAAAAACAATTGGAGTCATTGGATGCGGTCTGGATATTATTTATCCGAAAAGCAATGCATCTTTGTATCAAGCCATAAAGAATAATGGATGCATTGTTTCAGAATATCCCAATGGCTGTCAGCCATTGGCCCATCACTTTCCTTGGCGAAATCGTCTTTTGGCAGCTTTATGCCGAAAATGTGTTGTCATCGAAGCTAAAAAGAAAAGCGGTACTCTGCTGACAGTAAACTATGCCAATCAGTTGGATCGACCGATCTATGTGTTTCCGCATCGTTATGAGGATGACTTTGCTTTCGGCAGCAATCAGCTCATTCAATTAGGCTGCAGTCTGATTTTGGATAAAGAAGATATTCAAATCATATAAAACAATTGACAAATTCAAATGAATGTGGAAATAATTAAGGAACTGAGGTGATGGTAATGAAGAAATTAGTTATTGTGGAATCACCGTCTAAATCCAAAACAATTGAAAAATATTTAGGAAAGGATTATTCGGTTGTTTCCAGCAAAGGACATATACGAGATTTGGCTGTATCCGGTAAGGGCGGACTCGGTATAGATGTAGAACATGATTTTACACCTACCTATGTCACTAATTCCGATAAAAAAGAAGTAGTCAAAGATTTGAAAGCAAAAGCAGCCAAAGCAGATGAAATTTATTTGGCCAGTGACCCTGACCGTGAAGGGGAAGCGATTGCTTGGCATCTAGCCACGGTTTTAGGTGTCGATATTGAACAGAAAAATCGTGTTATCTTCAATGAAATTACGAAGAATGCGGTTTTGGAGGCCTTTGATCATCCAAGAACAATTGATATGAATTTGGTGAAAAGCCAGGAAACCAGAAGAATGCTGGATCGCATCATCGGGTTTAAGCTAAGCAATTTATTGCAGAATAAGATCAAAAGTAAGTCAGCCGGACGTGTACAATCAGTTGCTCTGCGTTTGATCGTAGAACGTGAAAATGAGATCAAAGCATTTCAAAGCGAAGAATATTGGAGCATTGATGCTATTATCAAGAAAGGCAGAAAAGAATTTAAAGCTTCTTTATTAAAAGTAGATAAGAAAAAAGCTCAATTAAAGAATGAAGAAGATGCTAAAGCCATTGAACAAAGATGTGCTCAGGGTGAATATGTTGTTCAGTCCATTGAAAAAAAGGTAAAGAAAAAACAGGCAAAGCTGCCGTTTATTACTTCTACTTTGCAGCAGGAAGCATCGACAAAATTAGGCTTTTCTTCCAAAAAGACGATGCAGATTGCCCAAAAGCTGTATGAAGGAGTTGAAATCAGAGGCAATAATGAAGGTTTGATTTCCTATATGCGTTCTGATTCTACCCGATTAAGTGATGTGTTCGTCAAAGATGCTTTTGCCTTCATTGAAGATAATTATGGGAAAAATTATGTGGGAAAAGTACATGCCAAAAACAATGCCGGTGCTCAGGATGCCCATGAAGCCATTCGTGTGACACATGTGGATTACACACCGGAATCCATCAAAAGCTATCTGACCAATGATCAATATAAACTATATAAGATGATTTATGCGCGTACGTTGGCTTATTTGATGGCACCAAGCGAATTTGATGTAGTCAATGCACAGATTGTCAACAATGGCTGTGAATTCTCTGCGAATGGTTCTGTTCAGACATTTGATGGTTATCTGAAGATTTATGCCGATTATGAACAAAATAAAGATGAGGTATTGCCGCCATTAAGTGAAAATGAAGTGCTGGAAAATGTGAAATTGGATGCCAAACAGCACTTTACTGAACCGCCGCTGCGTTATTCTGAAGCACGTTTAATCAAAGAAATGGAAGAAAACGGTATCGGACGTCCTTCTACCTATGCTTCCATTATTGATACAATAGTGGCCAGAAATTATGTGACTTTGGAAAAAAGCAGCGAGAATTCTAAAACAAAAGTCTTTTTCCCGACAGAACAGGGAATTTTGACCGATACTAAGCTGCAGGAATTCTTCTCCAGCATTATCAATGTTTCTTATACAGCCAATATGGAAAAAGATCTGGACTTGATTGCGGAAGGCAAATTGAATTCAGTAGAAGAACTAAGAAAATTTTATGATAAGTTTGTTCCCTTATTGGATGAAGCTTATGCCAATATGGAAAAGAAAGAATTGGAAAGAACCGGTGAGTTGTGTCCGGAATGCGGCAGTGAGCTTGTCTACCGCAACGGCCGTTACGGACGTTTCATCTCCTGTATTAATTTTCCGAAGTGCAAATATACGCGAAATGAAGAACAGGAACAAATCAGTGATGAAAAATGTCCGAACTGCGGTTCTCCGTTTATCCTGAAAAAAGGAAGATATGGGGCTTTCTGGGCTTGTTCCAATTATCCGGAATGCAAGACTATTAAAAATGATAAACCGAAAGAGGAACCAAAACCAACCGGTGAGATGTGTCCGGAATGCGGCAAGCCTCTGATTGAACGCAAGTCCCGCTATGGCACCACTTTTATCGGCTGCAGCGGTTATCCGAAATGTCATTACATTAAAAAAGAACCTAAAGAAAGCAAAACGAAGAAAACTCGTACAAAAAAGGTGAAAGAAGATGAATAGAGTAACGATTGTCGGTGCAGGACTGGCCGGCTGCGAAGCCTGCTGGCAGTTAATCAAACGCAATATACCGGTAACCTTGATTGAAATGCGCCCAAGCAAGATGACTCCTGCCCATAAAAGTGAATATTTTTGTGAATTGGTTTGTTCTAATTCACTGCGCAGTGATGAAATAACTAATGCAGTCGGTTTATTAAAACAAGAAATGCGTCAGATGGATTCTTTGATCATGCAGGCTGCGGATAAGCATCGTATTCCTGCGGGCAGTGCTTTGGCGGTCGATCGAATCGGTTTTGCCAAAGAAATTACGGATACGTTAAAAAATCATCCATTAGTAGAAGTGGTTGAAAAAGAAGTGTGTGAAATTCCGGAAGGATATGTCATCTTGGCCAGCGGGCCTTTGACCAGTGATGCCTTAAGTGCCTCCATTCAGAATTTGCTGCAGGAAGAGGAATTTCATTTCTATGATGCCGCAGCACCGATCATTGAAAAAGACAGCATTGATTTTTCAAAAGCGTATATGAAATCCCGTTATGATAAGGGAGAGGCCAGCTATATCAATTGTCCGATGAATAAAGAACAATTTGATGCTTTTTATGAATCTTTGATTCATGCGGAATGTGTTAAGATGCATGATTTTGAAGATGAGAAATATTTTGAAGGATGCATGCCGTTTGAAGAAATGGCTCGCCGCGGTCAGAAAACGTTGCTTTTTGGTCCGATGAAACCGGTGGGACTGGAAACAGATGACATCAAACCTTATGCAGTTGTACAGCTGCGTCAGGATGATGCCGCAGCTACGCTGTACAACATTGTCGGCTTTCAGACGCATTTGACATGGCCGGAACAAAGAAGAATCATCGGCATGATTCCGGGACTTGAAAATGCAAAGTTTGCTCGTTATGGGGTCATGCATCGCAATACTTACATATGTTCTCCGCGTGTATTGAAAGCGACTTATGAGTGCAATCGCAAGGAAAATTTATTTTTTGCCGGACAGATGTGCGGGGTAGAAGGATATATTGAATCTGCTGCCAGCGGTTTATTGGCCGGATTGAATATGGCCAATCGAGTCAGAGGCAAAGAATGTGTGATTCTGCCGCCAAGCTGCATGATGGGAGCTATGGCTCACTACATTACACATACACACCCAAAATATTTTCAGCCGATGAATGCCACTTACGGCATCATGCAGTGTCTGGTGAAGACCAACAAGCAAAATCGCAAAGAAATGCTGGCGAAGCAAGCATTGGATGTGATTGAACAGATGAAGGAAAAATTTGACTGATGGACCAACAAATTGAAAATTTTCTTTTGCAGATCTCCATTGCCAATACACAAAGTGAACATACTCAGCAAAGTTATTCATTGGATCTGAAAAAATTCAAGGAATTCTGTCTGAGGGAAGGAATTGACCATTTTGAAGAAGTTGACCGCAATTTTATATTGAACTATATTGCTTATTTAAGAAAAGAATGTCTGCTGAAAACAAGTTCGATTGCCCGTCATCTTTCTTGTCTTCGCTCATTTTATCATTTTTTAAGAGAATGCGGAGTCATGCAGAAAGATCCTTTTGTGAAAGTCAGTGCCGGCAAGAAAAGTCAGAAGATTCCTGAATTCTTATATGCCGAGGAAATGGATGAATTGCTCGATTCCATTCCGTTGGATACAAAAGAAAATATCCGCAATCGGGCTTTGTTTGAATTGATGTATGCCTGCGGGCTGCGTGTGAGTGAAGCCAAAGATCTGAAATTGCAGGATGTTGATTTTCATGAACAGATGATTCGTGTTGTCGGAAAGGGAAGCAAGGAGCGAATTGTTCCTTTCCATGATGAAGCCAAGGAAATATTGGAAATGTATTGCAGAGAAGTAAGAAAATACTGGTGCAGCGATGATGTCAAGGAAGTCTTTGTCAATCAGAGAGGAAAACCGCTCACTTCCAGAGGCATTCAATATCTATTGGATAAAGTAGTGAATGAGAGTCCTCTGCGCATGCATGTTCACCCGCATATGTTCCGTCATTCCTTTGCGACCCATCTGTTAGACAATGGGGCAGATTTGAGAATCGTGCAGGAACTTTTGGGACATAAAAATCTTTCAACAACCCAAGTTTATACGCATATCAGCCAGAAAAAGATCATCGATACCTATAATCATGCTTTAGCGCGGGCAAAAAAAAGGAAAAACGAATAAAAGTGCTTGTTTTCAGGCACTTTTTGTATTATAATCTTCTGTGCGTGAAATGATGCGCAAATACACACATCATGGATACATTGTCCCGTGCCCTTTGACGAAGCAGTCACTACAAGGGTTATCAATGAGATGAAATGATGGAGGAAAAACGGAGGAAAAAAATTATGTCAGTTATTTCAATGAGAAAATTGTTGGAAGCAGGAGTTCACTTCGGTCACCAGACAAGAAGATGGAATCCAAAGATGAAACCAAACATCTATGCTTCAAGAAATGGTTTGTACATCATCAATCTTGAAAAGACTCAGGCTCAGATTGATGAAGCTTATGATGCATTAAAGAGCATTGCTGAAAATGGCGGAAAAGTATTGTTCGTAGGTACTAAAAAACAAGCTCAGCAGATCGTGATGGAAGAAGCTTTGCGTTCTGGTTCTTTCTATGTTAACCAGAGATGGTTAGGTGGTTTATTAACAAACTTCAGAACTATTCAGAAACGTGTAAAACGTTTGATTGAAATCGAAGAAATGGAAGCTAGCGGAGCTATCGAAGTTTATACTAAGAAAGAAATCGCTCAGATCCGTAAAGAAAAAGATAAATTGGAAAACTTCTTAGGCGGTATCAAAGAAATGAAGAAATTGCCTAACGCATTATTCGTTATCGACCCTAAAGAAGAACACAATGCAGTTGCAGAAGCTAAGAAATTAGGTATCCCTGTATTTGCGATGGTAGATACTAACTGTGACCCAGAAGTAGTTGATTACCCTATTGCATCTAATGATGATGCTGCTCGTTCAATCAAATTGGTTGTTGAGTTATTGGCTGATGCAATCGTTGAGGCGAAAGGCGGATTATTATCTGTTGCTCACCAGGTTGAAGAAGAAGCTGATGTGACCATGGCAGATGTTATCGTAAATGTTGAAGAACAGATTGCTGAAAATGAACGCCGCCGTCGTCAGAGAAATGAAGAAAGACGTGCTGCTCAGGCAAATCGTCGTCCTTATAACAAAGATGGCAAAGGCAGAAGAGAAGGGAAGCCTTTCAAGAAAGAAGCTAAGGCTGAAGAAACTCCAGCTGAAGCACCAGTTGTAGAAGCCGCTGCTGAAGAAGCAAGCGCTGAATAATCAGGAGGATCAAAATTATGGCAATTACTGCTGCAGATGTAAAAGCACTTCGTGATAAAACAGGTGCTGGTATGATGGATTGCAAAAAAGCCTTAACTGAATGTGATGGCGATATTGCAAAAGCAAGTGAATGGTTAAGAGAAAAAGGGATTGCTAAGGCTGCTAAGAAAGCTGACCGTATTGCTGCTGAAGGGGCAACTCGTGTAGCAGTAGACGGCAATACAGCTGTTGTATTCGAAGTTAACTCTGAAACAGACTTCGTTGCTAAGAATGAACAGTTTGTTGCATTGTTAGACAAGATTCAGTCAGTATTGTTATCTGCTAAACCAGCAAATATGGAAGAAGCATTGGCTGCACCAGTAGATGGTACAACTTTGGAAGCATTAGTTACAAATGCTACAGCTACTATTGGTGAAAAAATCACTTTCAGACGTTTTGAAATCGTTGAAAAAACAGATAATGATGCTTTCGGTGCATACATTCACATGGGCGGAAAAATCAGTGCTTTAGCTGTATTGGAAGGTACAACTGATGCTGCTGTGGCTAAAGATATTGCAATGCAGGTTGCATCTATGAACCCACAGTTTGTCAGCCGTGAACACATGCCAGCTGAATTCATCGAAAATGAAAGACATGTACAGCTTGAAATCTTGAAGAATGATGCTTCATTAGCTAACAAGCCTGAAAAAGTATTGCACGGTATCGTTGAAGGACGTTTATCTAAATCTTTACAGGAAATTTGCTTAGTTGACCAAGTATTCTTTAAAGATCAAGGCATGAAAGTTAAAGATTATGTCAAAGCTCACAATGCTACAGTAAAAATGTTTGTTCGTTATGCTGTAGGTGAAGGTATTGAAAAACGTCAGGATAACTTCGCTGAAGAAGTTATGGCTGCTGTTCAAGGTTAATAACTTACAAAAAAATCGGCTGATCATCGGCTGATTTTTTTTAGGAATGAGATTATTCACATGAGAACACATAATGTTTTTCGGTTTCATGTTGTTTTGAAAGATACAATCTAGTATAATAGATAAGAGAAACAAAGTAGGAGATATACAATGTATAAAAGGGTACTATTGAAATTGAGCGGTGAAGCTTTAAGCTCACCTCAGTACGCATTTGATCCGCAGATCTTGCGCAAGCTGGCATTGGAATTGAAAGAGGTTCATGAAGCAGGTGTTGATTTGGCTATCGTTGTCGGCGGAGGCAATATCATGCGCGGAAAATTAAGTGCTGAAATGGGTATTGAAAGAACACAGGCCGACAATATGGGAATGCTGGCCACAGTTATCAATGCTTTGGCTGTGCAGAATGCGCTGGAACAGGTAGGTGTTCCGACTCGTGTCCAGACGGCAATTGAAATGAATCGTGTTGCAGAGCCTTATATTTTAAGAAGATGTCTGCGCCATCTGGAAAAAGGACGTGTCGTTATTTTTGGGGCAGGAACAGGAAATCCGTATTTTTCTACCGATACGACAGCAGCATTAAGAGCGAGTGAAATTAAAGCTGATGTTATTTTGATGGCAAAAAACGGTGTCGATGGTGTTTACAGTGCAGATCCAAAAACAGTGAAAGATGCTGTGCGTTATGAAACATTATCTTATATGGATCTGATTCAGAAAAACTTACAGGTCATGGATGTGACAGCAACTAGTATGTGCATGGATAATGATGTTGACCTGATCGTTTTCAATATGAATGAAAGCGGCAATATATTAAAAGCTATTAAAGGAGAGGTAGTCGGAACTACTGTTAGCAAGAAAGGGTAATTTATGAACACAATTTTAGAAAATGCAAGAGAAAGAATGAACAAAGCAATTGAATCACTGAATTCAAACTTAGCTACGATCCGTACAGGACGTGCGAATCCTCAAATGCTGGAACATGTTGAAGTAGAGTATTATGGTAGCCCTACACCAATTAATCAGATGGCTTCTATTACTGTGGTGGAAGGCCGTCAGTTATGCATCAAACCATATGATAAATCAATTCTGAAAGGCATTGAAAAAGCAATCAATGCGGCAAATCTTGGCATTGCACCTCAGAACGATGGGGAAGTCATTCGTTTGAATGTGCCGACTTTGACTGAAGAAACACGTAAAGAACTGACTAAAACAGCTTCTAAAGTGGGTGAAGAAGCCAAGGTTGCTATTCGTAACATTCGTCGAGATGCCAATGATGCAGTGAAGAAGAACAAAGAATTGACAGAAGATATGGCGAAACAAGCTAATGAAAAGATCCAGAAATTAACAGATGAATTTGTTAAGAAAGTGGATGATACAGTAGCTGCTAAATCAAAAGATATTATGTCAATTTAATCAGAACCCACTCGTGTGGGTTTTACTTTTGAGGTGAATTTATGAAACGTGAAATACCTGCCAATATCGCTATTATCATGGATGGAAACGGGCGATGGGCCAAAGCCAAAGGGCTTCCCAGAACTAAAGGACATCTGCAGGGAAGCGAAAATATTCGTATTATTGCGAAAGAAGCAAATAAGTTAGGAATCAAGAATCTGATCCTATATGCTTTTTCTACGGAAAATTGGGCAAGACCGGAGGAAGAAAAAAATTATTTATTTCAATTGCCGAAGCTTTTCTTCGGCAAATACATTGATGAATTGAAAAGAGAAAATATTCGGGTCAGTGCAATCGGAGAATATGAGAAATTTCCAGCTTCTACTGTCAGTGTCATCAACAAAGCGATAGAAGAAACAAAGAATTGTACAGGATGTAATTTATGCTTAGCTGTCAATTATGGCGGAAGAAGAGAAATTATGCTGGCGGCGAAACAGATGGCCGAAGACTATAAAAAAGGAATCGTGGAAGAAATCAATGAAGATTGCTTATCGGATTATTTAATGACAGAAGTCAAAGATGTGGATCTGTTGATTCGTACCAGCGGAGAAGTCCGTGTCTCTAATTTCCTTTTATGGCAGATTGCTTATGCAGAAATGATGTTTGTCGATTGTGCATGGCCGGATTTTTCTGTTGAAGAATTGCATAAATGTCTGGAAGCATATCAGTATCGTGATCGAAGATTCGGAGGTCTGAAAAATGAAAACTAGAGTTATCACAATGTTAGGTATTTTAGCTGTAGTCATTCCATGTCTTTTGCTTGGCGGTATCTGGATGCGCTTATTGGTGGCATTTATTGTAGCTGTCGGCACCTATGAATTTTCAAGACTTTCTGATGCGGAATTTCCGATGCCGCTAGTCATTGGCTTGATTGTTGTTGAGCTGATCGGTATCATGCTGCCGACAGAAATTGTCATGGGTTATGTCGGAATTATCTATTTGTTTCTGCTCTCTTTGCCGATCTTCAATGAAAATCTGACACCCAAAGACAGTTTTGTCTGCATGAGCTTTGTTTTCTTCTTTATTTTGATCGGCAGTACTTTTATTCGTATCTATAATGCAGAATCACGTTTTATCTGGTTTATTATCATTGCTACTTATGTTTGTGATTCTTTTGCTTATCTATGCGGAAGACAATTCGGAAAACATAAGCTGGCACCAAGAATTTCACCGAATAAAACAGTGGAAGGAAGTATCGGCGGCTGGTTTTTCGGGATGATCATCAGTTTATTATATGGGTATTTTTTTATTAATTCGGATCATCTGACTTCCATTGCCATTGCTTCTTTTTTCCTGCCTATTTTCGGACAGATCGGTGATTTGGCTTTCTCTGCTATCAAGCGAAGCTATAAGATCAAGGACTTTGGAAACTTACTTCCGGGACATGGCGGTGTATTGGACCGAGTTGATTCACTGCTGTTTAATATCGTTGTCTTCGGTTTTATCTTTACGATGGTGAATCTATGAGAAAGATCATATTATTGGGAGCCAGCGGCTCCATCGGACAGCAGACATTGGATGTAATTGAAGCTCATCCGGATCAGTTCGCCCTTGCCGCTTTCAGTGTCGGAAAGAGAATTGAAAAGGTCCATGAGATTTTGAAGAAACATTCGGTTCGCTTTATATGTGTCCAAGAGGAAAAAGATGCAGAGGAATTAAAGAAGCAATATCCTGATCTGAACATTTATTTTGGTGATGAAGGTCTGAAACAATTGGTTCAGTTATCAGAAGGAGATATGGTGCTGAATGCTTTGGTCGGTTTTGTTGGATTTCTGCCTACATTATGTGCCATTGAACATCATAAGGACGTGGCTTTAGCGAATAAGGAAACTTTGGTTGTCGGCGGAAAATTCATCAAAGAAAGCATTCAAAAAAATCAAGTCAAGCTTTTGCCGGTTGACAGTGAACATTCTGCCATTTATCAATGTATGATGGGATATGAAAAAGAAGATGTCAAGCGATTGATCATTACTGCCAGCGGCGGAAGCTTTCGTGATAAAACAAGAGATGAATTAAAAAATGTGACAAAAGAAGAAGCTTTGGCTCATCCGAATTGGTCTATGGGAGCCAAAATCACCATTGATTCCGCAACAATGATGAATAAAGGGTTTGAGGTAATCGAAGCTCACTATCTTTTTGATATGGATTATGATAAAATTGATGTATTGATGCACAAAGAGAGTATCATTCATTCCTTGGTGCAGTTTCAGGATGGGGCTATCTTAGCCCAGATCGGTGATGCAGATATGCGCCTGCCGATTCAGTTTGCCTTATCTGAAGGCAGAAGATTGAAGAATGAAACGCACTTTGATTTTATGGATATACCTTTATTGCATTTTGGCTGTGCGGACACAGAACGCTTTCCTTTATTAGCTGCAGCTTATGAATGCGGGCGAAAAGAAGGAAATGCATGTGCTATCTTAAATGCAGCCAATGAAACAGCAGTGTATGCGTTTTTAAATGAACAAATTAGTTTTTTGCAAATTGAGGATTGCATCTTTGAAGCATTGAAGGAAATTGAATACATCGAAGATGCGACCATTGAAGATATACTTCTTACGGATAAGAAAACGCGGGAATTTGTGAATCAATACGTGAAAGGTGGAATTTAATTGAACGCTATTCTAAATCTTGTAGTATTTATCTTAGTTCTTTCAGCGATCATTATCATTCATGAATTTGGTCATCTTTTAGCTGCAAAGAAATTTGGTGTATACTGCAATGAGTTTTCAATAGGGATGGGAAAAGTATTATTTCAAAGACAAAAAGGTGAAACCATGTATTCTATACGTATCTTGCCGATCGGCGGTTATGTTAGCATGGCAGGCGAAGAAGGAACGGATGTCACTGATATTCCTGTTGAGCGAACAATCAAAGGAAAGAAAACCTATCAGCAAGTCATCATAATGGCTGCCGGAGCTGTGATGAATGTCCTTTTAGCTTGGGTCATTTTTATTGGTGTTGTTATGGCCAGAGGGACTGTGGCTGGTCCTGCAGAACCTGTCATCAGCAGCATTACTCCGAATACACCGGCTGAAAATGTCGGCTTGGAGGTCGGTGACCGCATTGTAAAGGTGACATTGCCTGATGGTGTAACTGTTTATCCGGAAACATTTGATGAAATTGTGGAACGAACCAATGAATTTGTCGGCGAACAGATCATTTATACCATTGAAAGAGATGGAGTGGAGACAGACTATATTTTGGCTGCCGAATATAACAGCAAGATGGATGCCTATTTGATCGGAGTTCAAGGTGAAAGCACGATTCGGGAAATTGCTTGGTATGAGGCTTTTGTCTATGGTACACAGAGCATGTGGGATTCGTTTATCCAGATCTTAGCAGCAATCGGCGGTCTGTTCCGAGGTGTCGGCTTAGAAGATATGTCGGGACCGGTAGGGATTTTCCAAGCGACAAGTCAGGTGGCCCAGAGCGGATTTATTTCCATCATCTTATGGATCGGGTTGCTTTCCCTGAATGTCGGTATCTTTAATCTGCTGCCATTGCCGATTCTGGATGGCGGACGCATTGTAATCAGTGTTGTAGAAAAAATTATCGGACGTCCATTAGGTGAAAGATTCGAAACAGTCTTAATGCTGATTGGTTTATTCTTATTGGTCGGATTGATGGTATTTGCCACTTGGAATGATGTCTTACGTTTATTCAGCTGATAAAAATGGGATTCTTATGAATCCTTTTTTGTTATTGCAGAAATATGATAAAATAGAAATAAATGCAAGGAGGTTCTTATGTGGTTTTACAAAGAAGATGAGACAAAATCTGTGTTTACCGGTGCTGATCAAATCGAAAATGATGATTTAAAGGTATCAGATACGATTGTTTTGCTTTATATGAAGGGCATTGATCTGATCAAAGAGATGTATGAAACAGAACAGCTGCCTCATCTTTTTCCGCGTTTTCTGAATGCTTGTCCGGTATATAAAATAACATTGCCGAATCATAAAAGCTGCTGCTTTTTGGATGGCGGACGCGGTGCTCCTATGGCTGCAGATACTATTGAGATTTGTCATGCATTGGGCGCAAAAAATGTTCTATCAGTCGGGTTGATCGGCTGTTTTGACAAAGATCTTCAGATCGGTGACATTGTCATTCCAAACAAAGCCTATGTGGAAGAAGGTACTTCTTTGCATTATTATGAATCAATTGAATACAGTGAACCGGATGCCAAGCTTTTCAGTCAATTGACTGATGCTATTCCCAATCACACAATAGCATCAATCGTCTCTTGTGATGCTGTTTATCGTCAGACATTTTATAAAGAAGCCTTATGGCGAAAAAAAGGATGTGTCGGTGTTGATATGGAAACTTCTGCTTTGCTGAGCATCGGAAAGTATCTGGGTCTCTCTGCTGCTTCAGTTCTGATGGTATCCGATAAGCACCCGCTTCATGAAAATGATGTACCGTGGATCTGGGATATGAACAGTGATCGAAGAAAACAGCTGCTGAAGCAAGTGATTGATTTTGCTTTGACATTATAAATATAAAAACAGCACTTATTCAGAATAACTTTTGATAAGTGCTGTTTTATTTTGCTTATAAGAAAAAGATAATGGCAACTGCATGAGCAAGTGCAGCCAGATTTATGCAGATGTGCCAAATCATATGGTGGTATTTCTTAACATATTGTTTTTTGTAAAAATAAGTACCGATTGAATACAGAATACCGCCTAATATAATTAAGAAAAGCATGATCGGATTGCTTCTTTGCAGCAAAGCAGGCAAAAATAAGACGGCAATCCATCCCATGACCAAATAAATGGTAACCGAAATGGTC
This sequence comes from uncultured Traorella sp., assembly GCA_944324265.1. Taxonomy (GTDB): domain Bacteria; phylum Bacillota_I; class Bacilli_A; order Erysipelotrichales; family Erysipelotrichaceae; genus Traorella. The sequence continues at coordinate 18,099 of CALUVS010000017.1, forward strand.
GGATAAGATTTTCTGGCAATTGCTTTATAGAGAACACCGATCACAACCATTGTCCACTGTATGATCAAGATCAGCACTCCTTCCCATCCTTGAATGACACACAAAGCAATCGGAGTATAAGTACCTGCAATGGCTACATAAATAAAGCAGTGATCCAAGATACGAAAGATGTATTTTTGGGTACTGTTGAATTCCATTGAATGATAGAGGCAGCTGACAAGAAACATCAGAAAGATCGATATCATAAAAACAGAAACACCGACGGACTGCATGACACCGCCTTTGATATAAGCGTAAACAGCCGCTGCCGGCAGTGAACATAGTGCAATGACGGACATGACGCCATGGGTAATACTGTTTCCTACTTCTTCACCAAAACTTAATTTGGTAAGATTTTTCATTGAGTTTTTTTCCATTTTCTTCACTTCCTCATTCTAGTTTAACATGTATTTGATGAAAATACATTAAATTGTTTGAAATGTTGTGTTATAATTACTTGGCTAAGGTTTTTTAAGGAGGGTGTCATGTTCCTAAAACGTATTGAATTGCAAGGATTTAAATCATTTGCAGATAAAACAATCATAACATTTGATCATGAAGTTGTCGGAATCGTCGGTCCGAATGGCTGCGGAAAGAGCAATATTACCGATGCGATTCGCTGGGCCTTGGGCGAACAGTCAATCAAAAGCTTACGAGGAGATAAAATGATTGATGTTATCTTCAATGGATCTGATACCCGCAAACCGGTCAATATGGCGGAGGTCACTCTGGTTTTTGATAATACAAATCACTATCTGCATATCGATTATGATGAAGTGGAAATAACCCGAAGGCTGCATCGAGCAAGCGGAGAAGGGGAATACTTCATTAATAAGACACCTTGCCGTTTGAAAGATGTCAAAGATCTGATCATGGATACAGGATTGGGACGTGATTCTCTTTCCATTATTTCCCAAGGAACAGTGGCTAATTTTGTGGAAAGCAAGCCGGAAGAACGTCGTGCTTTATTCGAAGAGGCTGCCGGTGTATCAAAATATAAAAAGCGTAAAAATGAGTCATTGGGAAAATTGAATCGTACACAGGAAAATTTAGACCGATTGGAAGATATTTTGCTGGAATTAGAACGTCAGATCACTCCTTTAAAGCGTCAGGCAAAAAAGGCTCAGGAGTATCTAGAAAAGAAAAAAGAATTAGAGACAATCGAAATCAGTGTCTTGGTTGATGAAATTGAATTATATACTTCTAAAATTGATGAAACAAAGAAACAACTGTTTGAATATGAATCCACACAGGCGATTCAGGAAACAACCATTGCCATGAATGAAGCAAAAAATCTGGAGATCCGCAAAGAAATCAGTGATCTGGATAAAGACATCAATGCTCTTCAGGAAAAATTTATTTTGGTGATGAATGAAATTCAGGCATTGGAAGCAAGCAAAACAGAAATTGATGAGAAACGTAAATATGCATTGGAAACAGCCAGCAATGAGGAACGTGCCAAAGAATTGAAGGCGATGCTGGATGAGGTCAGCTATGAATATCATGATCGCTTGAGTCGTGTTTCAGAACTGCGCGTGAATTTAGATTTGAAAGAAGAAGAGATGAATAAGCTGAATGATACATATGCTCAATTGCGTAATGAACATAATCAGCAGGCCAATTATCTCAATCGTATCAAAAGCCAGCAGATGTCTTTGGAAGGGCAATTAAGACAGCCATTCAATCATCAGCAGGGAGTTCGTACGATCATGAATGCCAAAGATAATTTTATGGGTGTTTTAGGAGTTGTTTCTCAAGTGCTTCATCCGCAGGATGGCTATGAACAGGCCATCAGTTCTGCGGTGGCCGGTGCCATGTATCACATTGTCTGTGAAGATGAAATGAGTGCACGTCATGCGATTACATATCTGAAAAAAAATCAATCCGGAAGAGCTACCTTCTTGCCTTTGAGTGTACTGAAAGAACGGTATTTGCCGCATGATCAGGAAATTATTGCTTCCAATATGATTGGGTATCTGGGGGTTGCCAGCAGTTTTGTCAATTGTGAAGAAACTTATGATTTGTTAAATAGTTCTTTGCTCGGCAATGTGCTTGTAGCGGATAATCTGACCAATGCCAATGAATTGGCCAAAGCATTGAAGTTTAAATTTAAGATTGTCACCTTGGATGGTGAAGTGGTCAATCGTGACGGAAGTATGACCGGAGGAAAGACAAAAGAATCTTTCTCACCGATGGCATTGCAGAAAGAATTGAATGAAATCAAAAAAATGGTTGAAAAACAAGAGGTGCTGGTCAATGAACTGGACAATAAACTGCATGCTTTGATCAGCAAGCGTGAAGTATTATCTGCTGATATTGTACAGTTTCAGATTGATTTGGCAACGCTGACACCTGTTGTGGATGCGAAAAAAGCAAAAATGGAGCGTATTAAGGCCGAATATGAAGAATGCCGTCCTTCTGATATGAAAGAAGATCAAGAAGAAATGATCAGCGCTGAGCCTCTGGTAGCTCAATTATCAGCGGCTTATAAACGACGTGATTCAATTACCAGTGATATTAAATCCAAAAGAGAAAGAAGAATGAAGGCAGCCAATGAATCAGAACGAAATGAGAGCCAGATTCGTCAGCTGCGCCGAGATATCAACAGCTTGATGAGTGAAGCCAAGCAGATTGAAATGGAACAAGTCAAAGCTGAAACCAATTTGGAAAATGCATTGAATCGTTTAAGCAGTACGTATGAAATGACGTATGATTTTGCAAAGACGATGCGTATCGATACAGATATGATCGAAGCACGCAAAAAAGTTTATGTACTGCGTCAGGAAATTGCACAGTTGGGCAATATAAATCTTGAAGCTCCGACCCAATATGAAGAAGTTTCATCTCGTTATGAATTTATGACAAAGCAAAGAGAAGATTTGATCAGTGCGAAAAATAAGATCTTGGAAGCTATTGATGAAATGGATGAAATCATGGCGAAGCAGTTCAAAGAAACATTTGATGCTATTGATGCTCAATTGAACAATGAATTCAGAAAATTGTTCGGCGGCGGAAAAGCTTCACTGAAATTAGTGGATCCGAATGATATTTTGAATACAGGGATTGATATTGATGTTCAGCCGCCAGGCAAGAACATCACCAATCTGACCTTGCTTTCCGGCGGTGAGAAGAGTTTGGTGGCTATCTGTGTGCTGTTCTCTATCTTGAGAGCCTGCACGATGCCGCTTTGTATTTTCGATGAGGTAGAGGCTGCCTTGGATACTGCCAATGTAGAAAGATTTGCGAAATATATTTCACAGTTCAGAGACGGATCACAGTTTATTGTCGTCACCCATCGTCCGGGAACAATGGAACAATGTGATACTCTGTATGGTGTGACAATGAAGCATCGCGGTGTCAGCAGCATGCTTCGTGTACAATTGAATGAAGCGAAGAATTATGCTTCACAGGAAGGAGCAAACTAAAATGGGTTTCTTTTCAAAACTAAAAGATACTTTTTCTAAAAAAGAAGATAAAGATCGTTATTTGACGGGTTTATCAAAATCTAAGAAGACTTTTTCAGATCGTTTAAGAAAGCTTTCTCTTTCTTTTACAGGAGTCAATGAAGAATTTTTGGAAGAATTGATGGTTGTTTTATTGGAAGCAGATTTGGGAATTCACACAGCACAGAAGGTTGTGGATGAAGTGGAAAATAGGGCAATGGATCGCCGTTTGAAGACGATCGATGAGATTTATGAATGTCTGATTGAAGTATTAAGTGATATTTATAATGAAACGGAAGAAAAAGAATTCCAGTTCAATGAGAGTGGACCGACAGTAATTTTGATGGTCGGTGTCAATGGCAGCGGCAAGACCACAACGACTGCCAAATTGAGTCAATATTTTATGAATCAAGGAAAAACAGTAGCAGTTGCGGCGGCGGATACTTTCCGTGCCGGAGCGATTGATCAATTGGCTGAATGGGCTTCTCGTTTGAATATTCCTTGTATCAAGGGCAAAGAAAACTCAGATCCAAGTGCGACATTGGTGGATGCCTGCCGTTATGCCAAGGAACATCAGATCGATGTTTTGATCGGTGATACAGCCGGACGTCTGCAGAATAAGGTCAATTTGATGAATGAGCTGGCCAAGATGAAACGTGTCGTTGCCCGTGAAATTGAAGGGGCTCCGCATGAAGTCTGGCTGGTATTGGATGCCACAACCGGACAGAATGGTTTATCGCAGGCTGAAATTTTCAATGAAGTCTGTGACTTGACGGGTGTGATCTTGACCAAACTGGACGGCACAGCCAAAGGCGGTATCGTGATTGCCATCAAAGATCGATTAGGTCTTGGAGTCAAATTTGTCGGTTTAGGCGAACGTGTCGATGATCTGCGCGAATTTGACTTGACAAGTTACTTGTATGGATTGAGTGAAGGATTGATCGAACATGAAGAAAATGAATGAGATGAATGAGTATCTGGACTGGTATGAAAGTCTTTTGACGGAAAAACAGGCAGATATTTGTTCACAATATTATCGAGAAGATCTTAGCTTATCCGAGATCAGTGAAAATTATGACATCAGCCGTGCAGCTGTTCAGGATACATTGAAAAGAAGTGAGAAATTGCTTTTTCATTATGAGGAAAAATTGCAACTTATCGCAAAATTTCATGCACGGAATGAAATTTATGGTAAAATAAAAGAGTTGAATATATCAGCTGTCAATCAGCTGGTTCAAGAATTAGAAGAAATAGATTAGAAGGAGACAACATGACAAAGATTATTTCAGTAAATGCAGGTAGTTCAAGTTTGAAATTCCAATTATTTGATATGCCAAGCGAAACCGTTTTAACAAACGGAATTGCAGAACGTATTGGTTTGGATGAAGGGATCTTTACGATCAAGGTAAACGGGGAAAAACACACACAGAATCTTCCTATCAAGGATCACAAGGTAGCCGTTGAATTATTATTGAAGGCACTTGTGGAATACAAGGTAGTAGAATCTTTGGATGAAATCAAAGGTGCAGGGCACCGTATCGTGCAGGGCGGCGGATACTTTGATCAAAGTGCAGTTGTTGATGAGGATGTTGTAGCGAAGGTAGCTGAATTAGCTGATTTAGCTCCATTGCACAATCCAGCTCACTTGATCGGATACAATGCTTTTAAAGAAGCATTGCCTCAGATCGGCCACGTCTTTGTATTTGATACAGCGTTCCACCAATCAATGGGACCAGAAAGCTATTTATTCCCAGTACCAATGGAATGGTATACAAAATACAAAGTAAGAAGATATGGGGCTCACGGTACTTCTCACCAATATGTTGCGAACCGTACAGCTGAATTGATGGGCAAAGATGTCAAAGATATGAGAATCATTACTTGCCATTTAGGAAACGGTGCAAGTATTACTGCGGTAAAAGGCGGTAAATGCGTCATTACTTCAATGGGTCTGACACCATTGGGCGGTATTATGATGGGAACTCGCTGCGGTGATATTGACCCTGCTATCGTACCATTTGTTATGAAGAAAACAGGTATGACTCCTGATGAAATGGATACAGCTTTAAATAAAAAATCAGGTATGTTAGGTATCAGCGGCATTTCAAGTGATGCTCGTGATATTGAAAATGCTGTGGCAGAAGGTGATGAAAGAGCTATCTTAACTCAGAAATTGTACGTAACTCGTGCTGTCAATGTCATCGGCGGCTACTACATGCAGATGGGCGGATGTGATGCAATCGCATTTACAGCTGGTCTTGGTGAAAATGATACAAACTTAAGAGGTATGATCTGCCAGGCATTGGAAGAAGGTATGGGCATTCAGCTGGATTACGAACTGAACAGCAAAACACGAGGCAAAGAAGTCTGCGTTTCAACTCCAGATTCTAAGGTTGCCGTTTGGGTTGTGCCAACGAATGAAGAATTGGTCATTGCCCGCGATACATATCGTTTATTAGGTTTCTAAAATGTTTGATACATTGGTTTCATATCTGAACAGATATGATACGATATTGATTTTTCGTCATGTGATGCCGGATGGAGATGCTTTGGGCAGTCAATTCGGATTGAAGGCATTCATTGCAGAATATTTTCCGCAAAAGAAGGTCTATGCGTTAGGTTCTCGTCCTAAACAGAAATCTTCATTTCCAATGAGTGATATCTTTGAAGGTGATTGTTCTGATGCCTTGGCAATTGTCTGTGATACGGCCAATCGTGAAAGAATTGATGATGAACGCTATGCTTTATGCAAAGAAATCCTGAAAATTGACCATCATCCTATCGTGGATAATTTCGGTCATGAAAATTTGGTTGCAGTAAAGGCTAGTGCAACCTGTGAGATTTTAGCTGCGATGTTCATGCAGGCGAAGGTAAAGCTCAATGCTGATGCTGCATCCTATTTATTCTGCGGACTGATTGCGGACACACAGCAGTTTTCTATTCCATCTGTTACTTCACTGACATTTGAATGTGCTGCTTATTTAAGTCAATGCTTCATTGATATTCAGGCATGCAACGAAAAAATGTTTTCTTCTACCTATGAAGAATATCATTATGAATCATTATTGAGAAATAAAGTTCAGGTCATCGATGGACGTTTGGCTTATGTCATTGCTTCAAAAACAGATTATGAATCTTGTCATGTTCCTTTTATTCAAGCCAAAGATAAGGTTCATGTCATGGCCAAGGTCACTGATTTTGAAATGTATTGTTTATTCACTGAAAATGAAGAGGGAACTTATCAAGGTTCACTGCGTTCCAAAAAAGTGCAGCTCAATGATATAGCGGCACGATACAATGGGGGCGGACATGCATTGGCCAGCGGAGTCAAACATCTGACTTTTGATCAGGTTCATGAATTATTGAAGGAATTAAATGATCGATTAGAGAATAATAATTGACAGAAGATGCGAATCTTCTGTTTTTTCTTGAAACGATGTTTAAGTTCGTATATAATACTTTTTTGTGAGTGAGGTACATATGAATAATAGTTTGCTTGAGGGAAAAATATCATCTGCTCTGCTGCATTTTGCTATTCCGTTTTTGATTGCAAGTGCTCTGCAGGCGTTATATGGGGCCGCTGACTTATTTGTGGTCGGTCAGTTTGCCGATGCCGCCTCTGTTTCCGGCGTTTCTACCGGCAGTCAGCTGATGCAGACCATTACTTATATTATTTTGGGATTATCTACCGGCGGTACAGTCTTGATTGCAACACAGATCGGCCGTCAGGATTATAAAAGAGCTGCGGATGTCATCGGCAGTTTTTCAATGCTTTTGATTATTTTGGCTATTGTGCTGACACCTTTGGTATTCTTGCTGAAGGATTTTATGCTTGCTGCAATGCAGGTGCCGGCATTAGCGTTATCTGAAACCCAAAATTATGTTTTGATCTGTACATGCGGGATTCCTTTTGTCATCGGCTACAATGCTGTCAGTGCTATTTTCAGAGCATTGGGTGATTCAAAGACACCGGTCTTATTTATTTTGATTGCCTGTATTGTGAATGTCGTTCTGGATTTTGTGCTGGTGGCAATTTTCCATATGAATGCCAGCGGAGCAGCAATTGCTACTATTTTTGCACAGGCTATCAGTTTTTTTGCAGCATTGGTCTATATGATCAAAAAAGGCTTCAGCTTTGAAATTACCAAAGACAATTTTCACTGTGACGGTCATATTATCTTAACAATATTAAAAATCGGTATTCCGTTGGCCATGCAGGAGCTTTTGATCAATATATCATTCTTAGTTATTACAGCCATCATCAATGGTATGGGATTAGTAGAAAGTGCTTCAGTAGGCATTGTAGAAAAGATCATTGTCTTTGCAATGCTTCCGCCAAGTGCGATTTCCAGTGCTGTTGCAACAATGAGTGCACAAAATATCGGAGCTGGAGAACGCAAAAGAGCTTTGCAGGTCATGAAATATGGGATTTATTATAGTTTATTGATTGAAGGAGCTATTTTTCTTGTCAGTCAGTGTCAGCCAACTTGGCTGACAGCAATTTTCTCCAATGATCAGGCTGTCATTGATACTGCAGCATTATATTTATTAAGTTATTCTTATGATATGCTGGTGGTGGCCTTTACTTTCCCGATGAATGCTTATTTCAGCGGATGCGGAAAATCTATCATACCGTTGGTTCATTCCTTGATTGCTACCTTTGCGATTCGTCTGCCGTTATGTCTGTGGCTTTCTGTTCAGCCGAATATCACCTTATTTGAAATGGGAATACCGGCACCATTGGCAACATTGGTTTCTGCAATCATCGCCGCTGTCTGCCTCGTATATATTAATCGGGATATTCTTTTTCATAAAAAGGCTGCATCATAAGATTTTCTTGTTATAGATGTGAGTTTTGTGTATAATAATATAGCGTAAAAAGGAGAGATTCGATGGAGCAAAAGTATATCAGAAATTTTTCAATCATTGCACATATTGACCATGGAAAGTCTACTTTGGCTGATCGAATTCTGGAATTGACAGATACAGTTTCAAATCGTGAAATGAAAGATCAGCTGCTGGATACAATGGATCTGGAAAGAGAAAGAGGCATTACCATTAAATTGAATGCAGTAGCTTTGAATTATAAGGCAGATGACGGCAATACCTATACGTTTCATTTAATTGATACGCCGGGTCATGTGGACTTTACTTATGAAGTCAGCCGTTCTTTGGCTGCTTGTGAAGGAGCTGTGCTTGTTGTCGATGCAGCACAGGGAATTGAAGCACAGACATTGGCGAATGTGTATTTAGCTTTGGATAATGACCTGGAAATTCTGCCGGTCATCAATAAGATTGACTTGCCAAGTGCGCAGCCGGAAGTTGTCATTGAAGAAATTGAAAATGTCATCGGACTGGATGCACATGATGCTCCTTTGATTTCCGCCAAAAGCGGATTGAATGTCAAAGAAGTTCTGGAACAGATCGTAAAAAAAGTTCCTGCACCGAAAGGAGATGTGAATCATCGTCTTCAGGCATTGGTGTTTGATTCCATGTATGATGCTTATCGCGGAGTCATTGCCTTTGTCTGTGTCAAAGAAGGAAGAATTCGTGTCGGCGATAAAATTCGTTTCATGGCGACAGGAGCGGAGTATGAAGTGCTGGAAGTAGGCATTCGTACACCTAAGGAAGTAAAAAAAGAAGAACTTGTATGCGGAGAAGTCGGTTGGATTTCTGCCAGCATCAAGACAGTGAAGGATGTTCGTGTCGGGGATACGATCACCCATGCAGATATGCCGGCCATTGAACCATTGGCGGGATATCGTGAATTAAATTCAATGGTATATTGCGGTTTATATCCGGTTGAAAGCAATCGCTATAACGATTTGCGAGATGCTTTGGAAAAATTGCAGCTCAATGATGCTTCTCTGCAATTTGAAGCAGAAACATCACAGGCATTAGGCTTTGGATTCCGATGCGGCTTTTTGGGCTTACTGCACATGGATGTCATTCAGGAAAGAATTGAACGAGAATTCAATATTGACATCATTGCGACAGCTCCAAGTGTTGTTTATCATGTCAACTTAACAGATAAAACACAGATCAAGGTGGACAATCCAAGCATGCTGCCGGATCCGCAAGTCATTGAATCCATTGAGGAGCCATTTGTCAAAGCCAGCATCATGTGTCCGAAGGAATTCATCGGACCGATCATGGAATTGGCGCAAAGCAAACGCGGAACTTATCAGGATATGCAGTACATTGATGATAATCGTGTTACGATCATCTATCAGCTGCCATTGGCAGAAATTGTCTATGATTTCTTTGATAAGCTGAAATCATGTTCCCGAGGTTATGCTTCATTTGACTATGAACTGAGCGGCTATCAAGTCAGCAAGCTGGCAAAGATGGATATCTTGCTGAATGGAGAAGTTATCGATGCTTTATCCTGCATCGTTCATAAAGATTTTGCTTACAATCGAGGCAAAAACTTATGTGAGAAATTGCGTAAGCTGATTCCTCGCCAGCAGTTTGAAATTCCGATCCAAGCTGCTCTCAACAGCAAGATCATCGCTCGTACCAATATTTCTGCACTGCGCAAAAACGTCTTAGCGAAATGCTATGGCGGGGATATTACACGTAAGAAGAAATTGCTGGAAAAACAGAAAGAAGGTAAGAAACGCATGAAGCAAGTAGGTTCTGTAGAAGTGCCTCAGGAAGCATTCATGGCGATCTTATCTGTCGATGATGAATAAATCCGAAAGTGTTTTTCGGATTTTTTTGTCTGGTTTTGTCGGAAATCAACTATTTTGATACGAATCAAGTATAATCAGTTCATGAACTTAGCCCAAAAATATACCGATGAATTTTATGCTACTCGCTTAGAAATAGAAAAACAGATGCCTATTATCGGTATCAATGCCTTATGGAATGAAATTCTGCAGTATCGTAATAATTTTCGCAAAGAAACGATGATCTGCGGCATCAAATACAGTGTTGTACTGACTCCTGCGATTCAATCCTGGATCAAGCAGACAGAACAGGAGCTGCAATTTCATGAATTATTGATGCATATTTATGATGATCAATTATTTGATGCACATTTTTTTCAATTATCGCCATTGATTCAATGTTTTTTCATTTATCATATTGAAAGTCTTTATGTGCAGAAAGGGAAAAAATATGAATTGTTATCTGCACATGAATTCATTTCTTCTTTATTTGAAGAAAGCCGAGATTCAATCCTAAATCAAGAGAATACGGATATCACTCGTCCGATGCAGGAGTGTTTGAGTCAAGTTTGTTCACAATATAAGCGAAAGATGATAGAATGTAGAAAGAAAGTGAGTACTGATCCCAAAATGCTGGCGCATCTCTATCCTCAGCTTGTCAAACGGCAATGTCTTTTCTATGCTTCTCATGTAGAAAAAGGATATTATTATGATGTGATGGACTATGTAGAATATTTTCATTGTTCTTATGAGACAGGACGGCAGCATCTGCTTCGCTTAGCAGAATGCGGTTTATATGAGAAGAAAAGAGTCGGCAAAAAAGATGTGTACACAGTAAATTTATGATAAAAACCGGTATTTTATGCGAAACTCAGCTCTTGCTTGAAAAAATATATGCCTGCTATCGTTTCAATCCTTCACTGCAGTTTTATGCACTGAAGGATTTAACGCTTCAGGAAATCAATCAGCTGGATATGCTGCTGATTGATTTCAATGAACATAATTCAGAAGTATATCTAGAGAATGCTTTGGAAAAGAATATTCCTGTAATTGTCATTTTTCATGAAATGACGATGGAAAATATGGAATGTATCTTACATTATAATATACAAATGTATGCTTTTATTCATTCCTCTGTTTTGGAAATATATGCGCTGTTTCGGCGAATTATGCACAAGCATCCCGCTATCAGTCAAAATAAAAGTGAACAGATTGAACAATTATTAACAGAAAGTCACTATCCGGTTCATTTGTTCGGTTCTGTTTATATGAAAACAATCTTGCTTTATTGCATAGAAAATCAAATTACTTTATTAAAAATGAAAGACTGTTATGAAATGGCAGCGATGCGTCATCAAACAACTGTTTCCCGTGTAGAAAAAAGTCTGCGCAAAGCGGTCAGTGACAGTCAGAGTGAACAGAATCTGCCTCATATCAGCAACGCACAGGCAGTCAGTTTATTAATTCATCAGCTGGAAAGGAGGGGCATATGAGTCAATCATTGTATTTGCATGTACCTTTTTGTGATCATATATGTGCTTATTGTGATTTTGAACGCTGCCGATCACATCCTTTGCTTATGGAAAAATGGTGTGAGCGGATCATTGAAGAAATTGCAGAGCACCATGAAATACTTAAAACTTGTTATATCGGCGGAGGAACACCTTCTGCTTTGCCGTTAGACCTTTTGGAAAAACTGCTTCAGGCTTTATCGCCTTTATGTCAGAATGCAAAAGAATTTACTGTTGAGGCAAATATTGAAAATCTGACACCGGAAAAATGCAGAGTTTTGTCTTCTTATCATGTCAATCGCATCTCACTTGGAATTCAGACACTGCAGGATGAACTTTTAAGGATCATTGAGCGTCATCACCGCAAGGAAGATGTAGAGAAAGCCTTACAGATGATTCATGAAGCAGGCATTCACAATATCTCAGTAGATTTGATCTATGGTCTGCCATCACAGACGTTAAACATGTGGCAAAAGGATTTGGAGTGGGCGGCAAGTCATCCTTTGATTTCCCATATTTCGATTTATTCACTGACAATTGAAGAAAACTCGAAATTCGGACGTCAGGGAATTGAACCCTGCAGTGAAGAATTGGATGCCGATATGTATGAAAGTGCCATCCAAATCTTGAAAAGTCATGGCTATGAACATTATGAAATTTCTAATTTTGCCAAAAACGGCAGACGAAGTCTTCATAATATCCAATATTGGAAATATCATGACTTTATCGGATTAGGATGCGGTGCCTATGGATTGGAAAATCATGTATATTATCATATTCCATTTCAATTGAATGATTATATCAAGGGAACATTGAAACGCATTGAAGAAATCAAAAGCAAAGAAGATGAAATGTTTGAATGTGTCATGATGGGACTGAGATTGCGTGAAGGAATCAATCGTCATGATTTTTTGATGCGTTTTGACATAGATCTTGCTGATCAATACAAAAAAGCTATTCAAGAGAATATTCAAAAAGGATATTTGGAGCTGACAGAAGACTCTCTTTTCTGTACGCCGAAAGGATTTGAACTACTTCATGAGGTTTTGCTGGTATTTATGCCGTAAATATGTAAGTTTTAATGACAGAAATAATAATTCATGATACACTTAACTTAACAGTGGAGGGTTTATATTATGAAAAAACTGTTATCATTAGGATTAGGTCTATTGCTGATCTGCGGCTGTACTTCAGCAACAACAGGCAATCAGTCTCCTTATGAATTGTATTCAGAAGCATTGAGCCGTGTACGGAATGAAACAAAGATGGAAATGAATATGACAAGTTCCATCAGCATGGCAATGGATGAGGAAACGGTGGATATGGTCATGGATATCAACATGAAAATGGATCAAAGTGACCAAACCAATCCGGTATTAGCAATGACCATGGATATGGATATGCTTGGAGAAACTATCAGCATGGCGGCTTATTATCAGGATGGCATGTATTACATGGACATGCTGGGAGAAAAAATGGCTGTAGAAATGCCTTTTGATGAAGCTTTGGGACAGGTAGAGGATATGAGCAGCGATACGGAAGAATTCACAGAAGCTGATTTTGAAGGGGCAGAATACACAGAACAAAACGGCAATCATGTCATTTCTTTAAAGATGAGTCAGGAAACAATTGATGAACTGACAGCACAGGCATTGGAACAGGCCTCTTTGAGTGATGTTGGAGATGCCTCCATTGAATACGGAGATATTGTTTCAACGATTACAATTGACAGCAATGGTGATTTAGTCAGCACAGATCTTCAGATGCCGATGACATTTACTATTGACGGACAGATACTGACCATGGATATGGGTGTCAAAGTAGATTATGTCGCTTTCGGTGATCAGGTTGTTATCGAAATGCCTGATTTCTCTGATTACACACAATATTAATTAAAAAGATCAATCATTGAAAATAAAAAAAAACACAGATTAGGCCTTGTTTTAGGGCTTGATCTGTGTTATATTATTTAAGGTTTCTATCTGTGATTATTGAATCCTCAACTTTATTCTCGGATAGAAATGACAGAAAATAGGAGGAAAAACAAATGATTTCAAAAGCTGAAAAACAATCTATTATGAAAGAATACGCAATCCACGAAGGAGATACAGGTTCTCCAGAAGTACAGGTTGCTGTGTTGACTGCTAACATCAACAAATTAACAGAACACATGAAAGTGCACAAACACGATTATCACTCTCAGCGTGGTCTGCTTCAGATGGTAGGTCACCGTCGTAATCTTTTGGCTTATTTAAAAGATAAAGACTTAGATCGTTATAAAACTTTAATTACTCGTCTGAACTTACGTAAATAAGATTGTCAAAGCATACTCAACAAGGGTATGCTTTTTCTATATGGAGGTTTTTATGATACTTTTTGCCAGCGGAAGATGTGATATTTGCGGCTATTACAGTGAATGGCTGATGAATCGTATCCATGAAGGATATGTGGATGTACGCAATCCGTTTGATCTGCATCAGATTTCACGCATATCTTTGGATGAAACACAAGTGGATTGTCTTTTGCTATGTACGAAAAATCCGATACCGATACTTCAATATTTGGATGAATTAAAAAAATTCTGTTTATTATTTCATGTAACGATCACCGCATATCATGAAGATGTGGAAAAGAATGTCAAAGATAAAAAGAAGATCTTACAGGCCGTTCATGAATTATCCGTACAATTGGGCAAGGAACATGTTGTGTTGCGTTATGATCCGATCTTATTGAATGATCGATATACAATTGATTATCATACCAAAGCCTTTGAAAAGATCTGTGCTGAAATGAAGGAAGATGTTTCTAAGATCATTATTTCCTTTGTCGATATGTACAAAAATACAAGAATGCATGCCAAAGAATTGAACATGCAGGAATTAAGTGAGGCTCAGATGCATGAAATAGGGAAAAGATTCGGCAAGATTGCTCAAAAGTACTCAATCCAAGTTCAGACGTGTGCGGAAAAGATTGATTTAACTCGTTATGGCATTTTATCCGGCAATTGTGTGGATCAAGAAGAAATTGAAACTTTGTGCGGACATGCGATTGCAGCCAGAAAAGGAGTGCGCAAAGAATGCAGCTGTATTGAAACCGTAGATATCGGTGATTATAATTGCTGCGGACATGGCTGTAAATATTGCTATGCCAACTATGATGAATCAAGCATTGGTCTGCGGATGAAAGAACATGATCCCCAAAGCAGTGTCTTGATTGGGCATATAAGCAAGGAAGATAAAATACATGTGCGCAGAAGCAAAAGCATTCATCAATTGCGCATCATTTAGAGAAAAGGCTAATGCAGCCTTTTATTTTACCCTAAAATAACGTAATTATACTTGAACTCATTTAAAATTCTTGTTTTTTTGCTTACTCATTCAAATAACGACAAAATTCGCTATAAGTAAGTGCTTACAATAGTCCTATAGAAAGATAACATCAAGGGATGTTGGAGGTACGATATGAAAAAAATACTATCACTATTGTTTGCGTTTACGGCGGCAATAGGAATGAGTGGATGCGGTGCAGAAGGTGAAACACTGCAGGAAACAGGAAGTGTCTATTATTTGAACTTTAAGCCTGAACAGGATGAAGCCTGGCAGGAATTGGCTGAAGATTATACAGAAAAAACAGGAATTCCGGTGACAATTGTAACGGCTGCCAGCGGTAATTATGAAACGACATTGATGTCAGAAATGGGAAAATCCAGTGCTCCGACATTGTTTCAGGTCAATGGGCCGATTGGTTTGGCCAATTGGAAAGACTATGCTTATGATTTAAGTGATTCTGAATTTTATGGTGAATTGACAAATGAAAGCTTTGCTTTGGAAAATGGGGATGAAGTAGCAGCAGTAGCGTATGTCGTTGAGTCTTATGGAATCATTGCTAACCAGACATTGTTAGAAGCTGCAGGACATTCATTGGATGAAATACAGTCATTTGAAGATTTGAAACAAGTGAGTGAAGATATTACAGCGAGAAAAGATGAATTGGGCTTTGCGGCATTCAGCAGTGCAGGAATGGATGGTTCTTCGGATTGGCGATTTAAGACTCATTTAGCGAATTTACCGATTTATTTTGAATATCAGGATGAAAATATACAGTCTACTGAAAAGATTCAGGGAACTTATTTAAATGAATATCGTAATATTTGGGATCTTTATATTAATAATTCAACAACAGAGGCTTCTATGCTGGCTGCTAAGACCGGTGATGATTCACGAAATGAATTCTTAGCTTCAGAAGCTGTATTTTTCCAGAATGGTTCATGGGAATACGGCAATTTAACAGGTGAAGGAAAATTCAGTGATGAAGATTTAGTGATGATTCCGATTTATATCGGTGTCGGTGATGAAGCAAATCAAGGCTTAAATACCGGAACTGAAAACTATTGGGTCGTAAATAAAGAAGCAGATGAAAAAGATATTGAAGCAACTTTGGACTTTATGTACTGGTGTGTATCCAGTGAGGAAGGAACAGAAGCGTTAGCCAATGAAATGGGTTTTGTTATTCCGTTTGAAAATGCACAGAAATCCAATAACTTATTTGTACAGCAGGATGTTGCATATACTGCAGAAGGAAAAACACCGGTATCTTGGAATTTCACTACTATGCCTTCAGAGGAATGGAAAAATGGTGTCGGTCAGGCATTGACTGCTTATGCGGCAGATCAAAGTGATGAGAACTGGCAGAAGGTTGAAGATGCATTTATCAATGGCTGGGCCAGTGAGTACGCTTTAGTAAATCAAAACTAAATATTGTATTTGCATATGAGAAAACAGCTATGGAAAAAGCATTAAAAAAATATACATGGGTCTTTATCGGCCCAACTCTTCTGGCCTTTATCATTGGTTTTATCCTTCCTTTTCTTCAAGGCCTCTATTTGTCCATGAGTCAGTTTACAACAGTCAAGAATGCAACATTTGTTGGATTTTCTAACTTTATCCGTGCAATTGAAGACGCTGAATTTCTGAATTCATTCCAGTTTACGATTGCTTTTGCCATCGCTGCAGTTTTGCTGATCAATGTGATTGCCTTTATTTTTGCTTTGCTTTTGACAAGAAAATTGAAAGGAACGAATATTTTCCGTACAATCTTCTTCATGCCGAACTTGATCGGCGGTATTGTGCTGGGGTATATTTGGCAGATTCTGATCAATGGTGTATTGGCACTGGTCAGTGAGCCTTTGCTGGCGCTGAATGCAAATGCCGGATATTGGGGACTGATCTTGCTGACATGCTGGCAGCAAATTGGTTATATGATGATCATCTATATTGCCGGATTAAGCAATATTTCTGAAGATATCTTAGAAGCGGCAATGATTGACGGAGCGAAAGGAATGCAGATCTTATGGAAAGTGAAAATTCCGATGCTGATGTCTTCCTTTACGGTCTGTATCTTTCTGACACTGACCAATGCTTTTAAGCTTTATGATCAGAATTTAGCACTGACTGCCGGTGATCCGAATAAGTTTACGGAAATGCTGGCATTGAATATTACCAATACCTTTTATTCTCGGGCCGGAGCTCAATGGAAGGGAATTGGACAAGCCAAAGCTGTCTTATTCTGTATTTTGGTTGTAGTGATTGCTATGACACAGCTAAGAGCCACTCGCAGAAAAGAGGTGCAGTCATGATCCAGAATAAAATTAAGAATGGATTCATCATTGCTGGCCTTATTTTATTAAGTGTGCTTTATTGTTATCCGATTGTTTTGATCTTGATCAATTCATTTAAAATTGAAACGGCCATCAGTACATCGACTGCCTTTCAATTGCCGACACTAGAAACTTTTGCGGGCTTTGCCAATTATGTTCAGGCGATTATAGCCAATTGTTTTCTGACCAGCTTATTCTATAGTCTGATCATTACGCTGACTTCAGTAGCCGCCATCCTTTTGTTTACATCCATGTGTGCTTGGTTTATTACCCGTGTTGCTTCCAAATGGAATAAGCTGCTGTATTATTTATTCGCCTTTTCAATGGTTGTGCCGTTTCAGATGGTTATGTTTACCTTATCTTCTACAGCTGATGCATTAAACTTAAATAATCCGTTCAATATCTGGATCATCTATTTGGGATTCGGAGCAGGATTAGCTGTCTTTATGTTCTGCGGATTCATGCGTTCGATTCCGCTTGAAATTGAAGAAGCTTCGATGATGGATGGATGTACGCCTCTGCAGACCTTCTTTCAAATTGTATTTCCGATCCTAAAGCCAACTATGGTTTCTGTGGGAATCTTAGAGGCGATGTGGATATGGAATGATTATTTGCTGCCGACACTCGTTTTGGACATCAAAGTTTATAAAACGATTCCGATGCTGATACAATATTTTCGAGGCAGTTATGGAAGAGTGGAAATGGGAGCGATGATGGCTTCTATTATATTAAGTATTCTGCCGATCGTTCTTGTTTATTTGATTGGTCAGAAGCATATCATCAAAGGAGTGACTGCCGGAGCAGTCAAGGGGTAATTATGGCAAAAGTGAAATTAGAACATATCAAAAAAATATACCCCAATGGATTTGAAGCCGTCAAAGATTTTTCTTTGGACATTGAAGATGAAGAATTTGTCATCTTTGTAGGGCCCAGCGGCTGCGGCAAGACCACTACCTTGCGGATGATTGCCGGACTTGAACAATTGAGTGAGGGGGAGCTTTGGATTGATGAGAAGCGAATGAATGATGTAGAGCCGCGGGATCGCGATATTGCGATGGTATTTCAATCTTATGCACTGTATCCGCATATGTCGGTTTATGATAATATGGCATTTGCATTGAAACTGAAGCATATTGATAAGAAAATAATCGAAGAAGCGGTGATGCATGCCGCAGACATCTTAAATTTAAAAGAATTGCTGAAAAGAAAGCCTTCGCAATTATCCGGCGGTCAAAGACAGCGAGTGGCTATGGGAAGAGCTATCGTAAGAAATCCGAAAGTCTTTTTGATGGATGAACCATTGTCCAACTTAGATGCAAAGCTGCGGGTACAGATGCGTTCAGAGATCTATAAACTGCATCAGCGCCTGAAAGCAACCATCATCTATGTCACTCATGATCAGACGGAAGCCATGACGCTGGGCACACGGATCGTGGTCATGGACAAAGGAGAAATTATGCAGCAGGATACTCCGATGAATTTATATCATCGGCCTCAGAATTGCTTTGTTGCCGGCTTTATCGGCTCTCCGCAGATGAATTTTATTGAGACGCTCTGCATGATTGATGAAAATCAAGTGTATCTGATGCATCAAGGTCAATCCTTTGAAGTATCTTCTTATCTTAAAGAAAAATTAATAAAAGGAAATTATCATGAAAAGGAAGTGATTCTTGGGATTCGGCCGGAAGATCTGAAAATTCAGGCAGTATCGCAGAATTCAATTCAAGGAAAGATCATTATCAAAGAATTATTAGGATATGAAACAAGTGTGCGCATGGCATTTTATGAAAAAGAAATCACGGCCATGGTTTCATCGGAAGAAGTGATTCATATGGATCATGAATTAAAATTATATTTGGATATGAATCATGTGCATTTATTTGATGCACAGACAAAGCAGGCCATTGCTCATGCAGTGGATGCAGATCTAGATGTTAAGGGAAGAAATAATTGATAAAACAAAAAAGCAGGAAAAGCCTTAAAATAGGCTTTTTTTTCAATTTTTATTGACTTGGTGCTTAAACTGTGATAAACTACATGCGTTGCAGTTCCTATATGAGAATGAGCAACCGCACATAGCAGGATCTAAGTTACGCAAGTCTCCTGTGTTGGCGAGTCTTAAAATTAAAGGAGGTGCGAGTATGTACGCAATTATTGAAACTGGTGGAAAACAGGTAATGTGTGAAGTAGGATCAACTATTTTCGTTGAAAAACTGGATGCTCAAGTAGGTGATACAGTTGAATTTGACAAAGTAGTATGCTACTCAAACAGAACTACTAAAGTAGGAGCTCCTTATGTAAAGGGTGCTAAAGTTATCGCTAAAGTTGAAAAACAAGGCAAAGATAAGAAAATTGTTATTTTCAAATACAAATGTAAAGATGGTAGTTCACACCGTAAACAAGGGCACAGACAGCCTTACACGAAATTAACAATTGAAGCTATTGAAGCTTAATGATCAAAGTTCGTGTTCAAACGGTGCGTAACTGTATCCAAACTGTGAAACTGAAGGGTCATGCCGATAGTGCTCCGCATGGACAGGATCTGGTATGTGCTGCCGTCAGTTCCATGGCTGTTGGAACGTTAAATGCATTGGCAGAGATGTGTGAGAATTCATTTACTGCTTCGATGGATGCAGGAGATATTGAAATTCATATCACAAATCTGCAGGATTCTGATTGTCAGCTGATCTGCAGAACATTTTTGATTCAGCTGAAAACAATCGAAGAAAGTTATTCAAAATACATTCAAATACAACAGGAGGTGTCATCATGAAATTTGTATTAGATATTCAGTTATTCGCTTCTAAGAAAGGGGTAGGTTCTACTAAGAACGGTCGTGATTCCCACTCAAAACGCTTAGGGGCTAAGAAAGCTGATGGACAATTTACAAACTGCGGTTCTATCATTTACCGTCAGCGTGGTACGAAGATCCACCCAGGATTGAACGTAGGACGTGGTGGTGACGATACATTATTTGCAACAGCTGCTGGTATTGTTCGTTACGAAAGATTAGGTAAAGGCAAAACTAAAGTTTCTGTTTACCCACAAGCTTAGTAAAATCTCCTAATAGGAGATTTTCTTTTTTATGGATGCTTAGAAAGGAGTTCTGGCATGTTTGTTGATCGAGTTAAGATACATGTAAAAGCAGGCAAGGGCGGTGATGGAATCGTTGCATTCCGCCGTGAAAAATATGTACCGTTGGGAGGACCTAGCGGAGGAGATGGAGGAAATGGCGGAAGCGTTATTTTTGAAACAGATCCGGGAAAATTTACTTTGCTTGATTTAAGATATAATCGTAAGGTTGCTGCTGGTGACGGTGAAAAAGGCAAACCTAAGAAAATGCATGGAGCCAATGGAAAGGATGTCATTGTACGTGTTCCGCAGGGAACCATTGTGAAAAATGCTGAAACAGGAGCTATTGTTGCTGATTTGACGCATGTGAATCAAAGAGCAGTCATCGTTTCCGGAGGAAAGGGCGGAAGAGGAAACTTCCATTTCCGCAATTCTGTCAATTCTGCTCCTGAATATTGTGAGATGGGAACATTCGGCAATGAAATGGATGTTATTGTCGAATTGAAGGTATTGGCTGATGTCGGTCTTGTCGGCTTCCCATCTGTCGGAAAATCTACGTTGTTATCTGTTGTTTCCAGTGCAAAACCAGAAATCGCAGATTATCACTTTACAACCTTGAAGCCTAATTTAGGAATGGTGCAGGTGCCTGACGGCAGAAGCTTTGTCATGGCAGATTTGCCGGGATTAATTGAAGGTGCTTCTCAAGGAAAAGGCTTAGGCTTTGAATTCCTGAAACACATTGAAAGATGCCGTGTCATTATTCATGTCGTTGACATGGGGGCGAATGACGGCAGAGATCCAGTGGAAGACTATCGCATCATCAACAACGAATTAGCAAGCTATCAATATCGTCTGATGGAACGTCCGCAAATCGTTGTTGCGAATAAAATGGATCTGGAGGGTGCCGCTGAAAACTTAAAGCGTTTCAAAGAAGCTTATCCGGATGTGGAAGTATTTGAAACAACAACAATCATTGCTGAAGGATTAGATCCGGTACTATACAAAGCTGCCGATTTATTGGCGGTTACGGATCCATTCCCAATGGAAGGCAGTGAGCAAAGTGCCAATACACAAGGGGTATTGTATAAATTTGAAGAAGAAAAACCAGCCTTTGAAATTAAGAATCTGGGCAATGGCCGCTGGCAGCTGGTCGGAGATGAAATTGAAAAGGCGTTCAGAGCCACATCCTTTACGACTGAAGAGGCTGATCAGCGCTTTGCCAGAAAGATGCGCAAGATGAATGTGGATGCAGCTCTGCGTGAAGCCGGCTGTCAAGATGGCGATATTGTCATTATCTGTGATTATGAATTCCAATTCTTAGAATAGCGATTTATATCGCTATTTTTTTAATAGGGTTTCCTCTTTTATCATTGCTTTTTTATTGATATTTCTTTTTAAAAAAGAATTTTAATCATCAAAAAGTAAACGCTTACATTATTCTATTGACTTTTTTTTAAAACGAGCAATAATAAAAGTAAAGAGGTGACTGGAATATGTCTAAAAAATATTTAATTGGTACAGAGGAACAACAGGCCTACATGAAAGATTATAACTGGAATCTCAAAGGCTATAGTTATTTTGAACCAGGAGTTGTCTCTACTGACCACAAATTCTATTCTGCTTTTAATGTGGCGAAATCATTCTATCAAGTTTATCCTGAAGTATTTAATCTGAAGTATATCAATGAAAAAACTGGATTAAGTACAGATGAGATCAAAGCAAGAATTAAAAAAATGTATGAGAAGCATGAAATTATGCTTGTAAAAAATTCTTGCGTAGGTGTTTTGGGCTTTGGCTTGTATTATTGGATTGTCAAGCTGAAAGATAATATCAGCAGCGAGGATCGTCAGAGAATTGTTGATTGGATGCAGAATAATGATCAGATATGTACCGGCTATGTCATGGATGAAAACAGCGATTTTGATTTTTTCAACGGCAATCATATGCGGACGCTGGATAATTTGATCTGCGGAGTTTTAGATAAGTTTAGATTTGATCCATGTGTTGACTATGTTCATATTTGCCCGGTCCGAAGATTAGTCAGAGAATCTCATGTGAATCAGTTTGATTCATTAAAAGATTATCGTAAGTATTTTTGGAGTGAAGAACAAAAGAAAAACATATTAACTTTCCAAAATGAAATGGATGCTTATGATTTTGCAATCATTGATGCTATCAATAATGTAGAAACAGTGGCGGATATGTTTGATTATGATGTATTGGCACAATTATCCGGATTGAATGCACAGGAAATGAAAGAGGATTTTGTATATTTGGTTGAACAGACAAAAACAGTAATTCCAATGGTATATTTTAATTATCGTGCTGTTGGATTGAAAATGCATTTCTTCTTGGTAACAATGTTTGATAATACACCGACATGGCGTCGGGAACAGATCTGTGATGAATTGGCAGAAATGAGTGAATTTGAAAATATTTTTGAATTTGGTGATGCTCATCATCATTTGATTCTTTCTGCTTACGAAGAGATTACAGATATTCAGAGAATAAAAGAAAAACTGTTAAGCTATGCTGAAATAGGTGAAATAATGGAAGCAACATCCAGCCGACAGCTAAGAAGGTGGACTTGCCGTTTGGATGCGGAAAATGATTTGTGGGAAGAATGCATTTTTACAGATGATTTACTGCAGGATAGAGCCCGTGATAAAGTTCTATGTTCAAATTGTAAGGAGGAAAAATAGTTATGCGTATTGATGAAGCTCGTCCTTATGTTGTGGACAAATTAAAATATGCTTTAAATCCTTCTTCGATAGCTGTTGTCGGTGCCAGCAGATATCCAACAAAAGTCGGAAATAAAGTGGTCAGTGAATTGCTGAAATGGGGTTATCAAGGAAAGATTTATCCAATCAATCCTCGTGCAGATAAAGTATTGGGCTTAAAGGCTTATCCTACATTGAGAGATATTCATGAAGAAATCGATTTGGTATTTATTGCTGTACCGGCTCATTTGGTTACAGCGGTTGTTCAGGATGCAGTGGCTGTTCAAGCCAAAGTTGTTACTATTGCAACCAGTGCATTCAAAGAAATCGGAAGAGAAGAATTGCAGAATAATATTACGCAATATCTCAGAGATCATCAAATTCCTTTGATTGGACCAAATCTTGTCGGAATGGGAACGCCTTATGCTCATTTCAACTGCGGTTTCATTCCATATCTGCCTGTGGAAGGACCGGTGGCAATGATCAGTCAATCAGGAGCAAATTTATTGGCTGCTTTAGGAACCAGCCAGATGAATCACTTCGGTATGTCATTTTTTGTCGGATTGGGCAATAAAGCAGATGTAGATTTCAGTGAATTTATTGAATATGCACAGAATGATCCGCATACAAAATGCTTATCTATCTATATTGAAGGCTTGGACAGTCCGCAGGCGTTCATCAAATCTTGCCAAAAGGTGACAAAGCCAATTGTCGTTATTAAGGTTGGCGGCAGCAAGATCGGCAATAAGGCAGCTTTTGCACATACTGCCAGTGAAAACCCTGAATCTGATGATTATTATGATCAAGTCATCAAAGAAGCGGGTGCGATTCGTGCTCAGACTTGGCAGGAATTTTTGGATATTTCCTTGGCTTTGGGCTATATGCCTCCATTAAAAGGAGATCATGTTGTGATGGTTACCAATGGCGGCGGAGCCGGTTTGCTTTCTTGTGATCATTTTGAACGATGCGGCATGCCATTGCACGAATTGAAAGAAATATCACCGCTATTGGAATCCCGTATCCGTGCTTACATGCCGATGTTCGGTTCTCCGCTGAATCCAGTTGATATCAGCGGTACAGCTAGTGTGATCCAATACAAAGGAGCTTTTAAACAAGTATTAAGAGATCCGAATGTGGATGGATTATTAGGCGCTATCTGTCCGACTGCAGTAACTGATGTCAATGGGGTAGCTGAAGCCGCTATCGAAGTATATGAATCCTGCAAAGATCTGCATAAACCATTCATTATGATCTGTCAAGGCGGTCAGGAATGCCATGAAGCCATCATGAAGCTGAGAGATCATGGAATTCCGGCTTATCCAACTGCAGAACAAGCAGTCAATGCAATGGTTGCTTTAAGAAAACAAGCGATTAAATAAGTTTTATATTTTATGAATCAAACAGGGATGATGCATTCATTCCTGTTTTTTTATGAAAGTTAAGTTCTGCATGATATAATATTTTCAAAGAGGAGATAAATATGGAAAAAATGATTTTAATGAAACCGGATGCTTCTTTTGCGGAAGAAATTCGTTCTTATCGTGAAGAATTTTTGAAAAATGGCGATTCCATGGATGGAACAGCAAGTCTGCGCCGTGATGAGGATCCAGTGGTTTGGCTGAAAAATGTGGAGCTTTATGCAGACAAAGAAACAGTTCCAAGTAATTTTGTATGTGCCACTCAATTTATTTATGTTCGTGAAGCGGATCATAGAATTGTCGGGATGATTCAAATCAGACATGAACTGAATGAATATTTAAGTCAATACGGCGGACATATCGGTTATTCAGTACGTCCGAGTGAACGAAGAAAGGGCTATGCGAAACAAATGCTTCAAAAATGTCTTCCATACTGTAAATCATTGGGTATGGATCGGGTATTAGTTTCTTGTATAGATACAAACATTGCCAGCCGCAAAACGATATTGGCCAATGGCGGTGTCTATGAATCCACTGTTTATGAACCGAATGAACAGATTAATTTAGAGAAATATTGGATTCAATTGTAAATACAGAAGGAGTGAGAATATGTTTGTCGTTTGGCTGATGGGCACTATCTTTTTAAGTGTAGGTCTTTTCGTATGTGTACCGCGTTATATTCGCTTTTTCAAATGCAAAGCTTCTGTTATTGGTATCATGAACGGTCTGCGTCATCATCGAGATAATGACGGCACCAGCACAAAAGCATATTATGAATATACTGTCAATGGCGTTCATTATCAAAAGAATACAGGATGGACAAGCAACGGGATTTTCCGTGTCGGAAAAGAATGCGTTGTCAAATATGATCCAAATAAACCAGAGCGTTCCTATCTTCCGAAAACCGGACAGATCATCAATTGTATGGTCGGTACTCTATTTGCTTTTGCCGGAGTCGGCATTTTTATCTGCGGCTTTCTTTTGATGAGAATACTATAATGCAACCAAAGTTGCGCTCTAGTTGGCAGTCATGAGATGAATTTTATGATATATTGAAACTGACGGAGGGTGCAAATATGTCTCTAGGAACAAAAATTAAAGCATATCGGAAAAAAGCTGGGATGTCTCAGGAAAAATTAGCTGAGCTGTGCGGTGTCAGCCGTCAAGCTATTGCCAAATGGGAAAGTGATCTCAGTATGCCGAACAGTGATCATTTATTTCAGCTGGCTCAAATATTCCATGTTTCTGCAGAAAACTTATTGGCCGCGGAAGAAACGCAGAAAGAAGAAAAAAAGAAGCAGTTCAAGAAAAATATTTCTGCCGGTTTCTTTATGATCTTAACTTATCTTCTTGTTTATTTGCTGGGACGGATCATATGTGCCAAACCGCAGGATCAAAGTGTTCTGGGCTGGCTTTTCGGAATAGATTCCATTTATTATTTATATGGCTGGTTATTGACAAGCAAGCTTTTCTGGATTGCGATGCTGATTTCTGTATTGCCGGCTTTTTTCGGAAAGATTTATTATTCACTGACAACTCTTGTCTCATTTGTGCTTGGCATTTTCATAGGAGAAATATTCGGTCCTTATCCGCAGGGAGCTTTTTATGGACATAATCATTATGGATGGGCCATCTGGCTTTTGATCTTTCTGTTTTCAATCGGAATGGGCATTGCTTTAGAAAAAATAATGAAGAAAGAATATTCTCAGCATGATCTTAAGCTTTGGTTTGGCTGCTGGATGCTTTGCTTTGTCATAGCGGTAGTGTTTGTGTATGCGGTACGCTGAAGTTTTCAATTGAATGATAATTTGAAACTTTTTTCCTTTTGAAAAAGTATTATAGATGGAAAGGGTAGGTGAATGCATTGAAGAAAATAGTTTTATGTTTGGCATTGCTGCTGATGGGCTGCTCACAGACGGTCACTGAACAAAATAATCCTATGCCGACTTTTCAGGCTCAGGTTTTAAATGAAGATTTATTGGTCAATGGTCTGGAAGGGACAGAAGGTCTTATTTCTGTCAATACAAGTGAATGCAATGATTGTGCAGAGGTACAGGTCGGAGATATCGTAGAAATTACTTATGATGGGACAATTGCGGAAAGCTATCCGGCACAGGTCAATGGGTTGTCCATGAAAGTGATTGAAGAAGCTGAGGCTGCATTGATGATCGATAATTGGTTTTATCAGGGAGAGGATGAAATGACATTGACTTTCTTCAATTATACTGATAAGCCGATTTATTTATTAGCTATTCCTGTTTTGGAGATATGGGAAGAGGATGGTTTTGTACCGATGGAAACACAGATCGCCGGCTGCGGAGTAAGAGATATTGTGGAAGATGAATATACGATTACTTTGCCGCTGACTGAAATGTTTCCGGATCTGAATGACGGTCACTATCGCATCAGCTTCAATATTTCAAAAGAACAAGAGGACAGTACAGGTTTTGATGTAAGTGCAGAATTTGATTATCAAAAGGCATTCTAGTGCCTTTTTCTTTACCTTCAATGAGGTTGTTGTGTATAATCCCGTCTTTGACAGTTAAAAACTCAGAATAAACCTTAATCATAGGCTTTTCTGAGCTTTTTTAATGTAACG
>CALUVS010000018.1 GCA_944324265.1 uncultured Traorella sp.
TTTACTAAAGCAGAAACAATTACTGCAATAAAGATCTAATCCAAAAGATCATCACTGTCCATAAAGGTAATGTAATCACCGCTGCAGATTTCCAAAGCAAAATTTCTGGCAATGGAAGGGCCGCTGTTTTTCTGATGAAAAACATGTATACGAGAATCTAAGGCAGCCATTTTTTCCAGAATTTCTGGACTTTTGTCCGTTGATCCATCATCGATACATAAGATTTCTAAATTGCTGTAAGATTGATTGACCAAAGTCATCAATGAATCTTCAAGATATTTTTCTACATTGTAAACCGGAATGATAACACTGACTTTTTTCATTTCAATAAAAAATTGGCTAAGTTGGCATCCGCATCGATGACAGGTTCTATTTCTCCTTTAGGGGAACTCATCAATACAGTCACTCCAGGTCCATGTCCGGCTGTATAAGAATCGGAATGAGCGATAACGCCCACAACGCCTGCTCCTTTCTGATAATGAGGACCATGAGTTGCATCATGATCCGCAATATATACAATGTCGCCGAAGCGCAGACGATTCAGTCCAAGCTCTTCATTGGCTTTTTTATCTTGAGTCATAATGTCATAATCGCCAGCCATCATGGATGTACTGCCTAATCCGGATCCCATCAGATAAGACGGAATGATATGGGTCACTTTGACTTGAAGTTTGTTGTTGACAACTGTGACCATTTTTTCAAATAAAGCAGGATCACAGTTCATGATCATAACATCGTCAAAGCCTTCTGCCTTTAATCCGGTACCGTATCCTTTGATCAATACCGCATCATTGGGCACCATTTTTTCTAATGTGTCTTGGTCAAAATAAACCATGACATGATCAACACCGCCATGTTTGCCTGTAACATATCCCAAAGCACCTTTAGCTTCTCCGCTCACTACTTTGGCTGTATTGCCGACACAGGCAAAAATCTGAAGGGCCATATTTTCACTGGAATTGCTGTTTTTCAGACTGACTCCAGGTTCTATGTGATCGCCGGCCAGTCCCATGCAGCAATCACCGATCTGAAAGTTATATGTAATACCGCCAGTTCCTACAGTAATGCGTCCTTTTCCATCATAGCCCGTGTAATAACCATCTCCGCCTTTTGTTGGATGGTGAACACTTCCCATATAGGATTGTTTGACAAGCTGTTCCAAATTTAGTTTCATAAAATACCTCCAGTAATCTTATTATACAGGAATGCACAATACAAACAAATACCTTTTGAAAAAAGTAGCAATTAGTGTTAGAATTATTTGGAATATGAAAGGATGTGTATTGATGATGAAAGGAAAAATCACAATGGAAAACGGGGCAGTCATTCCATTTGTCTTGTATCCGGAAGAAGCTCCAATCACAGTGAATAACTTTGTCAAATTAGTCAAGGAAGGTTACTATAACGGAAAAACATTTCATCGAGTCATTCCTAACTTTGTTTCTCAGGGAGGATGTCCTTATGGAACAGGGGCAGGGGATCTTGGTTATACAATTCCTTGTGAATGTGATAAAAATGTACATAAACATGTTGAAGGGACAATGTCTATGGCCCACCGCGGAAAAGATACCGGCTGCTGCCAGTTCTTTATCTGTCATTCCCCGCAGCCACATTTGGATGGCGTACATACAGTATTTGGTCAGGTGACAGACAATATGGGGGCTGTACGCAATATGCATAATGGAGATGTGATGACAAGCATCACAATTGAGGACTAATGAAGGATCTTCGTTATATCGGCTATCCTTTATTCATCATTTTGATCAGTGCATTGCTGTGCAAATTGGTGGATGTATATATCAGCGGAAATGTTCATGACTGGCTGCTGATCTTTATCCGGATCACTGCTTTATTTACTTTCGGTATGAGCTTAAATAAAGCCAGCCGCCGAAGATATACTGTCTGGAAAGTTGTCTTTTCCGTTGTCATTACATTGTTTTTATTGTTATTGGAATTGGGATTGTTCTCACTGCCAATCTTGACCGATATCATTTTCTTCTTTGGTGTATCTTCATTCTTTATTAATATGATGTATATTTTATGCGGATACATGTTTGTAGATTAGGAGGACTTATGGCGAAGAAAAATAAGAAAACAGTAAAAAAGGTCAATACAGCACCTAAGAAATTCGGTGAAATTGATCATGTATGTCCGTATTGTGATGGACCGATCCGTCATAATATCTTAAAGTTTTCCAACAAGCATGTATGTGAAAACTGCGGAACAGAACTATTTATTCACTTGAAAAACGGCTATACGCTGATTACAGCTGTCATTGGGTTTCCATTGATCTTGATGCTTATGTATTTGATGGGATTCCGTCAGACTAACTTTATTATTGAAATCATTGTATTGGCTGTTTTAGCTTATATTTATTCAGGACTGGCCAGTTTATTGGTATGTAAGATCAAGGGACCTCAGAAAGTATATGTGGTGGATCCGATTGATCCGACTGTATTGAATCGCAAACCAAGAAGATAATGGAACGATTTGTTTTAGCTACAGAGCGCCTGTGCTTAAGACCATTTCAAAAAAGTGATATTCCAAAGATCTATGAATTATACAGCGATGCAGAAGTAAATACATTTCTGCCATGGTTTCCGATTGATTCTTATGAGCAAGCAGAAGCTATCTATGAACAATATCGGAAAAGCATTCAGGAACAGAATAGAATTTGTTTTTGCATGGCACTGAAAGATAGTGATGAAATGATTGGCTATATTCATGTCAGCTGTGAAGATTCTCATGATTTGGGCTATGCTGTTTTAAAAGACAAACAGAACAGAGGATATGCCAGTGAAGCTGTCAGTGAAGTGCTTGCTTATCTGAAAGAGTCAGGCTTTGATTATGTCACAGCTACTCATGATCAAAACAATCCTGCCAGCGGACAGGTCATGCGCAAATGCCGAATGAAATATGCTTATTCTTATGAAGAAATGTGGCAGCCTAAAAACTTTGCCGTTGTATTTGATATGTATCAGATCAATTTTGATTCAAGTGATTTTGTCTATATGAAATATTGGAATCAATCAGAAAATCATTGGATTGAAAAGAAATAAAGATTATTGCAGTATTATTAAGCACTTATTATATTTTGTCTTGCTTTTTTGCATTGGTAAATATAAAGCCATGATAAAATATAGTTGTAAAGAAAGAAATTTTAAATTATTTGAGGTTTATAAGGCGGCAGAGAGCCGCCTTTATTTTGCTGCATCATAGTTTAAAGTTAAAAATAACAATCATTTGTATTTTATTATTTATACATAGGTAAATTATTGTATAATAATGATAGAGGGAACTATGATGAAAAATATTTAAGCGATTCTATATATTTATGATAATAAGCCTGCTTTTACCTATTATAGGCTGTTCCAATGGGGAAAAGATGTCAAAGGATGTTTATGGTACTTATAGTTTTAAAGGAGTTAATTTGATGTATTATGAAATATCCTTTTTCAGTGATTATCGTCTTTGCTTTGATAATAAAATGAATTTTATCAATGGTGTATTCGGCAGTTTTATAAAAGATGGGGAAGATACGTATCGTTTATTTCTCAATGAGCAGGAATATGTCATTGAATTGGACAGAAGGGATATGACCTTCCATTTTCCGATTGAATATGAGGGTGTTACCTACATCGCAGAATTTAAGAAAACTACGAATGTTCCATATATAGTTGATTATAGTTCGCTGGAAAATAAATGATTCAGATAATAAAAAATGAAAGAGTGATGTCTTTCATTTTTTATTGTGCCTGATTGCTTAAACGAATGATATGGCATTGCGGAGGGGCAAATAAACGCATATCAATATCACTGGTACCTAATCCATTGGATACAATGAGTGTGGATTGATTCAAATAGTAAGTACCATTGGAATAATCGCTGGCTCCTTCAATTCTATTCACTGGACCAAGAATCGGTAAAGCAATTTGTCCGCCGTGAGAATGACCGGCTAGGATAAGATCACTGCCGTATTTGGGCAGCTGAGAAATAATATCCGGACAATGCGTTAAAATAATCGTGAAGTTTGCCGTATCAATATTGGCCATGGCTGTTGTAATATCCGGATTGCCGCCGACCATAGAATCAATGCCGACCAAATTGATTGGTCTGGAAGAGTTTTTTCTCAATAAGATGCTTTGATTGACCAGCATTTCAAAATCACCGTAATAAAAAATATTTAAGATGCTTTCAGAGAGTGAAGAATGATGATCTTCTTCTCCAAGCACTGCAAATTTGCCATAAGGAGCTTCCAGTGACTTCAATAGAGCAATCAATTCTTCTCGTTTTTCATCTGTCACAGGATAAGCAGAAGGATCATCAAATAAATCACCGCCGAATAAGATAACATCAGGTTTGGCTTGATTGATTTTTTCAAACATGGCACTCAATCTTTCTTCATCCATGAAAGAACCATAATGAATATCACTGATAAAGGCAATCTTAAAATCATTCATTTCATCAGGAATTTTGCTGCTGGTAATAGTCGTATTGACAATATTGACATTTTTTACTGAAATAAATGTCGCATAAAAAACAACACCTGCAATCATACAGGTTATCAACAATAAAATACTTAATATCTTAATTACTTTTTTCATATAACTATTTTATCATGAATTGAATCGTTTTTATCATAAAATGTACTTTCTTAATTTTTTCAGTGCATTTATAATTAAAGTGAAACTTATTGAACATTTAAAAAGTATTATGAATGAGAGGGAACAACATGCATGAGCAGGACTGCAGTGAGATTATAGAAAAGTATGGGGATCTGGTGTATCGTATTGCTTTTAACCAGACAAAAAGAAAAGAAGAAGCTGATGACGTATTTCAGGAAGTTTTCTTGCGCCTGATGAAAAATCTGCATAAGCTTCAGGATGAACAGCATATCAAGGCCTGGCTGATTCGTACGACCATCAATTGTTCCAAAGATACTTTTCTGAATGCTTTTCGCAAGCATACAACGGAATTAGTTGATGTGCCGTATATGGATGAGAAAAACAGTGAAGTGTATTATGCGGTTCTGGAATTGCCTGTGAAATATCGAAGAGTGATTCATTTGTTTTATTATGAGGGATATAGTCTGCATGAGATTGCAGATATCTTAAAAATGAATGAGAACACAGTAAAGACACAGTTATCCAGAGCAAGGGAAATGCTGAAAAAGAAGCTGGAAGGAGAAATGAATGATGTGGGAAGATAGATATAAGAAAGCCAATGATGCAATACATCCAAGTGAAGAATTAAAGAAGAAAACCATTCAGAAAATGGTCGCTCAAAGTGAAAAGAAACAGAAATGGGGCATGCCGCTGAAGGCAGCTGTCAGCTTTGCTTGCTGTGCTTTGCTGGTCGTAGGTCTTTATGAAGTGACAAAACCAGCTCCTGAAACAGGAGAAAATATTTCATTGCAGAATACTCCTGCTTCTTTGAATAATTTTGATCCATCTATGGTGACTTTATCCAATGGCATGCAGGTAAAGGCGGCGGTGACTAAGGAAGAAAAAGTACGGGCCGCTTTGACAATGGAAAATGATCTTGTTCAGGGTGTCAATACAGAGGTATTGGATATGCTGACAATTGATGTGGGAAAAGAAGTATTGAACAAACAGGAAAATGCTATTTTTTCACCGGCATCTTTGTATTTTGCTTTAAGCAATGCCGCAAATTTGAGCCAGAATGAAACGCAGAATCAATATCTGCAGTATTTAAAGGAAGATTCATTGGACTCATTGAATGCACGCGTCAGTGAAACAAAAGAACTGCTGAGTGAAAGTGTGGATACAAACAGCTTATCCATTTATGATTCTATTTGGTTAGATGAAAATCAGGATTATCTGACTGAAAGTCTGCAGCGCTTGCTGGATGAGCTGAATGTGGAAAGCTATTTGGTTGATTTTGAAGATGAAAAGACAAGTGAACTGATCGGTCAGTGGATGATGGATAAGACAGATGGTCTGATTGGTGACAATTATCAAGTACCGGAGAACATTTCTGTATCATTGCTGAATACATTGCTTTTGAAAGACAGCTGGGTCAAGCTATTTTCTGAAACCTTGACAAGTGCAGAGCCATTCTATGGAGCTCATGGACAGACAACGGCTGATTTTATGCATACGACTATGATGCAGCGCTATATTGAGAATGATCTGTATCAGGCTGTTTCATTGAAAACTGCGTTAAATAAGAATTTCTGGGTGATCTTGCCGAAAGAATCTTCCAATTTGAGTGAAGTGATTTCACAGCTGGATCAAGTGCTCAATGAACTTGACAGTGAAGAAATTCAATCCAAGGAAGTCATCTTATCTTTACCGAAGTTCAGCTTTGAATCACAGCTGAATCTTCAAGAGGTAATGGATCAGGGAAACAGTGCATTTATCTTTGATGAAAATGCTGACTATTCAGCTTTATCAGAAACAATGCGTGTGAATTCATTGAATCAAAGCAGTATGCTTTCCATTGATGAAAAGGGAATTGAAGCAGCCAGTGTGACAGAAATCGGAATAGAAGAATCTGCGATGTTAGAGACTGAACAGGTGGAAATGAATGTGAATCGTCCATTCTTGGTTGTGATTGAAGATAATGCCAGCGGAGCTGTTTTGTTTACTGCTTCTGTTTATGATATCGCAAAATAAGGAAGAAGCCCATGAAAGTATTTTTGACCGGAGCGAAGCAATGCGGAAAGTCTACCTTGATCAAACGTTACTTGAATGAAAGTGATTGGCAGATCTGCGGTTATCAGACATTGCCGCTGATCAAAGATGGAGTTCGAACTGGTTTTTATATGCATGCATTGGTGGATTGGCCCATCAATGATGTGCAGTTTTCCGTTCAGAAAATTGATCACAATGAAGTCATCAGTGATGTTTTTGAAACATTCGGCATTGAAATATTAAAAGAAAGCTTGAAATATTCAGATCGTTTGATGATCTTGGATGAGATTGGCTACATTGAAAGAAATGAGCAGGCTTATCTGGATGTTTTGATGCATTGCATCCAAACACATCCGCATGTATTAGGTGTACTGCGGAAATGTGAGATTGCTTATATTGAAGAAATCAAGCAATTGAAGGATGTCCTTGTATTGGATCTGGATGAGATAGGATCAGATACTGCTTATATGCAGTTAAGAAAGGCATTAAAAAAGCTATAACGCGTGTTATAGCTTTTATTTTGCTTCGATTTGTTTTTCAGCCATTCGCTGATTTCTGAGCTGCTGCATCTGAGCCATAGCTTCTTTGGAATTCAAGATGACAGGAATAACGATTGGGTTGCGATGAGTCTTATTGTAAAGGAAAGGCTCAAGACAGCCGCGAATCGTATTTTTGATATCCTGGAAGGTAATCTTCTGCATCATCTTTTCTTTCAGCGCATGGTAGACAACCATTTCAGCTTCTTTGAGCAGTGTCTGTGAATCTTTGATGAATACAAAACCTCGGGATACAATGACTGGTCGGCAAAGAATGGAATTGGTGCGTGAGTCAATGCATACGATGACAGAGCACAATCCATTGTCGGCCAATATCTTGCGGTCTTTTAATACTGCTGTAGAAACACCGGAAATATCATTGCCGTCCACATAAATATCATCGGCCTGAATACGATAGCTGGATTGAATGACTTCTTCTTTTCTTAAGATTAAGACATCCCCATTCGCACACGTAAAGATGTTATCTTCCGGAATACCTGTGAGCATTGCCGTCTGTTTGTGCTGACGCAGCATCTTGTATTCCCCGTGAACCGGCATAAAGTATTTTGGTTTGATCAGCTGCAGCATCAGTTTCTGTTCTTCCTGAGAAGCATGTCCGGTTGTATGCAGGTTATTCAGGATGGAGTTGGTCAATACAGTCGCTCCGTTGCGGAATAATTTGTTGACAACCTGATTGATGCTAGCACTGTTTCCGGGAATCGGTGAACTAGAGAATACCACGGTATCTCCCGGCATGATCTTAATATAACGGTGCGTTCCCTGCGCAATACGGCTTAAAGCAGCCAATGGTTCGCCTTGGGATCCGGTACATATAATACATACTTTATGAGCAGGTGTATGATTCAGCTGATCTGGTGTTAAGAAATGCTGTTCACCTACTTTGATATTGCCCATTTTTTTGGCAATTGTGACCACATTTTCCATAGAACGGCCAAAGATGCAGACTTTTCTTCCTGTCGCTACCGCTGCATTTAAGATCTGTCCGACACGGTGAACATTGCTGGCAAATGTTGCCACAATCAATCTTCCGTCTGTCTTCTTGAAAATATCCAGAATAGCTTCACTGACTTTCTTTTCACTGATTGAAAAATCTTCAATGCCGGAGTTTGTGGAATCACTCATCAATAAAGTAACATGAGAAGCTCCTAAATAAGCCATTTTCTGATAATCGGCATTGGTTCCGACAGGAGTCAGGTCAAATTTGAAGTCACCGGTCGTAACAACGCGGCCATTCGGTGTATTGACGATAATTCCTAATGAATCAGGAATTGAGTGTACGGTATTGAAAAAACCGCAGCGGAAAAATTTTGTCTGTACGACACTGTCTTCATTGATTTCTTCAATTTTAACAGCCTTTAACATCTTTTTTTCTTCTAATTTGCGATTGATCAAAGCCACGGCAAAGCGCGGAGCATAGATTTTTTCAATTGCAACTGATTTTAAAAGAAAAGGAATTCCTCCGATATGATCTTCATGACCATGAGTAATGATCAATACTTTTCTTTTTTGTTTATTTCTTACTAAATAACTGTAATCAGGGATTACATAATCCACACCAAGAAGATTTTCTTCCGGAAAACGAACACCTGCATCAATAATCACGATTTCATCTTCGTGCTCAATGCAGTACATATTTTTGCCCACTTCGCCCAAACCGCCTAAAGCATAAACTAAAGTATCGTTTTTGCGTGGAGCTAATCTATTATATGTTATTTTATTTCCATTATTATTTCTTGGTGCACGTCTTGTTGTTTGTTCCATTAAATTCTCCTTTTCAAAACTTGCACATTTGTTTATTTTATTATAGCACAGATTGCATGAGATATGCAAAAAATGCTTTTATTCAATCACAATAGCATCTTCAATCGGTGCCCATGGATCTTTTTTATTGATGTGGTCGTAGAAAAGAGTTCCTGTAAAATGATCAATTTCATGCTGCAGTACAATCGCAGGATAGCTTTCTGCACGAATCTCAACTTCCTGTTCTCCTAAGATGTCATAAGCACGTACTTTGATGCGGGCATGACGAGGAACAATTCCTTCATGTGCTTCATCAACAGAAAGGCATCCTTCGCCTTCTGCTAAGTAGCTGGATTGTACAGAATGAGAAACAATGCGCGGATTGGCTAAACAGAATACTTGATCATCACCATCTTCGCTTGGCAGCACAATGGCCAGTATTTTTTTAGGAATGCCTACCTGAATAGCTGCAATACCGACAGCAGGGCGGAGTCCTTCAGCTTCCGCAATTTCTTCATCTTGGCTTCTTTTGACATGATCAAGCAAAGCTAAAGCTAATTCATGATCTTCTTCACTTAATGGCAAAACAACATTCTCGCTTTTTGTACGAATCAGCGGATTGCTGTCTTTGATGATATCTTTTGCTTCTAATTTCATAATACACTTCCTCTTTCTACACTATTCTAGCGTATTTTGATATTCTTGAAAAGAATTTTAATCATTTCGTTGAAAAAACTTCACTCGTGATGTCCCCTTTTTTGACTTTTCATTCCTTTATAAATTGTGTAAAATAAATAATGGAGGCGATGTGATGAATTTGTTTGGATGGCATATTACGTTTCGAATGCCAAAAGGCTATGATAAGTCAATTCATTTTTGTGCCATTGCCTTGATGATCTTTGGTACGATCATGATTACTTCTACCAGTGTTGGTTCTACGATTGAAAGTGATACGATTGTTGTGAGAACATTGCTTCGACAGGTCGTATTTATGATTGCCAGTTATATTGTGATGATCGTAGTAGCCAATAATATACGGAAATTGGCTTCTTCAACCTTTTTGACAGTTGTCGGTGTCTCGATTATAGTCATGCTGATTGCCTGTTTATTTTTCCCGGAGACGAATGGATCGTATGCTTGGATTCGTTTAAGCTTGCCGGGTGTCGGTTCTTTTACCTTGCAGCCAAGTGAGTTTATCAAAGTATTTATGATTGTGATCATGGCCTATACGGTCGATCATTCCAAAAAGCTTGAAAGAGATCCGCGAGTACGTTTTTGGGATATTGTCAAGATTCCATTTGCTTATTATGCGATTGCCGCATTTATTATCTTGTTTCTGCAGAATGACAGCGGCAGTTTTTTAGTATTAACAATTATATGTGCGGTATGTTTTTTGATTCCAAGCAATCGTAAACTGCAGAAAATGCAGCATTATGCTGTGATTGCTCTTGCTGTGGGCGGGGTTTTGGTCTGCTTTCTGACAATGACAGATACAGGGCTGAAAATCTTATCCAGTATTTCATTTCTGCCTCAGCATGCATTGAAGCGATTTTTGATTGCGGATAATCCATGGCTGGATCCAACCGATGCCGGTTATCAGCTGATCAATGCATTATATGCTTTTGCCACCGGCGGAATCGGCGGATTGGGACTTGGCAAAAGTATTCAGAAGATGCTGTATCTGCCGGAAGCACAGACGGACTATATTTTGCCGATCATTGTGGAAGAATTGGGAATTACCGGCTTTATCATCATTTTAGCATTATATGCCTTATTGATCTGGCGTTTGTTTGCTCATGCTTTTAAGGTCAATAAAGAACATGGTGATTTCTGCCGTATTATCTATGTCGGAACCATTGTTTATTTAAGTGTGCATTTCTTCTTGAATGTCGGCGGTGTGAGCGGGCTTATTCCTTTGACAGGAGTGCCGCTGCTGTTTATTTCCTCTGGTTCCAGTTCATTGCTGAGTGTCTGTGTTGCCATCGGCATTTGCCAGGGATTGATTGCTCAAGAAAAAAGATTAAAACTGCAAAAACAAAAGAACCCATTCTAGGGTTCTTTCAATAAGGAAAAAAAGCAAAGAAAGGGGATTGCATCGATTTGATGCATTCATAGTGTACCCGCTGCTTTTCATTTTATGCGAGAGGAGAAATATTATGCGTGTTGTAGCTGGCCATTTGCGTTCCAGAAAAATTGAAGCAGTAGAGGGAATGGAAACAAGACCTACGGCTGATCGTATCAAAGAAGCTGTCTTTTCAAGGATCGGACCTTATTTTCAGCAAGGAAATTGCTTGGATTGCTATGGCGGCAGCGGCAATATCGGCATTGAAGCGGTATCCAGAGGCATTGAGCATGTGGATGTCTGTGAGATCATGCCCAAAGCAGTCAAGACCATTCAGAAAAATATCCGTAATCTGAAAATAGAAAGTCAGTTTCAGATATATGAAAGACCTGTGGAACAAGTCTTAGATCAATTAAAGAAACAATATACTTTGATTTATATTGATCCGCCTTATGCACTCCAGCAAAATGTTTCCTTAATTCAGAAAATCAGTGATCTGAATTTATTGGAAAAAGAGGGTGTGATCGTGGTGGAAAGTTTAAAAGAAGACAGCTTTCCTGAAAAAATCGGGCAATATATCTTAGTGAAAGAAGCCTGTTACGGCATTACCAAGATCAGTTATTATGAGCATGAAGGAGAATAGAATGAAAAAAGCATTATATCCAGGGACATTTGATCCTGTGACATTGGGCCATTTGGATGTCATTGAAAGAAGTGCTAAGCTTTATGATGAAGTTATTGTGGCTATTTTAGAAAATGTCAGCAAATCTACCTTATTTACCAAAGAAGAAAGAAAAGCGATGATTGAAAAAGAAGTAGCTCACTTGCCGAATGTCAAGGTTGTCATCGGTCATGGCTTAACCGTTCATTTTGCGAAAGAAATGGGCTGTTCTGTCATGATTCGCGGTATACGGGCAACCAGTGATTATGAATATGAAGTATCGATTGCAACGGCAAATATGATGCTGGATAAAAATATTGAGACGATCTTTTTGTTAAGTCAGCCTCAGTATAGTTCAGTTGCCAGTTCGATTGTAAAGGAAATTGCGCGTTTCCGTGGAGATGTCTCCAGCTTTGTGACGGAAAATGTACAGAAGCAACTGAAGGAGAAATTATCATGAAGATCTTGCTTTTTGATTTAGACGATACGCTTTTTGATTTTAAAAAGGCAGAAGCAGCTGCGTTTACGGAAACGATGAAGGAACATGGTCTTTGCAGCGATGAAGAACATCATCAGTTGTATGAAAGTATTAATCAAGGAATGTGGAAAGCATTGGAAAGAAATGAAATTACCAAAGAGGAATTGAAAAATACACGTTTTAAGAAGTATCTGGAGGCTTCCGATCAAAGTTTTGATGATCGTATTCTGACACAGAGCTATACGCATCATTTATCTTGTCAGGGAATGCTGATTGACGGAGCTTATGAGGTCGTTTCGGCATTGGCCAAACAATGGCCTTGTTATGGCGCAACAAACGGCATTACAGAGATTCAGCAGGGAAGATTGGCGGTCAGCGGGTTAGGAAAGCTATTCAAAGGTGTTTTTATTTCAGAGACGATGAACTGCAAAAAGCCGGATCTTGCCTTTTTTGAGAAAATCTTTGAAGCCCTTTCCTGCACCCATGAAGATGTCATTTTGATCGGTGATTCATTGAGTGCGGATATTCAGGGCGGAATCAATGCCGACATTCAAACGATATGGTATAATCCTGCTTGTCTTACAAATACAACGGCAGTTCAGCCGACTTATGAAATTCATGATCTGCATGAATTACTGGATTTAGTAAAGGAGATTTAGATGAAAACTTATATTTGTTCTGATATTCATGGTTCTCCTCTTTATTTGGAGAAAATGCTGGAAAAATTTGATCAGGATGGCGATCAATTGCTGATTTTAGGCGATATTTTGTATCATGGTCCGCGCAATCCGTTGCCTCAAGGCTATGAACCGAAAAAAGTCATTGAATTATTGAATGAAAGAAAAGAAAAGATCATTGCAGTCAGAGGAAATTGTGATGCGGAAGTGGATCAGATGGTGCTGCAGTTTCCGATTACTTCTGATTATAATGTACTGCTTCTGGATGGGTTCAAGCTTTTTATGAGTCATGGACATATTTATTCCAATGAGAATCTTCCGGTATTGCAGGAAAATGATGTGTTTATGTTCGGACACATTCATTTGCCGATGGCAGAGAAAAGGGATGGTATTTATATCTTGAATCCAGGTTCTATTACATTGCCGAAGGGCGGCAATCCGGCAAGCTATGCTGTCCTTGAAAACAATACTTTTTGTATTTTTGATTTCGCTGAAAACTGTATAAAATCAATTCAATTCACTAAGGAATAGTGCTATAATATTATAGATGAGGTGAAATGATGCGAGCGATGATTGGAAGAATTGTAGAAGGAACAGTGACGGGAATTCAGCCCTATGGTGCTTTTGTGATGATTGATCATGATCTCAAAGGATTGATTCATATTTCTGAAATATCCAAGGGTTATGTCAAAGATGTAGCCAAATACCTGCAGGTAGGTGAAAAGGTGCGCGTCAAGGTCATTGATTATGATCCGCTCAATCATCAGTGCCGATTATCACTGAAAGCAGTCCATGGTCCCAACAAACGGCCGCGCCACAAACAGCAGCGTGTGCAGCGAGTGCCGAAGATGGTCATCGGATTTAAGTCGCTGGCAGATCATTTAGATGAATGGATCAAGCTGGCTAATCAATAGGAGGAAGAAAATGTTAAAATTTGAAACAGAACATGCTTTTTTGCAGGAAAACATCACTGATTATCAGGAAACTGTCAATAAATATCATGAACAGCTGATGAATAAGACAGGTTTGGGCAATGACTTTGTCGGATGGGTAGAATGGCCGAATAATTATGATAAAGAAGAATTTGAACGTGTTTTGGCTTGTGCTGAAAAGATGAGAAATATGTGCGATGTCTTTGTTGTATGCGGAATCGGCGGTTCTTATTTAGGAGCACGTGCTGTCATTGAAATGGTCAATGGATTATATGCCGATAAGAAGCCTGAAATTGTCTTTATGGGCAATACCTTCTCATCTACTTATATTGCACAGGTGATGAATTATATCAAAGATAAAGAAGTGTGCGTCAATGTTATTTCTAAATCAGGGACAACTACTGAAACAGCTTTGGCTTTCCGTCTGTTAAAGAAATTTATGGATGAAAAGTATGGCGAAGAAGCAAAAAACAGAATTGTTGCGACAACAGATAAAGCACGCGGTACTTTAAAGACGATGGCAGATGCAGAAGGCTATGAAACATTTGTCATTCCTGATGATATCGGCGGACGTTTCTCTGTCATTACACCGGTAGGTTTATTGCCGATTGCAGTTGCAGGCATTGATATCAGAGCATTGATGGCCGGAACAAAAAAAGCTTATGATGATTTAGCTGATCCGGATCTGAATACCAATACAGCGTATCGTTATGCAGTAGCACGCCGTATTTTGGAAAAACAAGGCAAATGTGCTGAAATGCTGGTTTCTTATGAATCACAGATGAGCATGGTAGCTGAATGGTGGAAACAATTATTCGGTGAATCAGAAGGAAAGAATGGTACAGGTATTCTGCCTTGCTCTGTTAACTTCTCAACAGATCTGCACTCCATGGGACAATTTATTCAGGACGGCAAGAAAGTCTTGTTTGAAACATTGATCAAAGTTGAAAAGCCTACTTTGGATCTGACTTTCCCAAGTGATGAAGAAAATGCAGACGGCATGAATTATTTGGCCGGCAAATCCCTGCACTGGGTCAATCAGATGGCATGTCAGGGAACTTTAGAAGCGCATGTAGATACAGGACATGTACCAAATTTGGAAATTACGATTCCAGATATGAGTGCTGAAACATTCGGTTATATGTGCTATTTCTTCTTCAGAGCGATTGCGATGACAACTTATATGAATGAACAAAATCCATTCAATCAGCCAGGTGTAGAAGTATATAAGAAAAACATGTTCCGTTTATTAGGAAAGAACTAAAAATAGAATGAATCTCTTTGTTTGGATTTCCAAATAAAGAGATTCTTTTTTGTGTGCTGGGATTGTACAAATTCAGTTGGATACAAAAAAACACAGGTATTTATCTCTAAGTGTTGTGAACCACGAGAAGTTGATATTGATGTCAAGAATGAAGGAAGTAGTTTAGCGATTTTTTGATTGCATGAACAGAAACCTGATATAAAGATAAATGGTGGAAGAGATTGTACTACAAACCATAATTCAAAAGGTAAGCGTAAAATCAAGATAGTTAATCAGGACTTTGTCTATATTAATAAGTGAAAATGCTGTTGGCTTTTTACTCAATACAGAGATGTTGAACATATAAATGCAGTATCGAAGCATCGTATATAGACCCGTACATACAGTGCAGCGAAAGGAGATAGATTAGTCTCTTTCTTCTATCCCATTGAACGAATAATATGCTCTATGTGTATTGTTACAAATCTGATAATAAAGGGACAATAGTAGCGTGGATTCAACAGTAAGACATTGTAAAGAAACACTTAGAAATTTGCATTACAATTAAACTAATGATGTGCTTTACAAATAGTTTAAATAAAAGAATTATTACTATCATAATTTAAAACATAACCATAAATTCTAATGAAAACAATAATTCAAGATTAAAAATAAAAATCATTGCCAAATTCGGGGGGGGGGGTATAATAGGTGTGTAATTTTATTAAACATCATAAAAACTTGATATAAAGCATAAATATTTTCAGTTTAATGCAACGAAATATTTCTGTAAATTAAAAAAAATTACTATTAGTTTTGTTTAGATGTTTAATAATTATGTGAAAAAGTAAAAGGAGGATTATGAAAATGAAAAGTAAAACTACTGCACTTATTTTATCAATTCTTTTAGGAGGTATGGGCGTCGATAGATTCTATTTAGGATATATCGGTATGGGAGTTCTGAAATTATTAACAGCTGGCTGTTTTGGTATTCTTTGGATTATTGATATTATAAATATTGCTTCAGGTAAACTGGTACCTGCAGACGGATCAGGATATGCTGAAACTGTTGAAACATCTAATAATTATAATCACAATTCAGAAGATTCTTATGATAAATTAAAAAAAATTGCCGATTTGCATAAGAGCGGTGCTATTGATGATGATGAATACAATCAAATGAAAAAGGATTTACTGGAAAAGATGTGACAATTATGGTAAATAAGAAGAATATAAAATATAATATCGCTATTGTAATTCTGATATTGCATACAATATACCAACTTACGGATCTTGTTCCTCATATTATACAGTTAATTTTAGCGATGAATCAACATGTGTTTTGGGAGATTGTACTGCTATTAGCCTATATTTTAATCTTGATTGGATTGATAATTAAGAAACCGCAATTGTCTGCTGCAGGCGCTTTTTTTCAAATATTGTATTCAATACCTTTGATAAAAGTGGTGTATGAATTAATCGGATATAATTCATCTTTCCTGTATGATTTATTTTTGCAATGCTTTATTACTGCTATTTGGATTTTAATGTTTATTATACTTGCTTTTAAAAAAACGCAAAAAAAATTATTGATTACTGTTGTAATACTGTTGTTAATTCTTCATATTTCAGTATTAATTATTAATCTTTATGAGTATAATTATATAGATTTGTTTTCATGGTTATTAGAAACTATTCTTGACTTTGCTTATTTTGGTTCAATTGGTATTCTTACATTAGAAATCGACAAGTTGAAAGTAAATGAACCAATTGCAAGTAATCAAAAAGAGATGGTTAGTAAAGTGAATGATGATCAAATAAATCGTCTATTAAAATTGAAAGATTTGCTTGATAATAATATCATAACTCAGGAAGAATTTGATGCTAAGAAGAGAGATATTTTAGGAGGGTAATTATGGCTGATATGGGTACAAAAGAAGCGGCAAAAAAATGGGGATATACAGAACAGACCATTCGAAAATGGTGCGCGATGGGTTTGATTGAAAATGCTACACAAGACAAAAAAGGATCTCCTTGGCATATTCCGCAAA
Source organism: uncultured Traorella sp. (assembly GCA_944324265.1). Lineage (GTDB taxonomy): Bacteria > Bacillota_I > Bacilli_A > Erysipelotrichales > Erysipelotrichaceae > Traorella. The sequence goes on from CALUVS010000018.1 coordinate 17,058, forward strand.
ATGCTAAATGTCCTAAGAAAATTAAGATAAAATATTAGTGAACAAATAAATATAGAAGAAAGAGTTTATCATTAATGACTCTTCCTTTTTTTTCGATATTCTAACCATAAAAAGAGGAAAGACCCGGACAGGTCAATCCTCGTACATACTGTCTAAGATAGTTTGCTTTAACAAATAAATGTAGCACTTTATGTGTACTCATACATTTGGTGCGAAGAACGGAGTGAAAATTGATTTTTCATCCTCTACTCAATTTGTTAAAATGAATTTGTATAACTTCAAGATCATCTTTTTTCTTTTAATAGAAACTGCTTGTCTTTGATTTCATAAACTGTATCCGCCACTTCTTCAATAAACTTACGATCATGAGAAACGGCTAAGATAGCTCCGCTGTAATTGCGCAGCATTTCACGGACTGTCGGATTGCTTAAAGGGGAAAGATTGCGGGTCGGTTCATCCAAAATGAGCATAGTACATTCTTCAATGATAAAATGAACTAAATATAGTTTTGCTTTCTGACCTTCAGAAAGCTCTTTTATTTTCTGAAGCATTTCATCACGGGTAAATTTCATGCGCCCCAAAAATTCACGCGCCTTCGTAACCGCTTCTTTGTTTCCGTCTTTGGCTAAATACTCAACCGGTGTACATTCATCATCCATCATTTCCTGATAATTCTGCGGCATATAACCGATCTTAAGATCTTCTCGCTGTTTGCATTGTTCATAGACTTGATGAATGAGAGTAGTCTTTCCGCAGCCATTGTCACCGATAATAACAGCTTTTTCACTGCCTTTTACAAACAGGTGCACATTCTGGATCAGAATTCTTTCATCAGCACAAATCTGATCAAAGAAAAGATCCAGACATATCTTATTCGGATTCCAGTCAAAAACTTCAAAGTGAACATCAATGGCCTCTTCTCTTGTATCCAATTTGGTGTAGCCTTCCTTTTCAAAACGCTTTTCCATGGATTTCAATGAATGCATTTTCTTCTTCAATAATCTTCCTTTGGCCGGATCTTGACGTGTGATGGTATTCTGATATTCATGGACAGAACTCATGATACGATTCAGTTTTTCTTGTTTTTTCTCATATTCTTCTTTTTCTTTGTAAGCAAGTTGTTCTTCTTTAATCAGTTTTTCTTTGCGCTGTCTCATAAATTCATCATAGCCGATATTAGCAATCGTATGCATGACTTTGGTTTTCTTATTGACAGTTTCCAATAAAACAATGCGGTTGGCGACTCGGCTGAGCAAAGTTTCATCGTGACTGATAAACATCAAAGCACCGTCAAATTCCAACAAAAAGGTTTCCAGCCATTCCAATGTTTCTATATCTAAGTCATTGGTTGGTTCATCCAAAAGTAAGGTATCCACAGGCTCATGCATGATCTTCAATAACTGCAGCTTTACTTTTTCTCCCCCGCTCAATGTCTTGATCTTCTGCGATCTTTGCAGAAAATCCGGGCTTAAATGCAAAGAAACGCAAAGTTTCTGATAATTTTCCAATTCATTGTACTGTTCCAATTCTAATAGTTCGTTCACATCATTTTTTAAACAATATTCATAAGGTTCGGATTCATTCCATTTTTCATCCATCTTCTGGGATAAATAACCGATATGCGCTTGAGATGTATCAATGATCCCGCTGACGCTTGCATATTTTTCAATACTTTGGGGATCGGCGATTGCTTTGAGCAAGGTGCTTTTGCCATTGCCTTCTTCGCCGATGATGGCCGCTTTATGATGAGGGGCCAAGGTAAAACAAAACGACTCAAGCAGAGTCGTTCCTTTACTGTTTTGAATAGTCAGATCTTTGATTGTGAGCATAGACATACCTCCTTTGAGATATGAACGATAAAAAGTAGATTTTGCAGTACAAAAAACGAGTGGGGAACGTTTCAATTGTCATTTCAAAATCTATCTCTTCATCTTTTCACCCACCTTTACTATGATTATTCTATGATTTTGATTGATACTTGTCAATATGGGAAATATAATTTATGCATTAGGGTTGATTTATTGATGAGATAATTTTATAATCACTCCGTGAAAAAAGAGGTGCATGAAAATGAATATTACACAGGATTTGATTTATGTTGGTGTAAATGATAGAGAAATTGACTTATTTGAAGGACAGTATGTCGTTCCTAACGGCATCAGTTATAATTCTTATGTATTGATGGATGATCAAATTGCAGTATTTGATACAGTGGATATTCACTTTGGTGAACAGTGGCTGAATCAGCTGCAAAAAGCCTTGCAGGGAAGAAAGCCTGATTACTTGATTGTATTGCATATGGAACCAGATCATTCTGCGAATATCATGAAGTTTTTAGAAGCATATCCGGAAACAACTTTAATCGGCAATGCCAAGACATTTATGATGATGGATCAATTTTTTGAGTTAGATCCAAATATCAGAAAAAAGGTTGTCGAAAACAATGAGACATTGAATTTAGGTCATCATGAATTAACCTTTGTGTTTGCACCGATGGTGCACTGGCCGGAAGTTATGATGTGCTATGATGCCAAGGATCAAGTATTGTTCAGTGCGGATGCCTTCGGTAAATTCGGTATCGGAGAGGAAGAATGGATCGAAGAAGCCAGACGCTACTATATCGGCATTGTAGGGAAGTATGGGGCCCAGGTTTTAGCTGTATTAAAAAAGGCAGAGAATTTGCCGTTGTCAATGATCTGTCCATTGCATGGACCTGTATTGAAGGAAAATATCGCTTATTATGTGGAATGTACTCGCAAATGGGCTGCGTATGAAGCTGAAAAGCAAGGGGTTGTCATTGCTTATACTTCTGTTTATGGGCATACCAAAGAAGCGGCTCTGTATTTAGCCGATCAATTGAAACAAAGAAATGTCGAAACAGTTGTCTATGACTTAGCGCGTTCAGACATGTCACAGGCAGTTTCGGATGCCTTCTGCTATGACAAGCTGGTATTAGCTACACCGACGTATAATGCTGATGTATTCCCATATATGAAAACATTTATTCATCAATTAACTGAAAGAAATTATCAAAATAGAAAAGTGGCATTGATTGAAAATGGCAGCTGGGCAGCTACCGCCAATCAAGTCATGAAAAATATGCTGGCGAAAAGCAAAGATGTAACCATTGTCGGTACAGCTACCATTCGTTCATCGCTGAAAGAAGATTCCCGTCAGGCATTAAAAGAACTGGCAGAAGAATTGAGCCGATAAAAAAGGACCTGCTTATGTGCAATAAGCAGGTTTTTATATATTTGTCAGCTGATTGAGTTCATGAAGCAGCTTTTCTTTCATTGCTTCCATTTCTGCAGGGGTAGGGCAGCTGTCATCATGGATCATTTTTTCCCAGGGATACCACCAGACAGGTCCGCGTCCATGATTGCCATATTCTTCTAAATCACCGCTTTTTCTTGGAAATAGATGAACATGTAAGTGAGAATCGCCATTGCCGAGCATTTCAATATTCATTTTTTCTGCCTGAAAGGCTTGTGAGACAGCTTGTGCCGCTAAGCTCATTTCATAGAGAAAAGTCATGCGTTCATTTTTATCTAATTGAAAGCATTCAGTAACATGCTTTTTGCATAGAAATAAAGTATAGCCATAAAAGTGCTGATGATCGCCGATAACGACATAACCGGTCTGCATTTCTTTGACAAAAGCTGGATTGGAATGATGTTTGATTTGATTAATTCTTTCGCATATCAGACACATAGGAATCTCCTTTTTTGTTTATTTTATCATAGATAAGAAAAAATAGAACCCAAACAGGTTCTATTCTCTTTCTTGAATGGTTACATGGATCATATCCTTTGGCTGCTTTTTGATCTTCGCACGGATGTCCTTGCGAATGCCGATGATATGATTGACGGTTTTCATGCGTACCAATGAGCCATCATAAGGTTCTCCGTCAAAGGTTGCATGGACCTTGACACGTCCTTTGCCGAATTCTTTTCTGACATCATAGGGAAATTCGATGTAGGCGGCATCCATACCATCTACTGGCTGGATAATGGCCTCAAATTCATAGATTTTCGGATTCATTAATAGGTAAAATCCTCTGTTAAGCCATCACTGGTCAAAATGTAGTATTCTTCCCATCGGCCATAGTCATAATTTTCAATTTCATCCAGCTTGTCATAGACCCAAACAACATCCAGTTCATAACCCAGTCCTCTGAGTTTTTCCAGCATTTCTACACCTTCTTCATAAGTTAATGTATAGAATAAGGTAGAACAGATATCAGCAATGCCGGAATCAACTGCTCGGATAGAGACAGCTTTGGCATGCTTGGCTGGATAGAGGGTATCCGGATCAATGATGTGATGATAGATTTCATCTTCATAAATAAAGTAGCGCTGATAATCACCGGAAGTAACCAGTGATTGATTGCTGCTGAGCTCCATAGCACCGAATTGCCGGCCACTGCTGTCAGGGGATTCAATGGCAGAGCGCCATACATCACCATCGGGTTTAACTCCGAATGTTTTGACATTTCCGCCGGCATTGACAATACCGCTTTCCAATCCGGCATCCTGAAGAATCTGAGCTACTCTTTCTGCAGAAAATCCTTTGGCTACAGAACCGACATCCAATGAAGCACAGCTTTCAGTCAGATAAACGGTGTTGTTTTCATCATCAACTTCTACTTTATCCCAGCCTGTGCAGGCTTTGGCTGCTTCCAGCTCTTCCGTTGTCGGTATTGTAAATTCCATGCCGTACGTTGCTTTTTCGCGGACATCATGCCAGATTTCAAGCACCGGGCCTAACGTAATATCAAATTGATTGTCGGAATATTCACTGAACTGTTTTGATAAAAGAATAAGATCAATGATTTCCTGATCAACCTCTACCGGCTGAATACCGGCATTATCATTAATGGTCTTGATGTTGTTGACACCTTCATAATCATAGTATTTATCAAAATATGAGTTATATTTGCGGAAGGCTTCTTCCATTAAGGCAAAGTATTCATCACCTTCAGCTTCATCTTCCACATAAGCAATCAGGGTAATCTGTGTATCAAAGCCTGATGTGAAAGAAGAGCGTGAATATCGAAGCAATTCTTTTTCCTGCGGGCTGCATCCGGCCAATAAGGCCAGACTTAACAATAAACTGAGTCCTTTTTTCATAATATCACCGACACAATTATACCATTCTTTTTGAATTTTAAAAGAATATCATTAAAATTGTGAAAAAACGGAAATTTTATGTTAAGTTTTTGTAATACTAGTGCTATAATAGTTGGGAACTGTTCTTTCGTGGTACAAAGGGCATGATAAAAGAAAAGGAAGGTGAAATTATGTCTTTGTTTAAAGGACCTATGCGCAATCACTTGAATGGGCATAAGGAATTAACAGAACATAAAGAAGCTGTTGTTTACAACCCTAAGACAGTCTATATTCCTTTGTTTGCTGGATTTGATCCAAATCCAAAAATTTTGGTAAACGTAGGAGATGAAGTTAAAGTAGGGACTAAATTAGCAGTGTTTGAAGCTCGCTTCGTGGTACCTGTATTTTCAAGCGTGAGCGGGAAAGTCGTTTCTATTGAAAAAAGAATGCATCAGAACCTGAAACAGGCGGATTACATTGTCATTGAAAGTGATGGCAAATTTACAGAAGAAAAGAACCCAACGATTGATTGGGAAAAAGCGTCTGTAGAAGAATTAGTTGAGTTCATGAAGAACGCCGGTATTATCGGATGCGGTGGGGCTGGTTTCCCATCATATGTGAAATATCAGGGGGCGAAAGGAATTGAACGTTTGATCATCAATGCGGTTGAATGTGAACCTTTCATTACTTCAGACTACAAGGCTATTGAAAGTGATTTAGATACGATGCTAGTGGGTATCCGTGCTATGAAGAAAATGTGCGGTGCTCCAGTGGCAGAAATCTGCATTAAGAAATCTCACCCTGAATTGATTGCTCATGTCAATGAGAAAATCAAAGGATTGGATGGCATTACCTGCAGAGAAGTGCCGGATGTATATCCAATGGGATGGGAAAGAACTTTGATTTATGAAGTTACTGGTCAGCGTTATGACAGACTGCCTGCAGAAGTGCATGTTGTGATCAACAATGCGACAACTGCTTTGAAGTTTGGTACTGCGATGCTGACAGGTATGCCGATTGTCAACCGTATGGTCACAGTCAGCGGTGATGGGGTAAAAAATCCTGTCAATGTGATTGTGCCTATCGGTACATTGGCAAGTGAAATTGTCAATGGTCCGGCAGGAGGCTACACTTCTGATAAGATCATCATGAGCTTCGGCGGTCCTATGATGGGCGGTACTGTGCCAAATGATGATATTGCGATTGATCGTCAGAACAATGCTTTGACTGTTCAGATTGATAAAGGTATTGATGAAATTGCCTGCCTGCGCTGCGGCAGATGCTCTGATTACTGCCCAAGCGGATTGCAGCCAGTGCGTATCAACAATGTCATGAAGATGAATGACATGGATCGCTTAGGTAAATTGCAGGTTACAAAATGTATTGAATGCGGTATGTGTACTTATGTATGTCCAAGCAAGATTGCAGTGACAGAAAATGTACGCCGTGCAAAACGTGCCTATATGGCCTTTGGAAAGAAGTAGGAGGGTGACTATATGAAATTGAAATATAATGCAGCTCCTAACTATCGCTGTGAATTATCTACAAAGCGCATCATGAATGAGCTGTTGATCGGCTTATTGGTCGTATATGCTTTCTCTTTGTATTATTATTCTACATTGGGAAGTGCTTATTTGGTACAGGCATTGCTGATCATGGTTGTGTCTGTTGTGTCTTGTGTGGCTACAGAAGTAGTTTGGGCACTTGTAACTAAGAAAAATGTCAAAGAATTCTTATCTTCAAGTTTCCCATATATTACAGGGGTTATCTTGGCATTGATGGTGCCTATTCAGACATCTTTATATGCTATTTTGATTTCTTCTGTTTTATGTATTTTATTCGGTAAACTGGTATTCGGAGGCTTTGGTCAGAATATTTTCAACCCTGCTGCTTTCGGACGTGCAATTATTTTTGCTGCGTTTGCCGGTTTAACAACAAAAACAGTGGATATTGTCACAAGTGTTACACCAACAACTTTGATGGCAAGTACATATCACTGGTTTGTGACTGATTCTGCTTTGGTCAGTGAATTGATGGAGGCTGTCGGCGGTTTATCTAATTTAGCTGTCGGTATGTATTCAGGTGCTTTAGGGGAAACAAGTGCAATTTTGATTGCTATTGTCGGAGTTGTATTGGCTCTTCGCAAAGTCATTGACTGGCGTATCCCTGTTGTTTATGTCGGCGGTGTATTTGTAATCACTGCTATTATGGCTTTAGTATTCGGTATGGGTATGTGGTATCCATTCTATCACATCTTGACTGGCGGTCTGATGTTTGGGGCTGTCTTTATGGCAACTGACCCAGTTACATCACCAACAAGTGCGACCGGACGTACGATCTTTGCTTTAGGATGTGCTATCTTAACAGTATTGATCCGTGTAAAAGCTAACCTGCCGGAAGGTGTTTTATATTCTATTTTGATCATGAACGCTTTAACTCCAATGATCGAACGTTTCTGTGACTGCGAACAGGTAGCAGGAGCTAAGAAAGCATTGATGTCATTCATCGGTGTTGGTGTTGTTGGATGCGGTGCATGTTTATTAGCATTATCTACAGTAACTCCTGCTTCAGCCAGTGCAGCACCTGCAGGAAAAACTTTGAATGCAGATAGTTCAGAAGTTACAGCTTCAACAGCTACAATTGTTTCAAACGAAAATGGTGTTGTGACTGTGGATGTTGACAGCTACATGGGTGTGAACCAATTTGAAATTACGATTGCTGATGGTGCAGTAGAATCTGTCAAAGTGAACAGTATCGGTGATACACCAGGCTATGGTGATCTGATCGATAACGAAGATTTCTTATCTCAGTTTGTCGGAGCTACTGAAGGCAACGTCTCTGTCGATGCTGTCAGCGGCGCAACAATGTCCAGCGGTTCTGCCGTACAGGCAGTTATTACAGCTTTAAGCCCTGCGGATACAGCTGAACCAACGGAACCTGAAACAACAGAGCCAGAAATTACTGAAGCTGGCATTATTTCAAATGAAAATGGTGTTTATACAGTGGCAGTCAACGGCGGATTCAATACAGCTGATTTCAACGTATTTGAAATTACTGTAGCAGATAATGCGATTGCTTCTGTAAGTGTTGTAGAAATCAATGATACTGCCGGTATCGGTGATTCCATTGACAACGAAGAATATTTAGGACAGTTTGCAGGTTTGAATTCTTCTGATTTTACAGTTGATGTTCAAAGCGGGGCAACAATGTCCAGCGGAAGCTGTGAAGAAGCTGTTCGTTTAGTCCTTGAAGATTTAGGACTATAGGAGGAATGTTATGAAAAAGATACTTCATTTAACACTATTCCTTGCAATTATTTCTGCTCTTGCCGGTGGTTTGCTTTCAGCTGTGAATAGCCTGACATATCCAATCATTCAAGCAAATCAATTAGCTGGCGTTATGTCTACTTTGGAACAATTCTTCCCAAATGCAGAATTTAACGAAGTAGAAATTCAAGGAGAAGTAACAACAATTCAGAATATTTATGAAGCTGACGGAGAAGGCGTTGTTTATAAAGTCGGTGTGGATGGTTTCGATGGTACCGATTCAATCGTATTTATGATTGCCATTGACAATGACAATAACTTTGCCGGTTACTCTGTTCAGGAATGTACAGATACTGAGGGTGTTGGTTCACGTGTAAAGACTGAAGAATTCTATGGACCTTTCATCGGATCTTCTATTGATACACAGATTGATACACTTTCAGGTGCTACAGTTTCAAGTACTGCTGTTATCGGCGGTATTCAGGAAGTGGTGGCTTACCACCAAGCAAATTACTAGAAAGGGGAATAGCTGATGAAACGTTTAGAAAATTTTAAAGCGGGTTTCATTCGTGAAAACCCAATCTTCGGTTTATACTTAGGGCTGTGTTCTGCACTTGCTATTTCAACATCTTTGAACAATGCAATCGGGATGGGGCTTGCAGTTACTGCCGTATTGATTTGTTCAAATATTATTATTTCATTGATTCGTAAGATTACACCGGATGAAATTCGTATTCCAGTGTATATCGTTGTTATTGCGGCATTGGTTAAGATTGTTCAGATGTTTGTACAAGCTTATGCTCAAGATTTGTATACAGCATTGGGAATCTTCCTGCCATTGATCGTAGTTAACTGTATTATCTTAGGACGTGCTGAAGCTTTTGCTTCTAAGAATGGTGTCTTTGATTCTGCATTAGATGGTTTAGGTATGGGATTGGGATATACTTCCGGTTTATTGGCTTTATCTGTCATTCGTCAGATCTTATCTACAGGGATGTTATCTTTCTCAAATCCTTTCAACCCAAATTTTGTCATTTTTGAAACAACATTCTTCAGCAGTGAATATACAATTTCATTGTTCAGTGAACCAATCGGAGCATTCTTTACATTTGCTTGCCTTGCAGCAGCTTTAACTGCTTTCAAGAACAGCGAAAACAAGAAACCTTGGAAGATCGGTGCCGGAATTGTAGCATTGGTATTAGTTGGCTTCATTGCACTCCGTTCTGATTTCATGATTGACAATACACCTGCACCAGCTCCTGTAGAAGAAGAAACACCTGCACCAGCAGCAGAAACAGGTATTCTGTCCAATGAAAACGGTGTTTATACAGTCGCTGTCAACGGCGGATTCAATACTTCAGGTGTCAATACATTTGAAATTACAGTGGTTGACAATGCAATCAGTTCAGTAACTGTTGTCAGCATTGAAGATACAGAAGGTATCGGAGATACGATTGACAATGAAGAATATTTAGGACAGTTTGCCGGCATCAATTCATCTGACTTTGAAGTCGATGTACAAAGCGGTGCAACATTGTCAAGCGGAAGCTGCGAAGAAGCAGTAAGACTGGTCCTGGAAGATTTAGGACTGTAGAAAGGAGTACCATATGGGAGAATTATTTGCATTATTTCTTAGTGCATCCATTATTAATAACATTATTTTAACAAGATTCTTGGGTATGTGTCCTTTCATGGGTGTTTCCAAGAAATCTGACAGTGCATTAGGTATGGGGGCAGCAGTTATCTTTGTTATCTTCGTATCAAGTATTGTTACTTATGCGATTTACCAGTTTATCTTATGGCCATTGAATCTTACTTACATGGATTTAATTGTATTCATTTTAGTTATTGCAGCATTTGTACAGTTGGTAGAAATGTTCATTAAGAAAACTTCACCATCTCTGTATAAATCATTAGGGATTTACTTGCCTTTGATCACAACAAACTGTGCAGTATTAGGGGTAGCATTGGAAAATATTTCTTATGGATACAACTGGGCAGAAATGATGACTTATTCATTAGCTGTTCCTGCAGGATTTGCATTAGTACTTTATGTCTTCTCTACAATTCGTGAAAGATTAGACATCGCCAATACACCAAAAGCATTCAAAGGAAATCCAATTGCTTTGATTGTTGCCGGTCTGATGGCAATTGCCTTTAGTGGATTAGCAGGGTTAGTATAATATGGAAATACTGGCCGCAATCCTTATCTTAGCTGGGCTGGCTGCTTTATATGGGGTTGCATATTATCTGAACCATAAAACACCAGTTCCTGAGGGGTGCGAAAATTTAAAGCAGAGTTGTCAGGGCTGCAAGGATTTCTCTTGCGGCAATAACCCTGCTCATGATATAAAGGAGGACTAAACAATGGATACAATGGTTACAGCAATCATTATGATGCTTGTGCTGGGAGCTGTTTTAGGACTTGGTCTGGGTATTGCGGATAAGTTCTTAAAAGTTGAAGTTGATGAACGTGTTGACACTGTTACATCAATGCTTCCTGGCTACAACTGTGGTTCCTGCGGTTTCCCTGGATGTTCAGGTATGGCTGAAGCAATGGTAGAAGGAAAGGTTAAGACAGTAAGTACTTGCAAACCTAGCAAACCAGATGCTCGTCAGGCTATTGTTGATTATCTGACATCAACTCCAGGACCTGATGGTTCTACAGTAGATATTAAAATCTAATGAAAAAGGTACACTTTCGGGTGTACCTTTCTTTTGGGAAAGAAATTGTTATATTAGTTTTTTATTTCTGTATATTCAATCAAAGATTCATTTCCTTTCAGCTGTTTTCTTCTTTTAGGTTTTATCTGCGGCAATGAAATTTCTACACCGATAATTAATTTAGTTGCCCAGAATAAAATCAGAAATACCAAAATAGGAATAAAGCAAGCTGCAATGATCATGACAGCGATGGTTTCAAGAATATCACTTAATAATGTTTCTCCTTTATTGACCAGATCACTGATACCGCTGGTGAGGGAAGAAAGATTATCACTGATGATATTGCCAATGTTCTCCAGTCAGTTAGATCCCTCTTGAACATTTTCTTCACTGAATTCTGTACTATCTTCAATAAGTTCTTCTGTGTCTTCAATGTTCTGTTCCAGTGAGATTTGATAGGTTTGATCAATGAGTTCGGAAAGCTGTACGCTCATCGGCACAACTAACAAAAGCACCATACTGAAGGCACAGAGCTTTCCTGCAATGGCTCCTGCCTTCTGATTTTTTAAAAGGACATAAAGGATAGCGAAGATACAGGCAATCGGAATCAAGAAATTGAATGCGATATAGCCTGAAATTGTCAGCAGGTATTTTTCAATAAATATTCCGCACAGGATAATCAGAAAGTAAAGATTGAAATCCATTAATTGTTCGGCAATCGGTGTTCCTGCATCTGTCGGAATCAATGATATAGCCGCCGAAGCTGCAGTTGTTGAAGCACTTAAGGTGATGATATCACTGCTTTTCTGATCGAGTTAGAAATGCTGTCTGCATGTGTATTTACATCAGTAGAAATTGGTTTCAGTACAAAGATGGATACCAAGAAACCTAAAACCAATAATAATATTACAATTTTTTCTTTTTTTGTCAGCTGATATATAATTCAGCCATTTCATATTTCATTCCTCCCTTTTTGCTATTCATATTCTGCATGACGCTCATGGTATACCCATTATCTGCAGACGTCTTTGTATCTATTATATATTATTTCAGACAGCGGTAAAATGTTTAGTTTTTATACAAACAATATCATTTCAGATAAGAAATGAATATTGTTTTGAAATGAATTCTTTCTGATTTCGGCTAATTCTTCATTGAGGGACTAAAAATTTACATTTTAGCTGACAAATATTTCATTTTGCTCTTTACAAATCATAAAGACTTTGTTATTATAATAAGGCACTATGGCGGTTGTGGTGAAGCGGTTAACACAGCGGGTTGTGGTCCCGTCATGCGTGGGTTCGAATCCCATCTGCCGCCCCAATAGTAAAATGAAAGTCCTAGCAATAGGACTTTTTTTGTTTTAGTCAGTTAGGTTATGATATAATTGAAAAAAATATATTTAATGTTTGGAGAGAATAGAATGAAAAGAGTGCTGAGAATTTTTAAAATTAGTATTATGGTTTTTCTTGTCAGCCTGACTGCCATGACATCGGTTTATGCGGATGATTCCATTTCGAGTGAAGCTGCTGATCAGATTCGTGAGAGAATCAATGCAATGGATACGGATTATTTATTGGGAATTCAAATACCGAATGAAGAAGCTGTTCATGAGATTTTTGATTTATATCAGGACTTTGAAGAGCTGTCAATGGAAGAGAAGTGCTCATTGGGTGCTTATGAATTGAATCGATTGTATATTTTGATGTCAAGCACTTCCTTGACAGAGGAATGGAGTACTGCTGAGCGAATCGGGCGTTTTGTCGATGAGCGATATGGCTTTGATGATACCGTGCCGTTTTCAGTTTTTGATTATGATATAATGCACGGGAATACTTATGCTTTCAAACCGATTGTTAAGCCTGTGATGCAAAGAGAAACAAGGCTGGTATTTTACTATACTCTTTTTAATGATACTTTAAATGAATGGGTGACGGATTTTGAATCGCCGGTATTGCTGTATTTTTCTTATCCGCAATATGAGCTTACGGAAGCTAGATTGGATAATGAAGAGATTCCGTTTGATCAGGCTGCCGGAAAAATAATCATTGCTGTTGATCATCCGGGCAGAATTGATCTGAAATTTAAAAAGGCGGAATCAATCAGCAGCGGATGGGTAGAAGTCGATTATGAATGGCAGTATTTTGATGAAAATGGGTTTCCTTATTCTGGCTGGGTAGAAGAAGACGGAGAAGCTTATTTTGTCAATGAAGGCATCTTAGATCGAAATGGTCCGGTGGAGTATACAGAACAAACCAAACAGTTGGATGATGGAAATGTTTATTATACGGATGAAACGGGCAGAAAGCTTCATGATACGTGGCTTCAGCTGGATGGGAAATGGACCTATCTGCAATCAGATGGAACAATGCTGAAAAATGTTTCTGATGTATGGATTTTGGATGACACGTATAGTTTTGATGAGAATGGGGTTTGGATTCCTGAAACAAAGACAGAAGAAGATTTGACTGAAGAACCAATAGAAGAAGTTATACAGGAACCAGAGGAAATAGAAGAGAGTGAATCGGAGGAGGAAGAAATTGTTTTTGCTCATCCGAGAAATAAAGAAAGTGACATTGTGCTTAGAGAAGATAAGGTCAATATTTATTTGTTCTGGGGAAATGGCTGCGGTCACTGTGAGCATTTATTTGAATATCTGGAATCTTTGGATGAACAGATTCAGAGTTTATATCAATTGTATTCTTTTGAAACGTGGTATGATGAAGAAAACAATCAGCTGATGCAGCAATTCAGTGAATTATCGGAGACGAAAGCTACCGGTGTTCCGTATATGATCATTGGGGATGAAGTATTCTTGGGTTATGATGAATCCATCAATGAGGCCATTGTGGAAGCGATTGTGAGTGCAGATGGGGATCTATATGCACAATATTTGAATCAATAACCGTGATTTTTTATAAAAATAGGTTATAATGATATAGAAAGGAAGTGTGAATTATGAATTATACCAATGTAACTGATTTTCGTGAAGAAAATGGTTTTCGCAGACATATGATCAAAACTTACTCCTGGATGTTTCTGGGAATTGTAATTACATTCGTTACAGCGTTTGCCGTTGCCAGTGTGAGAGAGCTGCAGATGATGTTTCTTTCTTCATTGCCGATGGTATTGATCCTGCTGGCTGCACAAATCGGTGTGGTAGTTGCTTTATCAGCCAGATTGATGAAAATAAGTGTTTCAGCTGCTCGAACCTTGTTTATAGCTTATTCACTCATCACAGGAATTACGTTTGGTACGCTTTTCTTGACATATGATCTGGGTTCTTTGATTTATGCGTTTGCCATGGCTGCGACTTATTTTGGAGCTTTGGTAGTGATTGGATATACGACAAAAATGAATCTGGCTGGAATTGGTACAATTGCTATGGCAGGATTGTTCGGTATGATTATCTTCGGTATCGTTACGATTTTTATTCCAATGCCGCAGTTTAATTTTGCTTACAGCATGATTGGTCTGTTAATTTTTGCAGGATTGACGGCATGGGATTCACAGAAAATGAAACTCATGTATCACAGTGTACTGGATCAAGATGAGACAACATTGAATCGCTTCAGTATTTATTCTGCTTTGCAGTTATACTTGGATTTCATTAATATTTTCTTATACATTCTGCGTATTGTCGGAAGAGGAAATGATTAAAGTAAACTTTACTTAAAAGGAGTCGGCTCATAAGAACCGGCTCTTTTTTTCGTATGAGAATTGCTTGTGTTCAATGCAGATATGTCATGATATTCAATTTATTTTTTACATATATTTGATTTATGAAGATCCATTGCAGTGCTATAGTGATAGTAGGATATATCGCAGTACGATATAGCAAAGAAATATAGAAAGGGTGTGAGGAAATGAATGCTCATATTCGCAAAGTGTATGTACCGATGTCGGAGACAAGTTTTTATATTTTGCTTTGTCTCAGAGAAGAATCACATGGATACAATATTATCCGCAAAGTGGAAGAATTGACGGCGGGTGAAATTCGGATAAGTCCGGGAACGATGTATGGCAGCTTATCCAAGATGGAAAAAGATCAGCTTATTTGTTTTGTGAGAGAAGAAGAGAAAAGGAAAACTTATTGCATTACAGATTTAGGAAAGGATGTTCTAGCATTGGAAATGCAGCGGATTGAGCGTTTATATCGAAATATGATGGAGGTGCGCTGAAATGAAAGAAAAGAAAGTTGAACTGCGTGTCTTTACAATAGCGGATTGGGAAAAAGAAGAACGATATCTGCAGAAGCGTCATCAAGAAGGATGGAAATTTGAGAAAGTAAGTATGGCCGGTTTATATCATTTTGTGAAGTGTATGCCTGAAGATGTTGTTTATCAGCTGGATTATAATGAGGAAGGTTTGCAGCACAAGGATGAATATGTACAGATGTTCAAAGACTGCGGATGGGAATATATTCAGGATTTTGGCGGATACAGTTATTTTCGCAAGCCGGTTTCAGAAATGCAGGGGAAAGAAGAAATCTTTTGTGATGATGAATCGAGGCTGGATATGATGCGGCGCGTATTTGCAGGAAGATATATTCCGATTTTGATTGTCTTGATGCTGCTGATCTTGCCGAATCTTTTTGAACAGCTTCAGAGTTCAGAAGCAGATGCGCCGATCTTGCTGGTTTTATTTCTGATCTTACTTGTGATTTATGGCTGGGCAGCTGTATCTTTTGGTGTTCGTTATTGGAAATTGAAGAGAAAGACAGAAAAATAGCTATTATGATTGAATAGGAGGGAAGAATGAATGAAGAAAGAGCCAAGTGATTCAGATAAAAAGAAGTTTTGGTCCAATTGCTTGATCAAATTTGTTTTTGCTGTCATCCTTCTTTTTCTTATCGGCGTTTCTGTCGTTTTCACTATTCTGGATAACAAAGTGATTGCTATGGGAGAAGCCGGCTTTATACGAGATGCCTTTTGGCGGATTGTTTTGGGCATGATTGCTGCTGTTTCGGTATTTTTCTGTGTAAAGGGAATCTTTCAGCACAAAAATAGCCTAAAAGGAATTCTTGGGCGAATTGTGGGGGCTTTTGTATGTCTGGTGCTCGCTGTCTTTTTGATTCGGCCGGTCATCTTGGATATTCCGTATTTCGATCATCCAGTGATTACTTATTTGACTCGTCTTACTTTTGATGATGATCATACCGGTGATGGTGCTGCAAGATTTTATTTGAGAGGTACAGGCATTGATGGACAAACACATAGTTTTTCTTTGAATGAGGAAGTATATCGAAAAGGAAGAGAACTGAAGACTGAAAATTTTGAATTGCGGGTGAAAGTTGTTTATCTTCCTCATACAGATATTGTGATTTCCCTGCAGTACTTAACAGAGCTGGATGAACAAGCAGAAGAGCTTTTTCCGCCTTCTGATGATCTTGAAAATGATTGGGAAAGCTTTGCTATTCAGATCAATGACAGAGTTTATCAGCTGCCGACACCGCTGAGTGTTTTTTTGGAAGATGGATGGAGGATAGCTGAAGAAGATGTTCATCATCAATTGGCAGGTGCTGCTGAACCTTATGAGAGATATGATAGCCAGGAGATTGAATTGGTCAATGATCAAGGGCAGAGCTTAGATATTACGGTTTATAATACGACAGAGAAGACAATGGATATTGCACAGGGCACGGTGGGCTCTCTCTATGTCATTTACGGGAATTATGAATTTGCCGGAACAGAACTTCGAGTTCCCGGCGGGCTGATGCTGGGATGGGCTACCAGGGAAGACATTCTTCAGCAATATGGTGTACCTGATGATAGCTTTGAAGAACTTCGTATAACTTATCAAGCGGATGGTTTCGGTTCTGCCTATTGGCATTTTTATTTTGATGAATCCGGTTATCTGCATGAGGTCATGGTGCATAATCAGGCCTATTACCGCGATAACTGAAATAATAGAATGGGGCATTTTCTTGTGAAAGATGCCCCTAAATAATTTTATTTTATGATTTGACTCATCATGCTTGTTTTTCCGCTTGCTTGATAATGAATTAAAGGTATTTCAATGGGAAAGGTTACAGTAACACGATATCTTTGGTGAATGTTTTCAATCTCAATGAGGCAGTCTTCACAGCGCTGCAGTTCATCATCAATCAGATTCTGCACAGAGGAGTCATAACGATTTTGATGCTCAATCTGCGTAATGGCATAATTCTGCAGATAACGAGCTTGATTGTAATTCATTACAATTTCCACAAAGTTGATGCCGAAAATGACTAACGGCATTGAAAACAATAAAATAAATCCAAATTCAAAGGCACCTTTCATGCTTCTACATTAACCTTCTTCATAAATGCCGGTCATGGCATCCCATTGATCCGTAATCGTATCCTGCATTGTTGTACGGAATGCTCCTGCAAAGGCAATCATTCCAGTGGCAATAATTGTCACAATTAATACTAAACCATATTCTTCAAAAAAAGCTTTCATCTCTTATTCTCCTTTCATTAAAAGCCGTTGTTAAACATTCTCATCAAAATTTCAAACATAATCGCCATAAATAATACAGTGACACCGAATAAAGGTGCCATACCGATCCACTGAAAAGCCATCAGACGTGTTTCATTGCGCTGACTGCGTTCACTTCGAAGCCATTTGGTCGTTGTCTGAATCATTCGGTTAAATTGAAGATAGGCATCTTCTTTTCCTACGGTGTTATATCGGTATAAAAGCTTCATCGCTCTTTCTACTTCTGAAAGATGATACATTTTCAAAAAATGAAGGTAAGGTGTCAGATTCAAGGCATCCTTTTCAATTTCTTCAACTAGTTTTTTCAGATCTTCCTGAATCAGTACAGGTGCTGAAGGCAATGACAGAGACAAAGATTTAATGACTGTATTGGTCTGAAGCAGGATCTGCAGCTGTCTTAGCCAGATAGGAAACTGAAATTTTAATTGAGAAATCTGCTTTTTGATTTTTTGTCGGAGTGACCAGTAATCTTTTTTCAATGCATAAACAAACAAAACCAGAACAAACATCAGGTAATACACAGAATAATCACTGATTCCCCAAGGCAGCAGCAATATCAAGGTTTTCTTGGCTTTGCGTACTCTTTGAATCATAAATTCATCTTCATTTTCGTCAATAAGCTCATGAAGGTCATTTTCTTGGATCAGATTGGCCAGTAAAGGATCAATGGTCTGATTGAAAACAAATAGGATCAAAATGATCAAACCGGGAATTATGTTTTTGAGCATACATTTTCCTCCTTTTCAAACCAGCTTTTGGCCAATGCATGATGAGCTAAAAGAATGGTAATCAGCATAATGGCAAAAAATAACAGAATGGCAAATTGGTAAATATTGCTTTGGGTATCAAAAGAAATTTCTTCCAGCATATTTTTGGCAAAAACTGCGATGACACTGGACAAACCGCACAAAGCAAGAATTCTGTTTTTGGCCTGCATCTGCATTTGCTTGAAGTGATAGGTATCTTCGATCCAATCATCAATATCATCTTGGATCAGATCCAAGCCTTCCAGATATTGAATACCGCCATGATTTTCAATCGTTGTCACTAAGCTGACCAAATTAAAGACAATGAAATGCGGCTGATAATTCAAAAGATGCCGGAGGCTTTTCTCAACACTTCCGCTTTGTGTCAATTCTTCCAATGTCTGATCGATGACATCGACAATTTCTCCTTCACAGACCTTTCTGCATTCTTCTAATGCCTGATAAGTTTTTGGATTGAGCTTAAATACGGCAATAAAAGTCTGAAGAAAAAGTGTAAAGCCGGAGAAAACTTTCTCCTGATATGCATGATACATCATCCATATAAGCATGTGCGGAAAAAGAAAGGAACAAAGCAAGATCAAGGTCATCCAGGATTCATAGCGAACTTCAAATTGCCAGCAGGCAAAACTTAAAAGCACCAGCAAAACCGCAATAGCCGCCAAATGCATTTGGATCGAATAAGTATAACCATAGCTCTGCATTGTTTCTTTGAGCTTGACATAACCCTTTTTTCTGAAAAAACAGTATTCCAGAAAATGTTTTTTGCTTGTCAGATTCAAAGCAATCAAGCCAATCAGCAGTAAGCCATAAAGTACGATCATGCGGCCTCCTTTTTAGTTTTGATTTTCTCATTCAGCTTTAATTTCATTTTCAGTTTTTCCGGCAATTTCACCAGACTTAATCGATCATGGACATACAAAGGAATGCATACTGCTTGATTGTTGATTACATCATAAGCAACAATTTCGGATATTCTGCGCTGAATGCCTTTTTCTGTAATATTCACCTCAATATGAATTCCCAGATCAATGGCTTCATGAATTGTGTTGAGCAGCACTTCATTATAAATTTCGACATCCGGAAACATGTGCAGAATACGAGAAGGAATTTTTTTGGCTTCATAAGCATGAATGGTTGACATCAGATGAGTTCCGGTAGAAACACTTTCCAGTAAATGAACAACCTCATGACTGCGCACTTCAGATACCAAGATCCAGTTGGGACGCTGACGCAGGGAAGCCTTGATGGCATCCACATAAGTAAAACGGGAATTGACGCGCAGCGCTACACAGTCTTTTTCATCATAAATATCGTGAGCTCTCAGTTCCAAGGTATCTTCAATGGTGATGATGCGCTCATGATTTTCGATGAATTGCGTCAGATATTTCACTAGCTCTGTTTTGCCGCTGCCGGGAAGACCTGAAACTAAAATGTTGCAGTGATTTTTAACGGCCTGTTTTAAGAATTCTAAAGCTGTTTTTGTCACATATTTTTCTTTGATCATCTTTTTATCATTCAGACGCAGAATCGCCGGTGTTTTACGAATGGAAATGCTGTGTCCGCTTCGGGCAATGGATTCATGCACAATACTGATGCGCAGATCTTTGGTTTCAGCTTCCACTAAAGGATTGGACATATTAAAGCTGACATTGACATAGTTGGCAATCTTATAACAGAATTGACGCAGAAACTCTTCATGATCAAAAGGTACGATATACCGGCCCTTTTCCAAATGATCGATCCATAAGGCTTTGCCGTTGTAATTGATATCGGTGATTAATTCATCTTCTACATATTCGCTTAACGGTCCAAATTCAAATTCATTCATTTTTCAGATACTCCAATATTTTGCTTTCTTCATTTAAAACACATTCTTCCTCATTGGACAAAGAAGTGGCATACAGTTCAATGCTGCCGATTTGCTTGGCCATCTGCAAAAGCTTCACATAGTCTTGATCTACGGCTAAATTGATGACATAAGGTACTTTGCCGGAGCTTTCCTTCATGTCATTGCCTTTGCGGTCTTTGACATTGAGCACACGCACGCTGGATAACAGGCAATCTGTGACAGGGGCTTCTTTTTTTTGTTCGATGGTTACATGCAGATCGACCAATTGATTGTTGGTGAGAGTATTGCCGCTGCTTTTGATCAAATCGGTAGAAAGGGAAAATACGTTTTGATTTTCTTTGAGCTTTAAAGCAGGATAATCCGGCAATGCTTCTTCCTCAAAAAGCATGCTTTCATAAAAATAACTGCCTTTTGGAATGATCCCCTCAATTTCTGTATAAAGGCCAATGATATCCTCTTGATTTAATACGGTATTTTCCTGAACAGCGACAGAAGGAATTTTCTTGATTACGATCATATCTTCAGTGATTTTCTGACGTGGTTCAATCTGTACGGCGGCAATAGGCACTTCAATCAAATTTAATTTTTTATCCAAAAATATCTTAAATAATAATCCATTGCATATAAGCAAACTGACTGCTCCTATCAAAGTTAAATTTTTTTTATTCATCTTCTCTCAACTCCTCTATCATCATATCTTCTACATGAATGCGGCTGCCGTCTTTTCCAATTGCCTGACATTCAATACGCATAAACAAAGGCTCCTTCATAAAGCCGGTCAATGCAATATCATATTCATAGTCCGACAAGGTGATTTCTTTGAAATATTGCCGGAATGTCTGCAGGATGTCCTGTGCTTCAAATTCCATCTCGTCGACATAATCTACCATGGTGGACATTAAGCTTCGTTTCAGTGCCATGGCAATGGTATTCTGAGCATGGTCAAAATGAATCCATTCTACACCGCTTAAAAAAGCAAAAAATGATCCAAGGATCAGACAGTAACAGATAAGAATACTTTTCATCATTGCTCCCTCCCATCCTGTTTATAGACATGAAAACTGAAAATTTGCCAAAAAAATTTCTTTTTTTGAAAAAAAAGAGTAAAATAGTAGTACTGAAGGAGTAAGGAAATGGAAAAATTAGATTACAAATATGATTTGCGAGACAAACGTAATTTAAGTCTGTGCATGGATTTTTATGAATTAACGATGTGTCAATGCTATTTTGATCATCCAGATGCCAATAAGATTGTTACGTTTGATCTTTTTTATAGAAGAAATCCTGATAATGGAGCCTTTGCCATTTTTGCGGGGCTTGAACAGGTCATCGGCTATATTCAGAATCTTCATTTCAGTGATGAAGACATTGAGTATCTGCGCAGCTTAGGCAAATTCAGTGAACCTTTCTTGGATTATCTGCGTCATTTTATTTTCCGCGGAGAAATTTATTCCGTCAAAGAGGGAACACCGGTTTTTCCGAATGAACCCTTGGTGCGTGTCCGAGCAACGATGATTGAAGCTCAGATCTTGGAAACAGCCTTGTTATTGGCAATCAATCATCAGACATTGATTGCCACCAAAGCCAATCGCATTGTGCGGGCAGCACAGGGACGTCAGGTCATGGAATTTGGAGCCAGACGTGCTCATAATTTTGATGCGGCCTACAATGGTGCCCGTGCCGCTTATATCGGCGGTGTGGATGCGACAGCGACCGTTTTGGCGGGGCAGAAATTCCATATTCCTGTAACAGGAACAATGGCTCACAGTTTTGTACAGACATTTGATACTGAATATGAAGCCTTCTGTGCTTATGCGAAAATTTATCCGGATTCCTGTACAGTGCTGCTGGATACATACGATACATTAAAAAGCGGCATCAAAAATGCGATCCGCTTAGAAAAAGAAGTATTGGCACCGCAAGGCTATCATTTGAAAGGAGTGCGCATTGACAGCGGTGATATCGCTTATTTGTCTCGCTGCATCCGTGATGAATTAGATAAAGCCGGTATGCAGGAAACAAAGATTGTAGCTTCCAATTCATTTGATGAACACATCATCAAATCATTGATTGATCAAGGTGCACAGATTGACAGCTTTGGTGTCGGTGAGAATTTGGTCGTTTCTAAATCTTCACCAGTCTTCGGCGGTGTATACAAGCTGACCAGTGTCGAAGAAGAAGGAAAGATCATACCGAAGATCAAGCTCAGTGAAAATATCGAAAAGATGACCAATCCAGGCTATAAGGATTTGGTGCGTGTTTATGATATCAATACCAAAAGAGCTATCGGCGATGTTTTATGTGTTCATGGACAAGTGTTTGACACCAATGAAGATCTGACAGTTTATCATCCAAATAACCCATTGATGAATAAAACATTTGCTAAAGGAACTTATATGGTGAAAAATCTGCTGGAGCCAATCTTCATTGATGGAGAATTGGTTTATGAAGTGCCGGATATTGAACAAATTCGCTCTTACTGCCAAGAACAGCTTTCTACCTTGTGGAAAGAATATTTCCGTTTTGAATATCCGCATGTATACAAAGTATCACTGACCAAAGAACTCAGTGATATGAAAATTGAATTGATTCGCAAATTAAGAAAGTAAAAATGCTATAGCCGATGCTATAGCATTAATTTTTATATCTACATTTTTTTTAAGATTCAGATATTTCTTCTTCATCCAAAGGCAATAATTGATCATGAATATAATCATTGATCAGATTATAAGCCATATCTTTAACCTTTTCATCTTCTAATACACGATGCTTGCCGTCGTGCAGAAAGGCTAAGCGTTTCTTCTCATGAGGAATTTGTTCATAGGCCCACTCAGAACTTCTGGGCGGAATGACATCATCTTCATCTCCCTGCAGGATCAAAACAGGGCATGTGACTTGTGCAATGCTGTTTTTATATTCTTTGACAATGTCCAAAAAGCCATTGTAGAAGCTTTTCGGCATGGAGGGCTTATCGCTTTTTTTGTCTTTGCGCACAAGCTTAGCTGCTTCATTGATTACGATATTTGTATAATTTTCCAATGAAAAATGGATAAAGGCCGGAGCAATCAAAATCAATTTCTTCACGGGATATTGGGTCGCCAAATAAGAGGCAATCACACCTCCCATCGAAAAGCCTAACAGATAGACATCTCTGTCTTCCTGAAAAACTTCATCCATTTGGGCTTTCGCGCGTTGGATCCAAAGCTCAGGATCATTTTCCTCTTCCTTCTCAATATCAAACATATCAAAAGTTATGACTTTCGGCAGTATATCTTCGGCATATGCCGCAAACTGTGCCATTTCTCTGCTTCTGCGTACACCAAAGCCGTGAATCGTAACTAAAACAGGTTCAGGTTTCTGGGGTTCGGCAGGCAGCTCTTTTTCATTGATAAATAAATTTTTCAGCCATTCAAACATATCATCACCTATTCCCATTATAACATGTTTGCAAATGCTTGTATATTTCACCATTCGACAAGTTTCTGATGTATTTTGATTATAATCAAGCCTGAAAGGGTGAAAAAATGGATTTAATCAAAACGAAAAAAGATAAGTCGCAGCTGCACTTGCTTCTAAAAGATCATATTCCTAATCTTGCCATGAAAAATGAATTTCAGACACAGAATTTTATGCTCAGGCTGAATCGTTTGGAGATAGTGGAAAGCAATCTGGCCGGCTATGAAGTAGATGAGGGCGGTGTTTTTTTGCTTGCCAGCATAACCCTAAAAAATCTATCCAATGAAATACTTTCTTTTTCACGCAATGATTTGCTGGTGAGCTATGACAAAGAAAGTCCGTATGAAGCAGAAGAGTATTTTGACGTGGAAAATCAATTGGAGGATGAAATTGCTTTGAAGCCGAATGAGGAAGTGAAAGGGAAAATAGTATATATTATTGCTTCTAATGCGAAAAAGATTACTTTTCGCTATTTAGATGCATTAGATGATGAAAAGGTGAAAGAATATCGGCTGAGATATGTGATTCAATCCTGAAAAAATTTTCAGAAATTTGATTGAAAAAGTTATTGACATTCAAAACACAATTTTCTATAATGTCATCATAAACAAAGACGATGAAAAGATAAGTAGTCAGTTCGAATTTGATAGAGAGTTCTTGGCTGGTGGAAAAGAATAAAGGAACACTGATGAAAATGGTCTTGGAGTTGCATGGTCGAGTCATTGATAAGGCCATGACGGGTTCGCCCGTTAAAGCGATAGAGTATAACCAGGTTCTGGCGTACTTGATAAGGTTCATGCTGTGAGGTATGAATGAAAAAAGGTGGTAACACGAAAATCAACTTTCGTCCTTTTATGGGTGAAAGTTTTTATTTTTTCACCCAACAGTTGAAACTATGGAGGAGAAAAAATTATGAAAAAATTATTATCTAGCTTATGTTTATGTTTAGTTCTTGCAGGATGCAGCGGAGGGGAATCTGAAGATAATGTGATTCGTGTAGGTGCTTCTACAACACCTCATGCCGAAATTTTGAATGCGGTGAAAGATCAGATTGAAGATGCCGGATATGAATTGGTCGTTCAGGAATTTGATGATTATGTAATGCCGAATACGGCTTTGGAAGATGGTTCTTTGGATGCCAACTATTTCCAGCACAATCCTTATTTGGAAAACTTCAATGCGGAACATGGGACAAATTTGGTTGCGGCATTAGCCGTACACTTTGAACCATTGGGTGTATATGCCGGCGGAGATAATGAAGTGAATGCTGATTTCTCTTTGGATGACATTGAAGAAGGCGATAAGATCGGTGTACCAAATGACGGAACCAATGAAGCCAGAGCATTGCAGTTATTGGAAGCTCACGGCATCATTACATTAAGAGAAGGAGCCGGACTTGAAGCAACGAAATTGGACATTGTTGAAAATCCTAAGAATGTGGAAATCGTGGAATTGGAAGCTCGTATGATTCCAAGTACATTGCCGGATCTGGCTTATGGTGTAATTAACGGCAACTATGCATTGAATGCAGATATCATGGATCAATTATGTGTATCTGAAAGCAAGGACAGTGAAGCTGCGCAGACATTTGCCAATGTATTGGCTGTTCGTGCCGGTGAAGAAGACAGTGAAAAAACACAGGTATTGATTGATGCCTTAAGCAGTCAGGAAGCAAAAGATTTCATTGAAGAAACTTACAATGGGATTGTTGTTTCAGTAATTGATTAAATTTCAAGGGTCAGTGAAAGCTGGCCTTTTTTGTAATTTCACATAATTGCTTGATAAATATTTGAAGCTTATTTCCTATGATATCAATAAGGAGCATAATGTGACATGGAAACAGATTTAACAACAGTAACTGATGAAGATATCAAAATGGAGATTGTGCCGCATCAGGCATCAATCAGTTTTGACAAAACTTTTCTTTTATATAAATCCGCATTGGATGAAATGATGACGAAAATTAATATACTGGTCGAAGAATTTAAGATCATGCATGAATATAATCCGATTGAACATGTATCCAAACGTATCAAAGCACCCAAAAGTATTGTCAAGAAGCTGCAGCGGCAGAATCATGCTTTGACTATTGAAAATGTTGTTTCGTATATCAATGATTTGGCAGGAATTCGTATTGTCTGCAAATTTCGGGATGATATTGCCCTTGTTGCGGCTTTGATTGAAGCACAGCCGGATATTCATATCATGGAGAAAAAGGATTACATTACCAATCCAAAGCCAAGCGGATATCAAAGCTATCATATGATTGTGACAGTGCCGGTGGCATTGAGTGAAGGAATTATTGAAACAAAAAAGTAGAAATTCAGATAAGAACAATTGCGATGGATTTCTGGGCGAGCTTGGAACACAAGATCCGCTATAAATATGAAGGAGATATTCCGGAACATATTCAGAAAGAATTGTATGAATGTGCTCAGCTGGTCACTTTTTTGGATGAACGTATGCAGAAGCTGAACTATGAAGTCAATGATACAACGGAAGTAAAAGAAGAAGTTGAAATGGATGCGAAAACACGCATGAATGAATTATTGAGGCTGTTTCAGTATCGCTAATGTGCTATAATACTTAAGTAAATTAGAAAAGATTTGTCTTGAAAAAAAGTGCCAATAAAGGCACTCACATAAATAGACAAAT
>CALUVS010000019.1 GCA_944324265.1 uncultured Traorella sp.
AAATCAAGGCAAAAACTCTTAAAACTATTGAATCTAACTATTTTCTAATAGTTATTGACATTTAATAGTTTGTCTTTTTTTACAGTATATCACTCATATCAATCATTTTCAACATTAATGTATCTTTTGCATACACTTTTATGATGCTTATCAAATGATTATATGATACACTTTAACGAATTAATGATATTTCTTATAAATAGATGATCTTCTCTCCTGTTTAATAAAAAAATAAGAGCTAGTGTACATTTTCAATCTGTACTTAGCTCTTACTATTCTGAATAGAAAACCTTTTTTAATTTTAAGATATATATGAAGCATTTGATATTTAATGTGGATTTTCGCTCTTGTTTTGATCATATAATAGAGAAATTATAACTATTCATCATAATTCACAATTGTATTGTCATCATTTGCGGTATTAAGTTGTTTTTTTATCTCGCCTCAATCAATGAAATTCAAATGAATTTCTCTTAATGATCGTTCTAAACTATTTGATCTATAAGATATAACGAAGTAGCACGATTATCAATACACCGATAAAATAACTCCTGCTTAATTGATTGCACAATCTTCACCTTTCCCATCTTTTATCCCATTCTTCATCAAAATTTTCAACACATTCCTGCCAGTTTTCACCGTATTTTCTTGTACAAAAAGATATTTTACTAGATATACTTTTTGGTTTATAAAACATCATGATCAGCTGCACAAGAATTATAAAAACTATGAGCATAATGGTGATTTCTTTTCCTAATTTATTCTTTCTCATAGTGCCTCACCTTCTCATAAATATAGATAATATATCAATTAAAAAATACGCAAGAATCAGTACAGAATAAGTACATTCATCCTTTGAAATAGGTTTTATCATTAAAATGATCACATGCATGAGAAGCAGATCAATAAAGTGTTTCTCAATAAATAAGGCATAGCTGAAAGGAAGCAGAAGATAAGTAAGAATAAGCGCAAAAGATAGTCCTAATAAAAGACGATACTTAATTAAATGATTTGATTCTTTTGCATTATAAATATAAATGAAGATACATTCCGGTACAACTCTGAAAATACCAAAATGCGAAAGTAAATGCACTTTAGTATCCGGAGTAAGCTGCTGCCCGATAAAAATGAGTAAGATAAATAATGCAATACCAATATATTTTCGTAAATCGTGATTATTCATAACAATTATATCTCCGTAAATATCTACAACCTTGCAGTTGAAAGAGTAGGTTCACTTAAAAAGAATACATCAAGACCACTTGAACGTTCAATTAATTGAGTACAAGCTTCATCAGCATATGTTCTAATATTGCCTGCTTTTACATATCTAGAGCAAGCAGACCTGCTATAATAGTCCTCAACAGTATGAACTATTGTTATATCTTGTTCAAGTTGACCTATAAATTCACATATTGTTAAAACAAAATCCGCACCAAAATTGTAAAAATCGCCAAAAGCTAATGCTCCTCTAAGAATTAAGAACATAGCATCAACTGTTAAATCTTCTCTATCAGCTCTGAAATGACCTGTAAGCTTAGTTGGCTCCTGCCAATAACCTGTAGCTCATATATTATGCTTTATGAAAATATCTAAAGTTAATTCAGGGCGGCAGACTTCACCTATCCATTTAAATTCACTATCATTTATAGTTTGATAATAAGTATTTCCAACCTATTTTACCATTATTTTATCATTTCCGTTATATGAAATATATATTATTTCTTCGTTTGTTTCAATTACTTCAAACCGTTTGTCACCCAATGTCATTATAGGAGTTGTTTGATTTGCAACTAGTACATTAAAAGAAAATGACTGAACCAGCATAAATATACTAGCTATAATAACAGCAAATTCTTTCATTGTTTTGTGTAGCCTCCTATTGATTATTTAAATAGAATCAAGCAAAGCAGCACAAATGAAACAATCAAACACTTCAATCTATGCCCATGGGTTTATGCTCCTTGTTAATTTAATTATATTATGTAATCTTACACATGTCAAAACAGAGATTTCTATAATTAAGCGCTGAATTCATTATAAATGTTGATAAAGATCAAGCAAAAATACCAAAACGATATTTGTAATATGCCTCCTTCAAAGAAATAGGAAGTTTGGCAAGAATGATGTCCTGTTCATGATATACTCTTGTTTTCTTGATTTGTTGAAAGATAATATCGCCATTTCTTTTCTGTCTACTTTATAGCTTCATTAAATTAAAAAGTACCTACTTATCGGTACTTCCAAATCCGCCATTTCTGATTTCTTCCACATCATCATCCACTGTGATGCCGAATGGAAGGAAAATGCCTTGAATAATCGCCATTCCTGCTTTTATTTTCAATGTTTTATTTTCTATTGAAGCATTGGTCAATTTTATAAACATATGACCTTCATTATCAGAATCAAAATAATCGCTGTCAATAATACCTACCGTATTATTCAGTTGAATACGATATTTAAATCCTAAAGAAGAACGCGGAACACATTGCAGTACCCAGCCTTCATCCATTCTCACTCGGATACCAGAGGGAATTTTGATTTGTTCATTGGGCTTTAATGTAAAATCAATTGGTGAAAAAAAATCATAGCCGGCAGAACCTTTGGTGGCTCTTTTCGGCAATTGAATATTTTCATAGATTTTTTTACATTCTTCCAATGTACAATCAAACTCGCTCATGAAATCTTTGATAAACTGTTCTTCACTGACTTTCATGAATTGAGCTATACGCATCATTTCTCTTTTTT
The DNA here is from genome assembly GCA_944324265.1 of uncultured Traorella sp. Taxonomy (GTDB): domain Bacteria; phylum Bacillota_I; class Bacilli_A; order Erysipelotrichales; family Erysipelotrichaceae; genus Traorella. The sequence goes on from CALUVS010000019.1 coordinate 2,749, forward strand.
CCTTTCTTTATATTGAGCTAATTTTTCTTCTAAAATAACTTTTCCTTTTTTTGAAACATAGATTTCTTCATTATTGGTTAAACGAACTGTATATCCTTTCCAAAAAGAATGCTTATCCCCGATTTTTAAGATACTGCGATATTTTTTATGTTCAAGGTTGTAAAATAATCCCGTATCATAAAATACAGTTGTTCTCTGTACAATTGTATCCAATGCAAAAGTAATAGAAAATAAAGAAAACAATAACATGATCAAAGCATAAATAATCTGATTTGTCGAAAAGTAATATATACTATAAAAGAAGAGAAAAAGACTTACAATGGCATAACCAGCCAAATATATTTTATAGTCTTTCTGAATCACACAGCCGGATCTTTTCTCTAAAGTTTCCTTTAAACTTGCTTTATATCCCATAAACTTTTTCACTGACTGAATCCCTTCAAAAACGAATACAGCTGTAAAAAATATCAAGATAATTAATTCTAAAATCTCCATAAACAACACCTTCTCAACTATTATACTCCAGTTCTTAAAAATAAGGTACATAAAAAAATGGCGAATGCCATTTTTCCATGTTCTTGGTTATTATCCAATGATTTTTTGAGCACGTAAGATGTCTTCAATCGCTGCGATTGCTGCATCTTCGTCATCACCGTTACAAGTAATAGTAATTTCAGATTGAGTAGGAATACCTAAAGACATAACTCCCATAATAGATTTCATGTTAACTTCACGGCCTTTAAAAGCTACGTTTACATCACATTTAAATTTACTAGCTGCATTAACTGCTACAGTTGCAGGGCGTGCGTGTAATCCTACTGGATCAATAACTGACACTGTGATTTGTTTCATCTTAATAATCCTCCTAATAGACAATTATATTTTACCGCATTTTGATAGCACTTACAAGTTAGTTTTTCTGTTTTATTGAAAATCATCACTGCTCAAAATACGAAAGCCATGCTCTGAGAGCAATCGGGCAGTGACTCCCTGACCGGCAATCATTTTCCCGCTGAAAGTACCGTCATAAACGACATGCGTACCGCAGCTAGGGGAACGATCTTCTAAGATAATCAATTCCGGCTGATATTTTTGGGCTAATTCTAAAGCTTTCCCGGCACCTCGCTGAAAATTCTCTGTTACATCTTTTCCTTCATTGTCGACTACCCTATCGCCGATCTGTTCACTGGGATTTCGAGGGCAGGATAATCCGCCCATCATCTCAGGACAAATCAGCCGATATTCCTTATCTTTTAAAAATTCCAGCACTTTTTCATTGCGGCGATGATTTCCGTCATAACGGCATTTTTCACCCACGACACAGGCACTTACTAAGATCATTTATTTTCCTCCTTTACAAAGACAAACTGGTGATCATCAGATAAAGTTTCCTCATAATGATATCCCAGACTGTCAAAAGCTTTCATTTGTTCCGGTGAGTTGATTTTATTTTTGATGCAATAATGCACAAATTGTCCTCGAGCCATTTTACTGGCTGTAGCTTCTGTTTTCAGCTTGCCGTTTTTATTGACCTTAAATTCAATATGCAGACAATTCTTTGGCAGCCATGCGCCATATTCCTTTGAACAGCAGTCAACCACAATTTCATCTTTCAGATATTCCAAAATCTCTTGATGATAATAATCAAAAAGATTCACTGAAATTGAATTCTCTAAATCCAGCCGATAAGCAAATACCTCATCCATAGGTCTTAATAAACCATATAATCCGCTCATGATGCATAAATGATCCTGCGCATACAAAAGATCTTTCTCATTGAAATCTTCTGTCTGCATGTACTTAAACTGCAGACCGGTAAAACTGAAGATCGCATTGCCGTTTTCTTTCGGATCTTGAAATCGCAGAAAATTTTCATGAGCAATTTTCTCATTGCATTTATAAATACTCATGAGCTGCTTTTCATCATATTCTTTCATGATCTGCATCAGATTCATAGCTTTTTGATAGAACATCGGCTGAGTGGCTTCAGCCTTATTGGTACATTTCATTGTTTTTGTTGGTGATACACATATTTTCATAACTCTATTATTTCAGAATCTTGACCTCCGGTTCAAGTACTTTTCCTGTTTTTTCTTCAACAATCTCTCTGACTTCTTCCATCAGCTGATAAAAATCCTGAAATGTCGCCTGATTATCATTGATCAAAAATCCTGCATGCTTTTTCGAAACACTGGCGCCATTGACTCGATGTCCTTTCAGTCCGCACTCACTGATCAAGGCTGATGCATAATAATCACTGCCTCTTTTAAAAGTCGAACCGGCACTGTATTGATCCAATGGCTGTTTTTCTAAGCGTTTCTGCCACAGTTCATCCATCTTCATTTGAATCTGTTTCTGATTGCCCTTATTCAATTGAAAGACAACGGATAAAATAATTGCATCATTTTCCATGAAACAAGAATGACGATAAGCAAAAGCCAATTTTTTTTTGGTCCATGTTTTGATTTCCTTGTTATGCCATACAACAACTTCTTTCACCACATCACACATTTCATTGCCGTATGCTCCGGCATTCATGTAGATAGCTCCGCCGACACTTCCGGGTATGCCATAAGCAAATTCTAAGCCGCTGAGTGTATGTTCCCTTGCTTGGAGACAGACATCCTTCAAAGAGGCTCCGGCTTCACAGATGATCTTTTGATCCCAAGCTTCAATACGGTTCAAATGACGCAGAATCATAACAGGCTGACGAAGACCGCTGTCACTGATCAAAACATTGCTGCCGTTGCCTAAAACAATGGGCTGAACATGCTGCAGAATCAATTGTATTTCCTGAATGCTTTTCGGAAATAAGACCAGATCAGCATTGCCGCCAATATGCAGTGTTGTATAAGGCTTCATTTCTTCGTTTTCTTTATATTCAATTTTGTTTTGCTTTAAAATTTCGATAAGTTCCATTAATCTTATTATATGGCTGAAATCCTATTTGGTCGCCTGATTTGCCTAAAAAACTGTGAGATTTGTTCCCACAGTTATTGAATGAATGCTTTTTGTTTTTCCTGCAGTGCCTGTGAAGTAAATAATTCATAATAAGCACCTTTTTTATTCATCAGTTCATGATGAGTTCCCATTTCTTTGATCTTTCCTTTATCCAGTACAATGATCTTATCGGCATCGACAATCGTGGATAAACGGTGTGCCACGACAAAACTTGTGCGATTTTTCAATAACGTCTGAATAGCATTCTGAATGAGTTTTTCACTCTCGGTATCAATGGAAGAAGTAGCTTCATCTAAGATCACAATGCTTGGATTGGCCAATAAGGCTCTGGCAAAGGAAATCAATTGCTTCTGTCCGGTGGATAAAAGATCTCCGCCTTCTCCTACCTGACTGTCATAGCCCTTGTCCAAGCGCATGATAAATTCATGGGCATGAATCAGTTTAGCAACTTCTTCTACCTCACTGTCGCTGGCATCCGGACGTCCATAGCGAATATTTTCTTTGATTGTCCCGGAGAAAAGATTCGGTGTCTGCAAGACATAGCCCAAATGAGAATGCAGCCAGCCGACACTGCGTTCCTTATAATTGCGCCCGTCAATCCGAATTTCTCCTTTTTTGGGTTCATAGAATCGGCATAACAAATTGACAATCGTGCTCTTTCCGCTGCCGGTTTCGCCGACAAGGGCAATCATTTCACCTTGCTTGACATGCAGATTAAAATCGATGAGCACCGGTTCTTTTTCATTGTAATAAAAATCAACATGATTGAAATCCACATCTCCCAATAAAGGTTCATAATTCTCTTTTTTCGGATTTAACAAAGTACCGTATTTTGCTTCAACTTCCGGTGTATCTTTGATTTCAACTTCTTCTTCAATCAAAGACAAAACACGTTCTGCATTTGCCTGAGCCACTTGAATTTCACTAAGCACACGAGCAATCTGACGCAGCGGTTCAAAAAACAGATCTGCATAGTTGATAAACATAGACAAAGTACCAAACTGAATGGTTTCCAGCAATACTTCTTGTCCGCCGATTGTCAGAAGCATGGCAATAACTACTCCGCTCAATAAGAAAATCAATGGCTGAAAGGTTGCATTGAGCTGTACAGCTCTTAATGAATAGTGACGCATACTGGCTGTTTTCTGACTGAATTCCGTATAGCTTTGTTCTTCAATGCCCAAAGCCTTTGTCGTTTTAGCACCGTTGATGCTTTCAGAAAAGCCGGCAGTCACCAGTGAATTGGCTTTACGGGCCTGTCTTTGTGCCTGCAGGATCCTTCTTTGAAAATATACCGAAATCAAAAAGACAAGCGGTACAACAGCCAATACAGCGAAAGCCATCCGCCAATCAGTAGCCAGCATAACAGCCGTAATGCCGATAATCAGAAAAACACCCCAGATCAGATCCACAAAGCTCCAGGCCAATGTTTCGGCCACACGGGAAGCATCACTGCCGATACGGGCAACGACCCATCCATTCGCTGTTCGATCAAAGTAAGGAAAAGAAAGCTGCTGAACACGGTCAAAACACATCTTACGTAAGGTTTCGCCGAAATCACTTTCAATTTTTCCGGCAAATTTGAAATAGAAAAACATAGACAGTGATTTCAAGATAATACAGATAATATAGACAATGGAAAAATTCAGCAAACTGGCACCGACGCCTTTATCAATGACAAAGGTATTGATAGCTGTACGATTCAATAAGGGAAAAACTACATCTCCGGCTGCAATAAATATATTAAAAAGAACTAAGCCAATCACGGCTGTTTTATGCAGCCATAGAATCTTAAATAAACGCAGCCATAATGATTTATCTATTTTCTTACTGGTATATTCCTTTTCCTGCAAAATGCTTTCACTCACCATGCTCACCCCCTTCACTCTGAATTTCATAAATTTGTTTATAAAAGCCCTCTTGATGAATTAAGTCTTCATGCTTGCCGCACTGCACAATTCGTCCCTGATCCAATACAATGATCTGATCGGCATTGCGTGCTGTATTGATTCGATGAGTGATCATCAAGGTGGTCACCGGATAATCCAATTCATTCAAGGCTTTTTGAATCTGTGCGTCCGTCTTGGAATCCAAGGCACTCAATGAATCATCAAAGACGACAATCGGACTCTTTAACATCAAGGAACGGGCAATGGCCATACGCTGCTTCTGACCGCCGGATAAAGTAACTCCTTTTTCTCCTACTTCCGTTTCATATCCTTTATCAAATTCTTGAATCACATGGTCAATGCTGGCTGTCTGTGCCACTCGCTTCACTTCTTCCAAACTGCTGTAAGAAGCTAAACGCAGATTATCGGCAATAGTCTTAGAATATAAGAATGGTTCTTGCAGAACTACCTGCACATTTTTTCTTAAGTAAGTTTTATTGATTTCTTTCAGCTCTACTCCATCAATTTTGATAGAACCAGACTGATAATCATAAATACCGTTCAGCAGATGCACCAAAGAGCTCTTTCCGCTGCCGGTTTTGCCCATGATGGCGACCTTGGTATTCGGATAAATATGCAGACAGATATCATGCAAAGTAGCCACGGAACTGTCATGATAGGCAAAATCCACATGATCAAACACAATATCGCCATGAATTTCAGGTTTGCATCCGCTTTCCAGATCTTCACATTTTTCATTCAATATTTCTTCAATTCGATGAATAGAAACACTGATTTTTCCCATATCAGCGACAATTCTTCCCAATTGGCGAATCGGCCAGATAATCATCGATTCATATGAAATAAAGACAGAGAATGTACCGACCGTAATTTCTCCCTGCAGTGCAAAGTAAATGCCTGCCATGATCAAAATAAAGATCTGCAGAGTACCGATTAAATCACTGACATTCCAATAAACTGCCAATACATGCACCACCTTATGAATACCATTGCGGAATTCATGATTCGCAGCATCAAATTTCTTGATTTCATTGATTTCCTGATTGAATGCTTTAACGACTCGTGTCGCATTCAGATTTTCCTGCAGCACCGCCATCATCTTTGCCTCATCTTCATCACATTTGGTAAAGACTCGTTTACTTACTTTATAGAACACCGCCGTTGCAATGAAGGTCAATGGCGTCAGACACAAAGCAATCAATGTCAAGGTTATATTGCGGGAAAATAATATGATTGCTGCCAAGAAAATGATCAGCACAGAATAAAACAATTCTGAAATAGAACCGGATAAAAATCTTCTGATCATATCAATATCCGAGGTGCTTCGCTGAATCAGATCTCCGCTGTCTTTCATCTTGTGATAGCTGAACGGCAGCTTCTGCATGTGATCATAAACCTCATTGCGAAGATTTTCCGCAAATGTCTCTGCTAATATCCCGCAGTTTTTTGTTCTGAGATGTACTCCTATCCCTACCAATGAATACACCGCCAATACCATCAAACCGCCGATCCATAAATTATTTCTGAGATATTCAACACCGCCAAGCAGCTGGACAATGTTTTCGGCCCATGCTTCTTCAAGCGGCAGTCCATGAATAATATTATCGACCATATAAGATACAATGAGCGGTGCACAAAGCATTCCTGTGACATACAATGCCACATTCATCAATATCGAAAATACTTTTTTATCATATGGCTTGGCATATTTTCTGATAAATGCTAAATCTTTCATATTCTCTCCCCTCTTACAAAAAAATAGGCACCTAGTGCCTATTGATATGCGTATACGTCAAAGTACAAACAGATATTTTATCTGCCTAACTTCCTAGTGCCACTAAGAATTTGAGTTTCAAATGTAAAAAAGTTCAATAATAACATCTTTTTCATTTTGAATCCTCCTTTCTTGTGACATCGCCTTTTTCATTATAGACCGATTGTTTATTAATTGCAATATTTATTCACAATGGTTTGAGCATTTCCTTGCCATTTCAATGCGTATTTCCTTATTTTCAATATCAGAATTTGAATAACACAATGTATCAAAGCCAATAATTTCAAAGCCCATCGCCTGATAAAAAGAAATGGCTTTTGTATTGCAGCTCTGTGTTTCCAATACAACTGCTCGGCAATTCTGCTGTGCTGCTTCCTGAAAGGCTATTTCCATGAGCTGTGATCCCAAATGATTCCTGCGGTATTCTTTCTGCACATAAAGATTGACAATACGCAGACGCTGATTCCATTCTTTGTTTATTTCAATAAAACCAATCATTTTCTCTTCTTCAAATACACCATATAATACTGGATCTTCATTCCAATCTTCCAAAAGATGAAAGTCAAAGCCCTTTTTCATCGGTACATCACATTTTTTCTTGATGAAGGTAAATTGATTTTCTTTTATTTCCAGATCATAGTATTCATCGGTTTCATAGCTGAATGGAACACTGATTCCTTTATAGGAAGAATCACATTTTCTGATTTCCATTAACTAACAACAAACAGCATTAAAAATTGGGCAATCGGATAAGCCAATGCTAATGAAAGACATAATAGTAAAGTTTGTACTTGAGCCGGTTTACGGACATTGCAGAATTTTTCAAACTGAATACTGGATAATCCATAAAAACTAGCTGCAAATGACAGGATATATACTGCAACACTAATAATACGATACATCTATTTCACCTCGAAAATTATTATACCATAAATTACCATTGAAACCATTTTTGAAATAAAGATACCGGCTTTACTTCTTCGATGCAATAGCTGTTTTTTGTAAAATTACCAGTAATTCTTTCTCCTTGACCATCACCTAATATAAATTTCAGATTACCGTTTTTATATTCTGCATGACGAGTTTCTGCTTCTAATTCCGATAAATCATTTCTGAATAATATTTCTGTACTGGCCCAGTCGACATTATCAAAATAAGCTTGTGTCAATTCCACAATTTCTTCTTTGATTTCTACTAATTGTGTATCATTGGAATCATAGATAATCGTATAAGTATATTCTTTCTTTTTAGCTTCTATCGGAATACTTAAGAAAATGCACCAGATCAATGCCAATAATATTGCTTTCTTCATTTCATCACCTGATTGCATTATGGACCGTTCTGAAAGTTTCAAACAAAAAAGCACGATTTTTATTCGTGCTTCAGATTGTTATAAATAAACAGCATGCGATCTTTGCCGTTCATATCTTTTAATACTTCGATGAAAGCATTCGGGAAATAACGCTGTGCTTCTTTCATTAAAGCTTCCTTCTGATTATAGCCGATTTCAAAAGCAAGCATGCTCTTCTCTTTCAGAAACAGCTGTGAGCGTTCGAAAATAATGCGATAGAACTTCAATCCATCATCTCCGCCAAACAGCGCTACATGCGGTTCAAAATCCTTGACAGAGTGTTCCATGACTTCATCATTGGGAATATAAGGCGGATTGGAAATCAAGATATCTACCTGAATCTTATTCTCAATAAAAGGTTCACACATATCTCCTATCAAAAATGTTACATCTGCTTCATTGTTGGCAGCATTTTGCTTGGCAACGGCAATCGCATCCTCTGAAATATCAGAAGCAAACATCTGCAGATTATCTTCTTCTTTTTTCAAAGTAATAGCAATAGCTCCGCTTCCTGTTCCGATATCACAGCAAGTGACTTTCTGATCAGCAAAATGCTCATCATAAGCTGCCAAAACATTCGCTACCAATTCTTCAGTTTCAGGACGAGGGATCAGCACATCTTCATTCACAATATAACGATAGCCATAGAAATATTCATAGCCTAAAATGTGCTGCAAAGGCATACCGGTCAAAAGAATCTGCAGTTTTTCTTCAAATTCTTGAGCTAACGCTTCATCCATTTCATTTTCATAATCCATGTAAAGATCATGCGCTTCTTTATTGGCTAATTCCATCATCAAAAGCATTGCGGCATTTTCTGATAAATCAGCTTCTTTCATCAATTTCTGCGCACGTCTCATGCATTCACGATACGTCATCTTACTTTCCTGCCAACTTTAATTTCTGATCATATTCTTCCAAAGCCGCTAACAGATCGCCCAGTTTTCCTTCCATGATGCGATCCAGCTGATTGACAGTATAGCCAATACGGTGATCAGTCACACGGTTTTGAGGATAGTTGTAAGTACGGATCTTTTCACTTCGATCCCCAGTCCCGATCTTGCTTCTTCTTTCAGCTCCTGCTTCTGCCTCAACTTTGGCCATGTGATCTTCATACACACGGGCACGAATCAGACGCATGGCTGTCGCTTTGTTTTCATGCTGGCTTCTTCCATCCTGGCACTTCACCACAATGCCTGTCGGCTTATGCAGGATACGTACAGCAGAGTCTGTCTTATTGATGTGCTGTCCGCCGGCACCGCTGGCTCTGCAAGTATCGATTTCCAAATCATTTGGATCGATATCAAAATCATCCTCTTCAACTTCAGGAGATACCAAAACAGTCGCTGTGGAAGTATGAATACGTCCTGCAGATTCTGTCTTCGGCACACGCTGTACACGATGACTTCCAGATTCATACTTCAATGCACCATAAGCATGCTGACCCTTGATCATGAAGCTGACCAAAGAGAATCCTCCGGCTTCAGCTTCCTGAACTTCCATCAGCTCAACCTTCCAGCCCATTGTTTCGGCATAACGTGTATACATACGATACAAGTCTCCGGCAAAAATATTTCCTTCATCTCCGCCAGCAGCCCCGCGGATTTCCACGATTGCGTTATTTTCATCCATTGGATCTTTCGGAATCAGTAAGATTTCCAATTTCTGATGCAATTCTTCTTTCTTCGGCTCCAATTCTTCAATTTCCATTTTCGCCATTTCACGCATTTCTTCATCATGTTCTTTTAACAATTCATGCGCTTCTTTCAATCCTTCATCTACTTTTTTATATTCGTCATATGTTTCCACGATCTGAGTCAAAGAAGCCTGTTCTTTGGCCAGTTTTGCCATCAAACGGTTATCCGCCAATGTTTCTGGGGCTAAAAGCAAATCTCCTAATTCTTTATATCGGGCAACAATGCTTTCAAGTCTTTCGATCATTGCGTTCATAATACACACCCTTTCTTTTTTATTTTAATTTTTTCTTGCCTGGCACATCGTGACAATGACGGCATCTTGCTTCATATGCCTCACTGGCACCTACCAGTACGATTGGATCATTATAATGTGCCGGCTGTCCATTCACGATACGCTGTGTACGTGTTGCCGGAGCTCCGCATTTTGTACATACAGCCGTCAGTTTTGTCACAAATTCAGCCTGTGTCATCAAACGAGGCATCATGCTGAAAGGTTCTCCTCTGAAATCCATATCCAGCCCTGCACACATGACACGCACACCTCTGTCGGCATAATAATTACATACATCGACAATACCTTCATCAAAGAACTGTACTTCATCAATGGCAATTACTTCTGCATCTTTCGCCAATTCCAATATTTCTTCTGATTTCGAAATAGCATAGCTCTCAATACTGGTTCCTGCATGAGAAACTACTCTGTCAATACTATAACGATCATCAATGGATGGTTTAAATACAACAATTCTCTTTTTGGCAAACTGCAGTACATTGATTCGGCGAATCAATTCCTCTGTCTTGCCTGCAAACATACATCCTGTAATAACTTCAATCCAGCCTTCTCGATATTGCTTATACATAATACTATACCTTCCTGTTTAACATAACTATTATACATAAATTCAGCACAAGAAAAAAGGACTTTCAAGTCCTCATTCTTTGTTTTCTTATTTAAGTCCGTATTTTTTGTTGAATTTTTCAATTCTACCTTGCGCAGCTGCGAAACGTTGTCTTCCTGTGAAGAATGGGTGGCAATTTGAGCAAGTATCAATTCTTAATTCTTTAGCAGTTGATCCTGTTTCAAATTCATTGCCGCATGAACTACATTTCACAATAATGCGATTGTATGTTGGGTGAATTCCTTTTTTCATATTTCTTTCTCCTTCCGCCTTGAATATTTGGTCTATCCAAAGTAAGTGCTCATATATGATAGCACAACACGTAAAGATTACGCAAGTCCTTTATGCAAGAAAATTCGAAAAAATGCGATAAATTCAGTCTTATTGATGCTTTCAGTACAAAGGGAATATAAGTCAGACTCATATTCCCTGCATTGTTCAAATTTGTAAAACCTTTCTTTCCCTTTTCTTTAAATATTTAACTGAATGATTGATCATTCTCAGCAGAACCTTTCTTTTTCCCTTTTCATTCTTATACTTCTATTGTTTCACCGTAAGCATCAATTTCCTCAAAATCAAATTCTCCTATTATATTTTTCACTTTTGATTCTTGGAAAGAATAGTGACGTGAAGCTATTGTAGTCTCATGACCGTTTGGCAATATATCGTGGTATTCCACTTGAATGTAATATTCTCTTCTTCTGGATACTGCACCATTCCAATCATAAGTATTGTATACACCCTCTTTGAATTCTTCCGCAGCAATATCCTGTAGCTCTTGAATAGCCTCCACAAACTTTTCTTCTTTTATTGAAGCACTGTCCATCTCTATTCTTTTTGTATCCATTGCTTCCTTATAAGAATAATCACCGCTTGGAGAAGTAGTTTCATCAAGGCGGTTGATTGTTATAAACACCACATCGACATTATACATATTGACATGCTGCTTATTGATACCGAAGAAATATGTTTCCTTTGATATGAGACGGAATCCGGTAAACAAGGCAACAATTACGGCATAACGAGCCACTAAGTGCCAATCAAAGGCAAAGCTGCGTTTCGCAATGAAGTTCATGATCATAAAGATAACAAAAGATAACGAGATATAGATGATCATGATAATTACATCGGAGTTCAATAAATCAAAGAATGAAACTATGCAGATGCTGGCCAAGTGAATCAAGAACGGATATGTCCAGAAATCAGTTGTCATCTGTTCAGCGTCTTCACCTTTGCGTTTGCAGAACTGACGATAGGCCAGATAAGCCAATATTGCACCTAAGATAATCTGGAAGACTGCCCAGAAAATATCTTCATGCCTAACAATCCCTTTTCCGCCCAGATTATATTGGTCCACACTTGAAAAACCGACCCAGATAGGTGAGAATATCTGCAGAATTATCCGAAAATTGAATGCTATTTCCAATCCTGTCCAAACCATTTGATCACTAACAAAGATTTGCACTGCGACATACACCAAATAAGGAGCTGCCGTATAGCCCAATACAATCAACGCAGAATCTAAGAAACTATTGGCTTTATTCACGGCCCATGTATTCAGTGAATATTGCGTTGTATTGATCAATATCAAGACAATGAATGAAAGAATGCGATTCACTAGACCCTGCTTGATGATTTCCGCAGGATATAATGCAAGGCCAAGCGCTGTGGCCAATAAAAACATCACAAGCATCGGAACAATCAGTGCCGCAAGCGGCGCTAAATAGTGCACAATGTATAATTCCTTTTTACTGATCGGCAATGAATAATACGTATCAACACTCTTTTTATTTACATTGAAGCGAAAGCTCATGACCGGCAAAACCATAACTGCAATGGTCATGATAATCTGATACCAATAGATACCCATACCATCAAAATAGCTCCCGCCGACAATGACTGCTAATGGATAAATGATAAATAAGACAAAGGTATATAATGCAATGAGCTTTTTGTTTTTGAGAAGCAGTGATTTAAAATAGATTTTTGCTGTTTCACTCATATTTAAATACCCCTTTCTTTTCCATTTCATATAAGAAGATTTCTTCTAAAGAAACACTCAGCACTTCCATTAAAAGCGGATTTGTTGCTTCAAGCTTTTCTTGGATTTCTTCCAGATTTCCTTCTACAACCAAATTAATCACTCGTGAGGTCTGTGAATAATGAATGATATTGAAATCTGCAAAATCTTCTCTTGTTTTTTCTTCTGCATAAGCAAGCTGTATTTTATGAATATCATCTTTTTTCTCATCAATGATACCGGCACTGCTGATGCTGTGATCTTCCAGTATGGCAAATGAATCACAAATATCTTCTAATTCTCTTAAGTTATGCGAAGAAATGATAATGGTCATGTTGCCGTCTTCAATGCATTCGGCAATCGCTCGTTTGAATAACAAGCGCATCATTGGATCTAAGCCATCAAAGGATTCATCCAAAAGCAATAATTTTGGTTTAATTGCTAAAGCCATTAGGATAAATGCCTGGCGTTTCATTCCTTTGGAGAAGTTATTCATTACTTTCTTTTCATCCAATCGAAATAATTTCAGATATTTATCATATGCTATTTCATCAAACTGTGGATAAAAGATCTTATAGAATTCTTTCATATCATGAATGGAAGCATTATGCATATAATATGGATCATCACTCAGAAGCAAGATCTCTCTCTTCAATTCCACATTTCCGGCAATCACTTCTTCATCCAATGTAATCTTCCCCTTATCACACTGATATACATCGCTGATACATCTTAATAGTGTGGATTTACCTGCTCCGTTAGGTCCGATCAATCCAGTCACCGTTCCTGTAATTACTTCCCAATTGCAGTCCTTCAGCACTTCTTTGCTGCCCAGAATTTTTGTTACACTTTCAATTTTCAGCATGCTTCCACCCCCTTCTTAGCTGTTTCGTCCAATACCTTCTGCAGTTGTTCATAGGTGATGCCGTATTTCTGACATTCGATGATGGAATATTTAAAGTCATGCAATTTTTCTTCAATGACCTTTTCACCTATTTCTGCTTTATTGACGAATACGCCTTTGCCTGCCATTGTATATAGGTATCCTTCTAATTCCAATTCTTGATAGGCTTTGGCCACAGTATTGGGGTTTATGCCTAAATCACTAGCAAGTGAGCGAACACTTGGCAATTGATCATTTTCTTTTAATATACCTAAAGCAATAAAATCAAGTATCTGTTTTTTCAGCTGTGAAAAAATTGGTGTTTTATCTTTTGGATTTAAAAGAAACATATGAACCTCCTTTCTTTACTGCACTATTCCTGCTAATACACTAATACAGTTAATACAGTTTGTCAAGTACAGTCTATGAAAACAAGTCGTTTAATTTGCCTATTTATTGAAAAGAAAGTAAACTAGAGGTTAAAGGATGTGAGTATGTATGTTTGAAGATGTGGCTTTACGAGCACTATTCTTGTCAACACTTGCGGGTTTGTCGACAATGATTGGTGCTTTGATCATATTTTTTACGAATGGGAAAAATGAAAAACTCATCAGTGCTTCTTTGGCTTTTGCAGGGGGCGTGATGATCTCCGTCTCTTATACAGAGCTGATTCCAAATGCTATGGCATATTTTGGAATAGATTCAAATAAACCATTGGCTACGATATTGATGGTTCTATTTTTGGCATTGGGCATTGTATTTGCTGCAATGCTTGATAAATTTGTTCCGCATGAAGAAAATAAGGAAACTCATGAAGCGAAGCATGAAAACTTATACCGTGTAGGATTTATCTCCATGATGGCCTTAGCTCTGCATAATTTTCCTGAAGGAATTGCAACATTTATGGCTGGCTTTGATTCTATTGAATTAGGTCTGACAATTGCCTTGGCCATTGCTTTCCATAACATTCCGGAAGGAATTACTGTGGCATTACCAATTTATTTTTCCACTGGATCACGTAAAAAAGCTCTGGGATATACTTTCTTATCTTCTATCACAGAGCCATTGGGAGCCTTGCTGGCATTTGTTGTATTAAGACCCTTTATCAATGATTTCATGCTTGGTATTATTTTCTCATTGATTTCAGGTATTATGTTATATATTGCTATTGAAGAATTGCTTCCTTCTTCAAAGGATTATGGTTATCCGAAAATTGCTTTATACGCAACATTTGCAGGCATATGCTTAATGCCATTAACAATGATGTTTTAAGAAATAAGATGATGAACGTCATCTTTTTTTTGTAAAAGAAAAGTCCTTGTGGGGCAAGGACTGAATTGAATTCGGATCATTTCTGACCCATAAAGTTTGTCATTCGTTGTAGTAGTTATCATAGAAAGGTGAATGACCGTATAGAGTATAACATATTTTTAAAAAATTTAAAGAATAAATATTAAAAAAATACGAAATTTTCAGGAGATAGCTTCTATGCCCGTGTTTTAATTATAATAACTTCTATCTTCGTGTCAGAATCAAAAATAGACCACTGTATTTTAAATCGAATATTACATAAAAAAGGATTTCTCGATTGGGAGAAATCCTTTCTATAGATTAATGAGATTAATGAGTTTAATTAATTTAGATTATGCGTGCCATTCACCGTTAGCATCGATAGTGCATCCATCAACTACAGTGTTAGTAACCATCTTACCATCAGCACCTACATAGTACCATACCTGTAAGCTAGAATCACGTGCGATCCAAGAGTTAGTTAACATAACTCCGTTAGCTCCTGCATAATACCAGTCATTGTTGTGGTCAGCTACCCAAACGTTAGATACTGTACGTCCGTCTTGGTAGAATACCCATTGACCGTTTTCAAATACCCACCAGTCTTTAGTCACGATGATTTCTGCTTCTGCATTTTTCACTCTGTTACTGATTCTTTCTAAACGATCCTGTTCTGCTTCTAATGAACGTCTTTCACGTGCATTCAGTTCATATTTACTGTCTTTTGCAAGCAATTTTTCCAATGCATCCATTGCATTGTCAACTAAGTCAATTTCACCAGTAGTGTAAGTCCATTTCAATTCTACACCTTCAGCTTCTTCAACAATGGCAATCAAGTCTTCTTTTGTAACTACAGTTACATCAGTGTCAACCAATACATCATAAACTGTGTCTTCTGATTTCTGGTCAGCATCTAAGATTGTAGTTAAGATAGCTCTTACGTTTTCATCAATATCGTTGTTATCGATATAAGCAGCTAAATCAGTAGCAGTTTCTCTTACATAATAACGTCCGCTTGATCTTTCTCTAGTTTCATAAGTATAGAATTCGCTTACAACTTCTTCTACATATGCCTGTACAGCTTCAATATCTTCTGCTGAGAAGTATTTGTCAATTACATCTAATGCAGCTTCATCATTCTTATTAGCTAAACGATTCACATCACTTCTTACTGATCTGTAAGCTTTGTTTACATCAGAAGAAGAATCTAACAATTCATCAACTGTTTCTAAATCAGCAATGACATTTTCTACTGCATCGATAATTTCAACTACATCAGCTTCTTCACCGTATAATGTATATTCATCAGATGCTTGAACTTCTTCTAATTTCTTAGTTAATGCAGCTAAAGATCTTCCTTGATATTTGTCATTCTTATCTAATTCTAATTCTTTAGCAAATTCTTTCTTTAAGCTTTCTACATATTCTTCAGCGTATACATCATAGAATTCATCTTTGTATACAGCAACCATATCTTTGAATGCATCTGCATTGTCTTCGAATCTGCTTACTCTATTTTTATTCCATGTAGTATTGCCTAAATATTTTTCGTTTGCTAATAATCTGTTGTAAAGATCTTCGTAATTAGCTTTCCAATCTTTTTCATCTTTGATTTCTTCTGCTTTTACTGCAGCAGCTAAATCATCGAAAAGATCATCCATATCAGCTAATCCTTCTTTGAATCCAGCGATATATTTAACATCATCACTAGCTTCACGGCTTCCTGTACAGTTGTTTACACGTGCATCAAAGATTCCGTTCATTTCATTCAGCATTGAATTGAATGTAGCACCTGCATCTTTGCCTTCTTCTAATAATGAATTCAAATTATGCCAATTAATTCTGTCACCTAATTGAACAGTTTCTAAATCTTTACCAGCGTTTTCTAAATCCATTAAGATAGCTTCCGCATAATCATCAACTTTTAATGTATTCAGATCACACACACCAGTATCTACTTCTTCTTCATCATCTTTAGAAGGAAGTGTATCATAGATGACTAATTCTCTGTCTAATGCATAAGAACTAGGATCAGCACCTCTACCAAACGCCCACATATAACGAATTGATTCTACATCACCATATGTTGTAACATTTTCTACTTCAATAGTACCTACTAGTTCATCATAGTTTTCAACTGTAAATACTGCAGATAAGTTATTTTCTTCATCTTTTTTGAATGTCCAATTATATGTGTAAATACCATTTTCCTTTACATCAATTGTTTCTGGACCAAATCCAGTTGAAATAACATATCCATTATCTGTTTTTGTAGTTGTAGCATAAAATTCTGAAGCATATTGTGCACTCAAATCTTCAAGCACAACATCTAAAACAAATAATTCACCTGCTTCATAGCCTTCTAATCCTACATGTGCAGAAATAGTAGTTCCGTTTGCAGTAATTCTTGAGTTGTTTTCTCTGTTTAAAGCTCCACCAGGTTCTGTACCGATGTATGCATTACCATCTCTGTCAAAGCGAACACTAGCACCGTTTGATTCCCAGCCGCTAGCATCTACTGTGTTGGTAACAGCATTAGCAGCATGAACATGAGTGCTTGCAGGCAACACACTAGCAACCATAGACAAAGCCATAGCACTAGCTAATAACTTCTTAAAGTTATTCATAAATTTTTTCCTCTCTTTCTTTCTCTTTCCCTATTGGAATTCTTGTTTTTCGGACACAATCATGTAAGTCATTGCATAACTGAATCGCATGAAAGAGCAAAAAAAAGAGGACTTTTTAAATCCTCTGGGACTATATGCTATATAAATTATCCAATGTAATCAAATGAACATGTGTATTCTCATCAGCAATTTGTATGAGTTTCTTATCAAAACCTTTTTTTGAGAATAAATAATATAATTTATGTTCTTGATGAAACATTTTCGCTCTTTCAGTTAAGATCATGAAATCTTCAACTTTAAAATTCTCGTTTTTAAACTTGCATTCTCCAAGCAAGCAATAATCTTTGTTGTACATCAATATATCGATGTCATCTTGCATAGGATATCCTTTTTCGTTTTTCCGATAAGGATTTGCACCCCACCACTTTCCGATATGTTGAGGAATAAATGATAATTGACCTTTCTTTACCAGTCGAATGAGATACTCCATGCACATTTTTTCAAATATACTTCCCATATATTGATTTAAATTATTTTCGATAAATTGATATCCAATTTCTTCACCAAATAATTCAATTTCCTGTTTGTGCGGAAATACAAACCGATACCAGAAATGAAAGAAATTGTCTTGAAATTGATAAAGTGTTTTTTTGCTTTGTGCAATTTCTTCTGTTGCTGGTACTATTTTTTCAGTAATTCTTAATTGATTTAGGACATTGATATATTTTGATGTTTTTGTATTTTCTTCATGAATCTGATTAGCAATTTCACTTATTTTTGCATTGCCGTTTGCCAGTGCTTCTAATATCGAATTATAAACACTTATCTCTCTCAATTCTGTTTTCAGCAAATATGTAGGTTCTTCAAATAAATATGATGTGTTCTTTAATATTTGACTTTCTATGTTCTTTTTTAATGTGTCATCTGCATCATATAATTCAAGATATTTTGGTATTCCTCCAAATATTCCATATATATACGCTTTTGTTTCTGCACTCAAATTCTCTGTAAATAAAGAAGCATCATAATAATCAAAAGGTTTAATTTCCATTGAGCCTGTTCTTCTTCCATATAAAGGTGATTTAGAAGACAGTACTTCTTTTTCCATAAATGAAATTGAACTGCCGCATAATATAAGTTTAATATTTTTCTTTGACCAATTATGATCAATTATATGTTCAAGTATCGACATGATTGTCGGATTTTCTAATGCAATAAATGGAAATTCATCAATAATTAATATAAGTCTTTCCTCCTCTTGATTGCCGATAAATTCAAATGCATTCTCCCAAGAAGAAAAATAAAAGCCTTTTCCTAAATGATAATATTCTGCTGTACGCTCAGAAAAACTCAATAGATTCATGGCATCATTTTTTTCTTGTGCAGAATAAAATAATGTTTTATACTTTTTTGCTAATTGATTCAATAATTCTGTCTTTCCTACACGTCTTCGTCCATAAATAACCATGAACTCAAATTTGTTGGATTCTGCCATTTGTATAAGCGTCTGCATTTCTTTCTCTCTTGCAATAAACATAAAGCACCTCCATTAGGGAATCAAAAGTATTATACTTTAGTTTCCCTAATTATAACATTTTTCGTCTTTGTTAATCAATATCCTATAACTGAAAAAGAAGACCTCTCATATTGAGAAGTCTTCAATTAAAGATTAATGAGTTTTTATTGAAATAAGTTTTAATTTAGATTATGCGTGCCACAATCCGTTAGCATCGATTGTATATCCATCTGGAGTTGTAGCTGGTCCGTATAACATAACACCGTCATTACCTACATAGTATGCAGATGTAGCATCTCTCCATACCCATGCATTTCTTAACATGTGTCCGTTGCTTACATAGTACCAAACATCCTTAGCTGAGCATACCCAACCTGTGAATGCTGTACCATTTTCATCGTAGTAATCCCAGTTACCGTTACCTAAGTCAACCCAACCAGTTTGATTAGCTACAATACCATCTACCAACATCTTTGTATATAAGACATCGATTACCATATTTGCTTCTTCAACAGCATCTTCTTGTTCGTCAGTCAAAGTGTATTTTGCAACTCTGCTTGACGCTGCTTTTGCATTTAAAACTTTAGAAGCATTTGCTGAATTAAGATTATTTACTGTTACGCCATCTAATCCATTTTCTAATGTATCAACATCTGCTAATACTTTATCTCTATATGCAACAAATGAGTCATAAACAGTTGTTCCATCTTCTCTATCTACTGCAAAGATACCATCTAAATCACCTTCAATACCGACGTATCCTAAATATTTATTAATCTGATTAGTTGTTAAATTACCATAGTATTCACTTGGTGTTAATCGTAAATAGTATTGAGCTGTAGATCCTGTTCTTCTTACTTCTGGAGTCACGATATGTTCAACTACTTCTTCTACATAGTTTACTAATCTATCAATTTCTACAGTAGTCAAATCAGCGATTTCTAATTCTGGTTCATCTTTTGACATTTCAGCTAAAACTGTTTCTACTTGTTTGTAGGCAATTGTTTTCTTGCCTGCTCCATTACTCTGGCGTGTAGTAAATTCCTTAACAGCTTCATTTGATTTCTTAACAAAGTCTAATACATCTTCAATTCGCGTAATACTATCTTCAATAATTCCAACTAATTCAACTACTTCTTCTGCTTCTTCAACGTCTGCATAGCGAGGAAGATTATCACCTGTAAGTTTGTTCTTTTGAACATCTTCTAATAAATCTTCCCATGCTTTTAAGTTAGAATTTGTAGCATCAACATTATCAACTACTTCATCTAATCTTGCATCAGTTGCACCAGTTTTATCGGCTAAATCCAAGATTGCTTTTTCTAATGCATCGATATATCTTTCTAAGCCTTCAATTTCAACATTTGTACCAAAAGCATCAAAGGCATCTTCATACATTTGAATTGTTGTTTCATAGATTGATGCATAATCTGAGCTTAAATTTCCTACATATGCATTTTCAATCAATTCGTAATAATCATTTTTCATTGCAGTGATCTTTGTACTGTCTAAATCACCATTTTTATCTAGATAATCGCCTGTTCCCACTGAATGTACGTCTTCTGGGAATTCATCTGAATTTTCTTCTTTTGAATAGAATTTTAAGTTGTTTTCTTTAATTGTTTTTTCTAATCCATTTACTCCATCAACTAAACCGCCTAAATGTTTTGCAGCAGCTGATTCTGATAAGCAATCTGCATATTTAGCTAATCCTTCAGCAAAAGTCCATTCATTTGAAATTGTAACTGTTTCAAATTTGTAATAATTAAAACTTTCAGTATTAAATTGATCATTTTTATACCAATCCTTAGTTACAACGTCTGATCCTAACATTTTGTCTGTTCCATCAGTAAATTCAGTATCTTTATCAACATCTACTGTGTTTTCTTTCCATCCTATAGATTTGTCTGGGTTTGCTGTTACATAAGCTTTTAATTCTTCTAATGTATTAAACTTAACTGGCACTTCATAAGAAGCTGCATCAACTGATTCAGTAGTAAAAGTTAAATTCAATACTTCTTCTACAGTTTTTTCACTGCCTTCCCAAATAATTTCATCGTCTAATTGTACATTTGTATAATCTCTTTCTGTATCTTCATCAGTTATGAGATTTAACAATTTGTTTAAATTAGTACGCATTAATGCTACATCTTCTGAATATTCTTGGCAAACAGTTACCAAAGAATCAGCACTAACTTGATTTGTTGGTAACACACTAGCAACCATACTCAAAGCCATAGCACTAGCTAATAACTTCTTAAAGTTATTCATAAATTTTTTCCTCTCTTTCTTTCTCTTTCCCTATTGGAATTCTTATTTTTCGGACACAATCATGTAAGTCATTGCATAACTGAATCTAGTGAAAGAATATAGAAAAAGAAGACCTCTCGTATTGAGAAGTCTTCCATTTATAGATTAATGAGATTAATGAGTTTAATTGATTAGTTTATGAGTGATAAATTATCTGTGCCACAAACCGTTAGCATCCAATTCATATCCGTTAACAGTTGTTGGTCCGTAAACCATAACACCGTCATCACCTACATAGTATGCAGAATTTGCATCTCTCCATACCCATGCATTTCTTAACATAACACCATTCTGTACATAGTACCAAGTGTTTGGAGCAGAGCAGATCCATTTAGTTGGAGCTGTTCCATCTGCTTCATAGTACTTCCAGTTACCGTTACCCATGTCTACCCATCCAGTAGTTGTTCCAACTGTACCAAATTTAACACGATATGCTTCTAATAATTCGTCAATCTTACGTTCTGCATTTCTCAATTCACGAGTCTGAGCAGAAGTTAAATTGTCTTCAGAGTATTCTTTCAAGTAGAATACTGCATCATCGATGCTATTTAATAAATCTCTGTCATTAGCTGTTAATGTAACTGCTTCTAATTTAGACAATTCATTTTCGATTAAATCTAAACTTGCGATTACTTGTTCCATGTGTTCAACAACATCATCGTAATACCAAGTTCCATTTACACGATCAAATGTCAATAATCCTTTATCGAATTCTGAACCGAAATCTGTCATAACAACATTTTTCTGTGCAGTTGTAGCAAATACATTTTTACCTGATTTATCAGTGTAGTTATTAGCATATGCTTTTGCTTCCATAGTCCATACAACATCTACTACTTCTTCTTTGAATGCTTTCAATTTTAAATAATTTTCTGTT
This sequence comes from uncultured Traorella sp., assembly GCA_944324265.1. Taxonomy (GTDB): domain Bacteria; phylum Bacillota_I; class Bacilli_A; order Erysipelotrichales; family Erysipelotrichaceae; genus Traorella. The sequence continues at coordinate 24,864 of CALUVS010000019.1, forward strand.
GTAATAGTTCCGATTAAATTTTCATCTTCACCTTTTGCTAATTCTTTTTTAACCCATGCTCTAGTTGATTTTGAACCACCATCGATATATTCTGCATAAGCTTCGTTATTCTTTGTATTCAAAGCATCAGTGATTTCATCAATTGTAGTCAACATATTTTCATATTCTGCAATCAAATCTGCAACTACTGATTCATCTTTATAGAACTTATAAGAATTCAATGCTTTAATTGCTTTGATTTGAGCATTAACTTCTGCTTTTGTAATTGTTCCATCTTTATCACCGCCAGTAGTATCTAAGAAATCTTCTAATGAAAGTACTCCATTAATTCCTTCGCCGTCAGTCAAAGCTTCAACAAAATCAGCTAATTCTTTTTCATAAGTTTCGCTTCCTTCACCTTTACCTAAACGGCCATAGATTTCTGACAATTTACCATCAACTAATTCTGCTTGATATTCTGTCAAATTTGAAGAATAATCTCTTACTAAATTTTCTAATTCATTTGCCCAACTATTCAGCATACTATCTGTTGTACTGTTAGTAATGATCCAGCCAGATAGTTTTCCATCTGTTGTTCCATCATAGTCCTTACCAAAATATGTTCTAATAGTATTTGCAACTTCTACTGCATATTCAGCTGCTTCACCATAGTAATAGCCGCCAACTGCACTTTGGCAATCTTTACCATCATACAAATCAGTGAAGAAACCTGCGCTCTTATTTTCTAATGACGTACTAGCTACATATTTGTAATTAACACTATCACCATCTACAGATAAACTTGCAAGCAGTTCGTCCACTGTAACACTTTTAGCAGAACCATCTGTACTTTCAACAATAATAACATTGCCCGCTACAGGTTCAAGATCTGATTTAGTTTGTGCTAAATTTCCTTCTTTTCCGTCGATACTATATTTTGTATCTGCAGGGGTATCATTATCAACGTCAATCAGTACGATCTTGTGTTCATCACCTGATAATGAATCATAATCAGTTTTTACTTCTCCTGAGTTTGCTAAAATGAAGTCCATGACATTTACTCGATCAATTGTCATATCAGAATTCATTGTGTAAATTGTTGCATTTTCGCCATCTAATGCTGTATTTGCCTCTAGTTTTCTTTCAAAGGCAACATATTTTGCAGCAGCAATGTCACAGCTAGTTTCTGATGATGCAACAGCTGCATTTACACCAGTAACTGGTACAACACTAGTAACCATAGTCAAAGCCATAGCACTAGCTAATAACTTCTTAAAGTTATTCATAAATTTTTTCCTCTCTTTCTTTCTCTTTCCCTATTGGAATTCTATTTTTTTTTTTTTTTTATGTAAGTCATTGCATAACTGAATCTCATAGAGATATGAAAGAAAAAAGGACTTCTCTAATGAGAAATCCTGTTGGAATCAATAAATTTTACAATGTCATCAATGACTCTGTTGTCAACTACAGAAGGCACACTATAACTTGCAGATCCTTCTTCTAAACTTCCTGCCTGCATCAGATGAGTTAACCCTGAGTAAGAATGGAATTCCCAGTTGATTGCATCACCGAATGCTTCCTGCCACATTTCAAATTCTCTCAACGGAACTTGGTAGTCTTCTTCACCTTGCAGAACTAATACTGGGGCACTGATACTTTCTGCAGTTGCAATTGGATCATAGTTTAATATACTTTCCCAGTAAGCTTTATATCCGCCATAGAATAATTGGTCTTCCGGCATACTGTCTAGATCATCCAACATCTTGAATTCATTTGTCATGCCTTCTACCTGTGTTTTTTCTTCTTCAGTCACTGTGCCATCTAAATTAGCTAAGTAATTTACTTGTTCAATAATCAGATCAGCCATGTTTGTCACAGGAGCTGCCATCATAATATATCCTCTGGCATTATAAGCCTGTGCAATGGCCGGAATCATCATACCGCCTAAACTATGTCCTAAAACATATACTTGTGTCGGATCAACATTTTCCTGTTCCTTGACCCAGTTGACAGCATCAATAGCATCATTGACTGTTTCATCATAAACTGTAAAATCATAATCATTTAACAATTCTTCACCATACAAATAAGTTCGTTTGTCATAGCGATACGTTGCAACTCCCTGTTCAGCTAACAGCCAAGCAATATCTCTGAACACTTTGTTCTGCGGTGTAATCTGTTCATCTCGGTCCAATGCTCCTGACCCATGCACCAATACAACGACAGGATAAGTTCCTTCTGTATCCGGCAAGGTCAATGTTCCGCTCAATTCCTTTCCGTCTCTGGCTGTAAAACTCAACTCTTTTTCAATGCCGTGAAGTTCAATCAAAGCTTCCCCTGTATCATAAGCTCCTAAGCTTACTCCTGCAATTTGATCCGCATCATCAAATACAACATTTAAATTGATTTGATCATTTTCAAAAATCATCGGTACACTTTGAATCTCATATCCTTGCTGTTCCACTAAAAATGGTTCACTTATTTCCTGCAATTCTCCTAATAATTTCTGTGACATTTCCAGTGAAGCTCGGAATTGTCCATTTTCAATTGCACTGATCATTGCTTCATCATAAGTAAAGGCTGTTTCCAGTGCATCAAAATTTCCTTCGGCAAAATACTGTGCATACGCTTGTGCAATTTCTGATTGAGTTCCTGTTACTGTTTCAATTTCAGGTTCACTTTCTTGCTGTGGTGCTGAACATCCGCTTATGACAAGCAGAGCAGCTGTTAAAATACTTATCATCCTTTTCATATCAATCTCTCCTTGTATATCTCCAGTATAGCACAACTTCTTTCCTATACACTTACACTTTTGTCACTCATAATCCCTTTTTAGTTACATTTCATTCAAGAAAAAAGCCGATGATTTGCTCATCAGCTTTTCAAGCTTTTTACGTGAATACGATTAACCGCTCTTTGCATAGCTACTTCTGCGCGGCGTATTGAAGTATTCGCATCTCTTTTTTCCAAGCGTTTCTGTGCCCTTTCTTTTGCGGCATTTGCTCGGGCCAAATCAATTTCCTCTTGCCCTTCAATACTGTCCACAAGTATTTCTGCTTGATTATCAGCTAAATGCAGAATTCCTCCAGATATCGCAAAGATCTTATCTTCTTTATCTATGATTAAGATCATCGGACTGATCTGAAGCATAGCTACCATCGGCATATGATTGGAAAGCAGCGCACACTCTCCATCAGAAGTCGTAACATGGATTTTCTCCACTTCATACGTATTGTATAAACCTTGAGGAGTTACGATTTTTACTTTCATCATATTTATTCACCCAGCGTTTTCGCTTTTTCCACTACTTCCTCAATCGTTCCGACAAACATAAATGCTTGTTCTGGATATTGATCATAATCACCCGCTAACAATGCTTTGAATGAACGCACTGTATCTTCTTTTGATACATAACGTCCTTTCATGCCGGTAAACTGTTCTCCGGCAAAGAATGGCTGAGACAAGAAATTACGTACACGTCGGGCACGATTTACGATCACTTTATCTTCTTCACTTAATTCATCCATACCTAAGATGGCGATAATATCCTGCAGTTCTTTGTATCTCTGCAATAATTCCTGAACCCCGCGTGCTACTTGATAATGTTCTTCACCGACTACAAGCGGATCTAACATACGTGAATTCGATTCCAAGGCATCGACAGCCGGATAAATTCCAAGGGCAGCGATTCCGCGGTCCAATACTGTCTTAGCATCCAAATGACTGAAAGCTGTTGCAGGGGCAGGGTCAGTCAAGTCATCTGCAGGCACATAAATTGCCTGAACAGATGTGATAGATCCATCTTTTGTCGAAGTAATACGTTCCTGCAATTGTCCCATTTCAGTGGCTAATGTAGGCTGATAACCTACCGCTGAAGGCATACGTCCCAGCAAAGCACTGACTTCTGAACCAGCTTGTGTAAAACGGAAAATGTTATCAATAAATAACAATACATCCTGGTGATTGACATCGCGATAATGTTCTGCCATTGTCAGACCAGACAAGGCCACACGCATTCTGGCACCTGGAGATTCATTCATCTGTCCATAAACAAGAACTGTCTTATTTAAAACGCCAGTTTCTTTCATTTCATTGTAAAGGTCGTTTCCTTCACGAGTTCTTTCACCGACCCCAGCAACAACTGAAAGACCGCCATGCTCAGTTGCAATATTGTGGATCAGCTCTTGGATCAATACCGTTTTACCTACACCGGCACCGCCAAATAAACCAATCTTTCCGCCTCTAGGATATGGACAAAGTAAATCAATTACTTTGATTCCTGTTTCAAACACTTCTGCTGTTGTCTGCTGCTGATCAAATGCAGGTGCTTCTCGGTGAATCGGCATTTTCTTAACGGTTTCAGGCAATGGTCCTAAACCATCAATTTCCTGTCCCAATACGTTAAACATTCTTCCCAATACTTCTTCACCGACCGGCACCATGATAGGTGCCCCAGTATCTACGGCTTCCATACCGCGCACAAGTCCATCAGTAGAACCCATGGCAATACAGCGCACATTGTCATCCCCAATGTGCTGTGCAACTTCTACAACCAATTTTTCATGACTGTTTGTGTTGTTAATTTCGATGGCATTGTTCAATGAAGGCAATTTATCTTCAAAATGCACATCGACAACGGGTCCAATTACTTGAACAATTTTTCCAATATTTTTTGCCATAAATTGTTCCTTTCATTACAAGGCATTTGCCCCGCCGACAATTTCCGTTATTTCCTGGGTAATTGCCGCTTGACGTGCCTGATTGTATTCTAATTCCAATGTATCTCTTAATTCCTGAGCATTATCAGTAGCCGTTTCCATGGATATTCTGCGGCTTGCCTGTTCACTCGTCTTTGTTTCCAAATAATAGGAATAAATCAGTGATTTAATCGACATCGGAATTAAATCATTCAAAATAACTTCATCACTAGGTTCAAAGATCGTATCAACATTGTTTCCCTCTTTTTCTTTCTTTTCAACTGGAAGCAATGTAACTTTTTTTGGTTCAAAACGCATTGGATTAATAAACTCTGTATAAATGATCTGAATTTTTGATATTTCTTGATTCAAATATTTTTCCAATACCGTTTCTGCCAAAGAAGCCATCAAAGAATAATTATCATCCTCTACCTGTACCAAAGTATCAATGACATGAAATCCTTTATTTTTGATCCAAGATACCCCTCTTTGACCTACTACAATCAATTGTTCATCTGCTTCTGTTTCGCTCTGAAGCAATTTAAATACATTTGCATTATATCCGCCGCACATTCCCATATCACTTGTGAAAACAATTGTACAAGCAGGTTTGCCTGGATTTTCCACTAAATATGGGTGATCACAATTGGTTAAGCTGGATAAGATTTCATCTAAAATTTCTTTCAGATGCAATGCATATTCTTTATTTCTGCGCATTCTTTCTTTCTGACGCTGATATTTACTGGCCGCAATTAACTGCATCGCCTTAGTAATCTTCATCGTAGAATCAATAGAACGAATACGATTTTTAATTGCTACCTTGTTAGCTCCCATAAGCACTAACCTTCATTCGCTGCAATAAAGCTTTCTGTAAATGTTGTTAAAACTTCATTGATCTGTTTTGTTAATTCATCATCCAATGTTTGTTTTGACAAAATGCTTTCCAAGATATCTTTGTGACTTGTCCGCATGTGACGCAGCATTTCTGCTTCATATTTCGCTACATGCTTCACATTGATTTTCTTTAAGAAACCATGTTTAGCCGCAAACAAAGAACAAATCTGTTCTTCTACCGGCATTGGATCATACTGTCCTTGTTTCAATAACTCAGTCAGTTTTTCTCCATGTTCCAATACTGCTTTGGTAGATGGATCCAAATCAGAACCAAATTTTGCGAATGCCTGCATTTCACGATATTGTGCCAATTCCAGCTTCAATGAACCTGATACCTGCTTCATTGCTTTGATCTGCGCATTTCCGCCGACACGTGATACAGATAAACCGCTGTCTACTGCAGGACGAACCCCTTGATTGAAAAGTTCAGTCTGCAGGAAAATCTGTCCATCAGTAATTGAAATAACATTGGTTGGAATATAGGCAGAAATATCTCCGGCCTGTGTCTCAATGATCGGCAATGCCGTCAATGATCCTCCGCCATAATCGTCATTTAATTTCGCAGCTCTTTCCAGCAAGCGAGAATGCAGATAGAATACATCCCCCGGATAAGCTTCTCGTCCAGGCGGACGCTTTAACAGCAAGGACAGTGTACGATAAGCCACTGCATGTTTGCTTAAATCATCATAAATGATCAATACATCTTTTCCTTGTTCCATCCATTCTTCACCGATGGCACATCCGCTGTAAGGCGCAATATACTGCAGCGGAGCCAATTCACTGGCAGTTGCACTGACAACTGTTGTATAATTCATTGCACCATGTTTTCTTAATCTTTCAACGATTTGTGCAACTGTACTTGCTTTCTGTCCGATAGCGACATAAATACAATTCACATTTTTTCCTTTTTGGTTGATGATCGTATCCACAGCAATAGCTGTTTTTCCTGTCTGACGGTCACCGATGATCAGCTCACGCTGTCCTTTTCCAATCGGAATCATTGAATCGATGATCTTCAGCCCTGTCTGTAATGGCTGATGAACAGATTTACGTGTCATTACCCCTGGGGCCACACGTTCAATCGGTCTGAATTTTGTTGCTTTGAAAGGACCTCTGCCATCAATCGGCTGCCCTAAAGCATTGACAACACGTCCCAGCAATTCATCTCCTACCGGTACTTCCACAATTCTTCCGGTACGTCTTACAACATCTCCTTCAGAAATTGCAGCATCACTGCCAAGTAAAACTGCTCCGACATGATCTTCTTCCAAGTTTTGAACCATTCCGTAGACATCATTGTCAAACAGAAGCAATTCCCCTGACATAGCATTTTCAAGTCCATGGATCAAGGCAATCCCGTCGCCTACTGTAATAACAGTTCCTGTTTCGGCTTCTTCCAGTTTATCATCATATCTAAGAATTTGGTCTTTGATAATTTTACTAATTTCTTCTGGTCTTAAATTCACAATAGCTCACCTCACTTATTTAAGCGCAGCTTTGACAACTTCTTCTTTCAAGCGAGCTAACTGATTCGCCGCAGAGTTATCAAGAATCTGGTCATTTATACGTACACGTAGACCGGCCAATAGACTTTCATCTACTTTCCATCTGCATTCAATTTTCTGTGACTGACTTTTTTCCAATACATCATGAATACGCTTCTTATCTTCTTCATTGAGCGGAAATGCACTGGTCACTTCTGCAATTTCAATGTGATGATAATTCAGATAATCAGCGATAAATTCATCAAAAGCCGCAAGAATGATATTGATACGGTTTTTATCAATCATGACTTTCATAAAATTCAGAAACAAAGGGTCACATGCCTGTCCATAAACATTGACAAGACATTCTTTCTTTTCTTCTTTCTTAATCTTCGGATGAGATAACAAGCTCATAAATTCATCATTCAGCGTTGCTTTTACCAGATCACATTGCTTACGGAATTCCTCTAATTTATTTTGTTCAATTCCTATTTCAAACAATGCATCTCCATATCCTTTTGCCATTGCTTCTTTCATGGCTAGGCTCCTTTACGCTCAATGAAATCTTCCACGTATTTTTGCTGGCTTTCTTCATCAATTTCCTTTTCAAGAATCTTGCTGGCTGCCATAAATGCAACTTCTGTGATTTCCTTTTTAATTTCTTCTTCAGCTTTTAATTTTTCCTGAGCAATATCACGCTGTGCTTTTTCAACCTGCAATTTTGCTTCTTGTTTTGCTTTATTGACGATTTCATTGCCTTCACTCTTTGCAGCTGTTCGGGCTTCTTCAATAATGCCTCGAGCTTCTTCACGAGCTCCTTTCAGCTGCTGAGCATATTGCTGCTTATAAGCTTCACCTTCTGCCTGTGCAGCTTTGGCCGCATCCAATTCATCTTGAATAATTTTCTTGCGATTATCAAAGTAATTTAATACATTTTGCCAAAAATATTTCTTCGCTAACAGACAGATAATTAAAGTTGAAATCAGAACGAGTATCATATCCGTTGGATTTAGTCTTAAATAATTTGAAATATCAATCATGCATGATACCCTCCTTACACTACAAAATAATTATGATCTTAAGAAAATCAATAATAACGCGATGATCAAAGCGTAGATACCTGTAGTTTCAGAAAGAGCAATCCCCAATACCATCATATTACGGATCTTCCCTTCAGCATCCGGATTACGTCCTACTGCTTCACAAGCTTTGCTGGCAGCGATACCTTCACCAATCCCTGGCCCTAAACCAGCAATCATTGCAATACCAGCACCTAAAACCGCCATACCGGCAACGAAAAATTCATTAAATTCACCCATGTTTATACCTCCTATGGTGTTGTTATTCCTCTTCTGGGAGTACTTGTCCCAAGAAGAAAGTTGCTAATGTAAAGAATATGTACGTTTGAATGAACCCTGAGAAAATATCAAAGTACATATGCAAAAATGGTGTCACGACAAACAATGCCGCTCCTAAACCCGTCAACAATGAATTCAAGACAGAGAACACCGAATAAACCAATGTCATGATAATGGTTCCTCCAAGCAGGTTCCCGAACAAACGCAATGATAATGATAATGGAAGTGTAAAATCACTTAACATATTCAATGGGAACAAAACCCAGATTGGTTCACACCAACCCTTAAGCTTACTGATGATACCATTGTTCTTCAGGTCTGTTCCTTGAATGATGACAAACATCATCACAGCCAAAGTGACGTTGACACTTAAATTTGATGTCGGTGACTGAAGTCCCAATAAACTGACTAAATTGGAAATCAGCATCAGCATCATACATGTTCCATAGAACCATAAATACTTGCGTGTACTTCTGCCCAGTGAATTTTCTACAATAAATGTTATCAGCCCGACAGCTTGTTCAAAAACAAGAACAATGCCTTTTGGTGCAACATGTGGGTCAGCTTTTTTGAATTTGTTTCCCACCACGATCAGTACGACTGACATAATGGCACATATTGCCAGCCAGACAAGAATACTGATGTGAATTTGGATATCAAAGCCTGCAATACTTACCACAATGCCATTAAAATTTTCCAAGGTTTCACCTCCTGTCAGCGCGCTTGCTGTAAACTAACAGCGCTGCTTTATGACATAAAAAACCTACCAGCATAGCCAAGATATTAGCTCCTGCCATATAGCCTAATGCAAAGACACATCCATACATGATGTATCTCAAAAGATAATTGAAGGCTGCTGATTTACCGCCGCCTTCCCCTTCAATACGATATGCCATGCTGACAATCATATTGAATCCAATCAGACCAGTCAGCGTTCCTATGACAATACCAATAGAAATTGATTTATCCCAGAAAAAAAGGGATATCAGCAATGCTATTGCCATTATAAGGAATGAATATAGCTGAACTTGTCGAATCATTTGTTTTTTAGCTTCCATGTTGTGTTTCCTTTATCAGTAGATAACCTGTGCCAATCAGCACATAAAGCAGAAAACAGATGAGAAAAAAGGGTGTCGTATGCAGAAATTCATCCAGCTTTGTTCCCAAAAACAAAGCCAACAGACTTCCTACAACAATGCGTGTAACAAAACGCGTGGCTATCTGATAGCCTTTCATTATTTTGTACCGAAGATTCTATCTCCTGCATCGCCTAACCCTGGCAATATATATCCTTTCTCATTCAGTTTTTCATCTAATGCAGCTAAGTAAATATCTACATCTGGGTGCATATCTTCAACGGCACGTACACCTTCAGGCACACCGACAAGACATACCAGACGAATATTTTTTGCGCCTTGTTTTTTGACCATTGTAATGGCTGCATTTGCACTTCCGCCAGTCGCCAGCATTGGATCTACAATCATGACAAAAGCATCTTCTAAATGTTTTGGATATTTTGCAAAATATTCATGAGGTTCTAAGGTTTCTTCATCACGATATAAACCAATGTGAGCAATTTTGGCATTTGGAATTAAGTTGGCAATTCCATTGACCATACCCAAACCAGCTCTTAAAATTGGAACAATTACAATATCTGTAGCTACTTCCCGTGTTTTGCATAATGCCATCGGTGTTTGAATCTCGATTTCACGCGTTGGAATATCACGGGTAATTTCATAAGCCATCAAACCGGCAATCTCATCAAGATTCTCTCTGAAAACCTTTGTAGAGGCTTTTTCATCTCTCATCAAAGCCAATTTGTGCGTAATCAGTGGATGATTTAAAACTTTGAGCATATTATTCTTTTCTCCTTTACCTATATCGCCATTATTATAACATTTATATTGTTAAAATTTAAGTAAATTATACAAATTAAGACAATATAAAGATAATTCTATTATAAAAAAATAGAAGCAGAAAGCCTGCCTCTATTTCTCACTCTTTTGATTCATTTCAATTCATTAAAATTTGATTTCTACATCTTTGCGTTTTGTTTCTTCTGCTTCGAAGAATTCTCTTTTCTCTGCATGAATCATATTGGCAACAATGCTTGTTGGAAAAGCCACAATGCTTTGATTCAATGAAGAAACATTGGCATTATATGCACGTCTTGCAGCCTGTAAATGTTCTTCCACATCTGCAATCTGTTCCTGAAATTCTTTAAATACATCACTGCTCTGCAATTCAGGATAGCTTTCAGCCAAAGCGAAAATTCTTCCCTGCAGGGCATTCATTTTCTGATCCGCAGTTTGTCTTTCTTTCATATCCATGCCCTGACGCAATGAGATGACTTCACTCAGAATATCTTCTTCATGTTTGGCAAAGCCCTTCACCACTTCTAAGCTTTTAGTCAACACATCATATCTTTTTGTCAAAGCAACATCAATGCCGGACAAGGCTTCATCAATTTTAATTTCCTTTTGACGAAGACTGTTCATGGCTGCGATATACCAAACAACTACAACAGCAACAATCACTAATACGATCCAAATCATTTTGTTTCCTCCATTCTGTCTAAATCCAGACTATCAATAAGTTCGCATACAATATCTGCCTGACGCTGACAGACAATTGCATTTTGCTCTGTTACTTCCTCCATCAAAGGAGCTTCAAATGCATTCTCATCCGTATATAACAGCAAATGCAGCTGGCTATTGATCAAGCCTACAGTCATTTTGCCGCCGTATCTTTTTTCGATTTCCATCAGTTTTTCCATAAAATGCGGTGTCAGAACATAAAAGGCATCATGCTCATTGGTTGTATATACACGGAATTGCTGATTGAATTCAGTGTTTTCCATTTCAATTTCATTGACATCAATTGAAAACATACTTGGTTTTCCTGAATTCAAAAATTCTCTTTCTACAATCTTTGTATAAGATTGGAATGACTTTTCTAAATCAAATACCATCCATGGTCCGCGGAATAAAGTAACTGTATAGGAAGATTTTCCTGTACTTCTATGATCCTGCATCGTGACATCACTTCTTTCAAAATGACATCCCTTGTATTCACCAGATACATAGTCATCACTGTAAAAGCGATTGCCTCGGCTGATCAGCAGTTTCTCTTCTACCCATTCTCGGCTGAATCCTTTATCCGGAGTATAGCTGACATGATCAAACATCTGTTCATATACCCCTCGGACAATTTTTTCCTTGTATAGCTTCATGTAATTCTTTTTTGATGGCAAAGATCTTCCAAACAAAAAAACAAGTATGATGAACACAATTCCCAGCACGGGCGAAAAGGCAACGCCAAACACACCAAGTACCATAACAGCTATCATGATTCCTTGATCTCGCAATGCTTTTTTCCGCATTGCATTAATTTCATTTAATGTTTCTTTCCCTATCATAATATTTCCATATCTCCTCTGCTGTTTTTATTTTAGCATGAAATTATCCCTATTTTACTGACAATGTTGTCATTATTCAAAGAAAAACAGAAGATCAAAATGATGCATGATCCTCTGTTTGTTTCATATTAAAATTGTATCGGAAAGTTTTTAGTACATTCAATGACACTGTTTCGAATCGCTGCCAATTTCTCTTGATCATCACGATTGACAACAGCTTCTTTGATCCAATGTGCCACTTGAATAAATTCTTTTTCTTTGAATCCGCGAGTTGTCATTGCTGCAGTGCCTAAACGGATACCGCTGGTAACCATTGGCTTCTGGGTATCAAACGGAATGGCATTTTTATTGCATGTGATGCAGACTTCATCCAAGATTTTCTCACATTGTTTTCCTGTAATGCCAAAGCTGGACATAACATCAACTAAGATTAAATGATTATCTGTACCGCCGGTTACGATACGGAATCCTTCTTGCTTCAAAGCTTCACAGAAAGCCTTGCAGTTGATGACTATCTGTTCAGCGTATTCTTTGAATTCAGGCTGCATAGCTTCATGGAAGCAGACTGCCTTACCTGCAATGACATGCATCAATGGGCCTCCCTGAATACCAGGGAAAAGATGCTTATCTAAGCTGGCAGCATATTTTTCTTTGCATAAAACAATGCCTCCTCTTGGTCCTCGCAATGTTTTATGTGTGGTACTTGTAACAAAATCACAGGAAGGAACTGGAGATGGATGAACTCCTGCTGCAACTAAACCAGCAATATGCGCCATATCTACCATTAAATAGGCCCCTACTTCATCTGCAATTTCTCTGAATTTTTTAAAGTCAATGAAGCGAGGATATGCACTGGCACCTGCCACAATCAGTTTCGGTTTTTCTTTTAATGCGATCTCTCTTACTTCATCATAATCGATCATTTCTGTTTCTTTATTTACTCCATAGCTGACAAATTGATACAGAGTTCCAGAAAAGTTCAAAGGATGACCATGCGTTAAATGTCCTCCGGCAGCCAAGTCCATACCTAAAACCTTATCACCTGGTTCCAGAACAGTGAAATATACAGCCATATTGGCTTGTGAGCCGGAATGAGGCTGAACATTGGCATGTTCGGCACCAAAAATCTGACATAGACGCTGACGAGCAATTTCTTCAACGACATCTACATTTACGCATCCGCCATAATAGCGCTTATTTGGATATCCTTCGGCATATTTGTTGGTCAAGATACTGCCGACAGCTTCCATAACATCATTGGATACATAATTCTCAGATGCAATCAGTTCAATATTCTGCAACTGTCTTTGCGCTTCTTTTTGAATGGCTTCTTGAATTTGAAGATCTTTCATTTTCATCCCTCCAGTACTTTTCTGATTTCTTCTTCAGCAATCGGTCCTTCTCTTACAATTTTTACTTCATCAACAGCAGAAACTATCGTAGAACTCAGCAAGCCCTTGCATTCCCCTGATACAATCATATCAATGCGCCCATCAAAGCTTTGAATGACTTCATCCGTTGTCGTTCCGGTTGGCTGTCCGCTTAAATTAGCACTTGTCACCAGCATAGGTCTGCCAAGGGCATCAATCATTTTTAAAATGAAATCATCTTCCGGCATACGGCAGGCAATTGTATCAAAGCCATTCGTATATTCATCCTCCACACTTGCTTTTTTCTTCAGGATAATGGTAAAAGCTCCCGGCATAAATGCTTGAATCAGCTTATGCGCCTGCGGACTGACATAAGCCACCTGTTCAAGCTGAGCAACACTAGAGATCATCATCGGAATCGGCTTGCTTTCAGGTCTTCCTTTCGATAATTTCAATCGATTCAAGGCATCTAAATTTCCATACATGACACCTAATCCATACACTGTATCTGTTGGGAAAGCAACAACACCGCCTTCCTTGACACAGGCAATGACATCTTCAATTTTTTCTCTTGTTATATATATCGTTTTCATAAATACAGTCTATCATAAAACAGTGCAGATTGAAATGATGAGAATGCTTCATATACATGAAAAAAGAACCCTCAATTATGAATTGAGAGTTCTTCTGAAATACTTATTTGTGTTGTCTAATTAAGCATGCCACAATCCGTTAGCATCTAATGCATAACCATCTGGAGTTGTAGTTGGCCCATAAAGCATCTTGCCATCGTTACCTACATAGTATGCAGAAGTAGCATCTCTCCATACCCATGAATTTCTTAACATATGACCATTGCTTACATAGTACCAAGTATCCTTAGCTGTACATACCCAACCATTGAATGCTTGACCATTTACATAGTAATCCCAGTTACCATTACCTAAATCAATCCATCCATCATTTACAACTGTACCTGATAAGATCAACTTGAAGTATAATGATTCAATTAAGTCAGCGTTACTTCTTACCATACGTTTTTCTTTTGATGTTAAGTGATATGGATCAGTTGCATCACTTCCTACAACATCTAATTCATTTAATGCTCTCTTAGCAGCTAAGATAGTTTCAGCTTCTGTGTTAGTGAATGAATCTCCAACATTTACTTCTTCAATTGCTTCAACTGCAGCTAATAAATCTTCAACTTCAGTTCTTCCTTCAGTCAGCACATCGTAATATGTTTCATCAGATTTAGCATCAACTAATGTTACCATTAAATATCCAACGCCAGAATTTTCTGAGAAATCAGCAGCGTCTTTTTCAGTTAAATAGCGTGCCATTTCTGCAGGTTCTAATTCAACTGCATATCTGCCGTTTGAACGTTCTCTGATATCCACTGTATAGAATTTACTAAATAATTCATCTACATAAGTAGTTAAATTTTCGATATCTTCTGCGCGGAATGCATTTGTTGCTCTATAAACTCTGTCTTCATCATTTGCTTTGATTGCTGATACTAATTCATTTACTTCTGTCTTAACAGCTTTCAAAGCTTTGTTTGCATCTGAAGTTGATTTTAATAAATCATTTACTTCTTTGATTTCTTCAACAACAGCGTCTAAGCCTTCCATGATTTCTGCAATCTCATCTTCATCAGCAACAGTTTCGTAATCAATCAAATCTGTGATTTCTGTTTCGTCTGCTTTTTTGAAAGTCCACTTATCTTCTTCAACTTTCTTAATAAAATCTTCTAATTTAGATAAATTTGTTCTTTCGAATTTATCTCCATCTAAGATATCTTCAACTGTTGTCTCACCTGCAACTTTTTGTGTTAATAATGCATCTGCATATTTTCTGATGTAGCTGTCAAGATAAGTATCTTTATAATCAGCAACCATATCTTTAAAGCTATCTGCATTGTCAATGTATTCATCAACATTTGCTTCATCTACTTCTGAAGGAATATTTTCGATATAAGCTTCAAACGCAATAACTTCATTATACAAACTTTCTAAAGTTCTCCATTCTTCTTTAGAAATTACTTCATTGTATAATGCTCCTCCTGATGCGAATTCTCTACGTAATCTTGCATTTAAACCATCATTACCACGGAAGTTTGCAATTTGTGCATTCAATTTTGCTAAGTGTTTTCCTTCATCACTTGTTGTGCATTTTAAATAATCTTTTACATTTCCTTTATCCAATACCTTTTCAACAGTTTCCTTACCATTAATACTTGATAAACTGTTCCATTCAATTGATTCATCAGCAGGAACATTGTAAACTGTGTATCCCGCTTGATCTAAATCATACACAATTTTACTAACTACTTCGTTTGCTTGTTCAACCTGTGAGTAACTGCAGCTTACTTCTTCATCAGCAGCATTTACACCAGTAACTGGCAATACACTAGTAACCATAGTCAAAGCCATAGCACTAGCTAATAACTTCTTAAAGTTATTCATAAATTTTTTCCTCTCTTTCTTTCTCTTTCCCTATTGGAATTCTATTTTTCGGACACAATCATGTAAGTCATTGCATAACTGAATCACTGAGAAAGCAAAAGAAAAGATCGATTTCTCGATCATTATAAAGACTATATACAATTTACTGATATTACTTTTATATTTCTTGTCAGTGAATAGTTTTCTTTTGTATTGCATATAATGCAAGATTCCCCAATTTCATATCTTGATTTTTCTAATTGCTTAAATGAACTTACATCTTTTAAATTAAAACTTATACCTTTTTTTATTTCTATTAAATGAAGTTTTGCATTTTCTAACAGAATTAAATCAATTTCATTTTGATTTGAATCGCGATAATAATATCCGTTAAAATTTTTCCCGTTATTCAAATATGTCTTACGTATTTCATTCATAACATACGTTTCCATGAATGCTCCTGCAAATGCACTGACTTCCAATGTTGATGCATCATTGATTTTTGCAAGATGTGCTGCTAGTCCTGTATCTGAGAAATATATTTTTGGCGTTCTTGTTATTCTTTTTACTATTGATACATCATTATAACTTTGAAGCAAGTATATTAATCCGCAGGTTTCAAGTACTGATATCCAGTCTCCTATTGTTTTTACTGTTACTCCTACTGCTTTTGATATGGTACTCATATTTAACTGCTGACCAGTCAGTGAAGCTAATATCTGCATAAATGAATGAAATCGGCTTTTATCTTTCAAATTGATTAATTGATTTACATCTCGATCTATATATGTAGAAACATATCTCTGATAAAACATTTCTGAGTTCATTGCCGGATTGCTATAGATTTCTGGATAATTTCCTTGTATGATTCTTTCAAATAGTTCATGACTATTTAATTCATTTTTCTTTTTTTTAAAATCATTGGATGGCAAAAATGGTATTTCTTCTTCTCCATTTATTTCATTTTGACTTAATGGTTCCATTGTTAAAACAGCAGCTCTGCCTGCCATTGATTGAGATATATTATTCATTAATTCATAAGACTGTGATCCTGTTAAGATAAATAGCCCATTGGCTTTTTCCTGCTTTATTCGCTTTGAATTGACTATTTCTTCGATAACTTCCATAAGTATCGGTGCATATTGTACTTCATCAATAATCAATGGATATCCATGTCTTTCAATAAAATATTTTGGATCTGTATTGGCTAAATTACGTTCTTCTATATTATCTAAAGACACATAATGAAATCCATGAGATTTAGTAAAAGCATAAACTACTGTAGATTTCCCGACCTGCCTTGCTCCTGTGATAACCGTTACCGGATACGCTTCTAATGATTGTTTGATAGTTGATGTTATGGTTCTTTGGATCATATATTTCCTCCTTGCATTTCTATTTTATCATTTTAATAACTATCAATCAATTTAATATTTATGTATATTTTTATTTAAACTATAAATTTGCATAATATTTTAATCGTAATTTATTTCTGTATGGACATATTGAATGAATGATTGATTCATCACATAATTTTAAGGATCATTTATTCTAATGACTTAAGTTAAACAACTTTCG
The DNA here is from genome assembly GCA_944324265.1 of uncultured Traorella sp. GTDB lineage: Bacteria > Bacillota_I > Bacilli_A > Erysipelotrichales > Erysipelotrichaceae > Traorella. Next base: position 42,086 of record CALUVS010000019.1, read on the forward strand.
TTTTCCCTGAATAGAAAAGAACCCTCAATTTAGCAATGTCATTTAGTTAATTTGTGGGCTTTAAGTGAAAACAGTATATGATGTTACCGAAAGTAATTAAATATACT
>CALUVS010000020.1 GCA_944324265.1 uncultured Traorella sp.
CACAAGCATTTTAAATGATTATCTCTTTTTTTAACAATTTTTATTCAGTTATTTGTTTCCATGAATATTTCAGGTAAAATTATCATTCCTAATAATTAGTATAAAGGTGTATTTGTAAAAAGTAAACCGATTAAAAAAAGGTAATAATACTAATTATTGGAAAGCCTTTCACAAATTTTCACATTACTCTATATGTGAAGTATGTTATAATTACTAAAGTAAAGGAAGTGATTGAATCAATGATTTATTTGGAAAATGTTTCTAAATGTTACAAAAACGGAGTAAATGCTCTGGATAATATAAATTTACAAATCAATGATGGGGAATTCGTATATATTATTGGTTCTACCGGCTCAGGTAAATCAACATTAATAAAATTATTGGATGGTGAAGAGATTCCGACTACCGGAACAGTTTCTGTAGAAGGGATTGATGTAGGAAGATTAAAACACAATAAAGTACCTTATTATCGGCGGAATATCGGGGTAGTTTTTCAAGACTTTCGTTTGCTGCCGGAAAAAACTGTATTTGAAAACGTTGCTTTTGCATTGGAAGCTATCGGCAAAGACAAAGTTGAAATCAGAAGAAGAGTGCGTGAAGTACTTGAACTGGTCGATTTATCAGATAAAGCCAGAAGCTTTCCGCATGAATTATCAGGGGGACAGCAGCAGCGTGTGGTCATTGCCAGAGCGATTGCCAATCGTCCGAAAGTATTGATTGCGGATGAACCGACCGGAAACTTAGACCCAAAAATGTCTCATGATATTTTGGAATTGCTTGAGAAAATCAATCGAGAACAGAAAACAACAATTATCATGGTCACACATGATGAAAATATTGTCGAAAAATATAAAAAACGTACAATTTCCCTCGATCATGGAAATGTCAGCGGGGATAGCTTAAAAGGAGGATATGTGCGATGATTCAGTTTTTCAAGAGTCTGCCTTATCATATCAAGGCAGCTTTTAAGAGTATCTTTCGTCACATGGCCTTATCAATCAGTGCAGCCAGTGCAGTAACTGTAACTTTGGTGCTGGTTGCAACTTTTATGCTTGTGGCGCTGAATATCTCAAATTTCACAAGAAATATTGAAGATAGTGTAAAAATTCATGTAAAGATTGAACAGACATATGAAGATGATGAAATTGCGGCTTTAGGAAACCAGATTCATCAAATTGATGGAGTTTCAAATGTACAATATTCGGATAAAGACAGTGAAATGGATGCCTTTTTGGAATACATTCAGGAAACTGGAGGAACACCTTCTTTCTATGAAAGCTATCGCGGAGAAAACAATCCTTTGCGTGATGCCTTCATTATTGAAGTAGATGAACCGGAAAATATTGAACAGATTGCTGATGAAATACGGGCACTTGATGGCGTGGAAACGGCTGAATATGGCGGTGCCAGTGCTAAAACAATGCTGGATGCTTTTGATTCTATTCGTGCCGGCGGTGCGATATTTATCATTGCTTTGTCTGTATTGGCGATGTTTTTGATTTCAAATACGATCAAGATGACAATTTATGCGCGTATGGAAGAAATTTCTATTATGCGTAATGTAGGAGCAGCCAACTGGTTTATCAAGACACCGTTTATGATCGAAGGTATGGTCATAGGACTTGCCGGAGCAATATTGCCGATCTTATTTACTATTTTTGGCTATAATGCTTTATACAATATGATTGATGGTGTTTTATTTACTGAAATGTTTGCTTTATATCCAACAATTCCATTTACTTTGCAGGTATCAGGTATTTTGGCATTGATGGGAATGCTTGTCGGTTTATTTGGAAGTTTCTTCTCTGTAAATAAATATTTGAGGTGGAAACGATGAGAAAGATTGGAAAAGCTGCATTGGCTTTCTGTATGGTCACAACAGTGTTTTCAAGCCATGCAATGAAAGCCTATGAATTCACGGATGCAGATATTGAATATTATAATGCTTTCTGTTCAAAAACATTAAGCACACAGGAAGAAGCAAATTTATGTGCTGCCTATAAAGACTGGATGCGCGAAAGAGCGGAAAATTTCCAAAGTCAGGCAGATGATTTACAAAATCAAATTAATTCATTGACAGGTTCGATTGAAGAAATGGGATATCAGATTGAACAACTGCGTCTTCAGGTCGTTGAATTAGAAAATCAGATTGCCTCTTTGGAACAAAGCATTGCGATTGCAGAAGATGAAATCAACAAACTGAATGCGCAGATTGAAGAAAAAGAAGCAGATATTGCAGAAAAAGATGAACAGATCAAACAGCGTATGGTGGATACTCAATCCTTTATTGGGGTCAATGCTTATATTGATGTCATCATGGGTGCCAGTGATTTAGTGGATTTGATTCGCCGAGTTTCTGTTTTGGAAGATATTACTGCTTATGAACAAGATCAGATTGAAGAATTGAATCAAATGATTGATGAATTGGAATTTGACCGATCAGAAAGTGAACGTATCCGTCAGCAGGCAGAAGATGATAAAGTGATTGTTGAACAGACAAGAGCTGCCGTTGAACAGCAGCAGGCAATCATTGAAGCCAGACAGATGGAATTAGTATCTGAGGCAGATGCTTTAGCAGCTGCAATGCGTGAAGCAGAAACAGCCAGCAGTGATATCTTGAATATGCTTCCGACATTGAATGATACAGTGTTTGATGCCATTCAAGGAAATTCAGGCTTTACTCATCCAATGCAGTCCAGTTATGTAGTTTCAGCTCATACATGGGCTTATCCGGATGGAGGGCTTCACTTAGGAATGGACTTTGCAGTACCGGTAGGAACCCCTGTATATGCACCTGCCAATGGATTGATTCTGTATGCTAACAATCCAACTTCATCAACCAATGGTTATTTAGGTAACTGGGTTGGCTGGCCAAGAGGCGGAGGAAATACGATTTCTCTTGTAGGGGTAGTCAACGGAACAACTTACATGTTCTCCTTCTTCCACTTATCACAAAGTCCATGGTATGTCAGTGCCGGACAAGAAGTCAGTGCCGGACAAGTGATTGCCGCAACCGGACATTCCGGAAACTCTACAGGACCGCATCTGCACTTTGAAGTTATCAATATGGGCAGCATGACGATTCAAGAGGTTTACAATCAATTTAAATTGGATGCGGACTTCTCAGGAGGTACAGGATGGTCATCTACAAGCACAGCTTGCAGTGTCAAAGGGTATGCACCTTGCCGTGAAAGACCGGAGGATTTAGGATTCTAGAGAGCGTTTGCTCTCTTTTTTGTTCTTATGGATAGAATGTGGTATAATACCAAGGTATGGAAAAGAATATGCAATTTAAAGAACTTAATGAAAATGAATATACCAGCTTTGCTTTAAATCATCCTTATGCTTCATTCCAGCAAACACCGGAAATGATGAAGGTCAAGCAAATGGAGGGGAGAAAGACATGTTATCTTGGCGTGGTAAAAGATGATGAAATTGTTGCAGCCAGCTGTTTCACGCAATTGCCGGTCATGAAAACATTCACTTACTTATATGCGAACAGAGGTATTTTGATGGATTATGAAGATGATGAACTTGTTCATTTCTATTTAGAAGAATTAAAGAAATACGGACATAAGATCAATGCTTTATATTGCCGTATTGATCCAAATGTACAGCTGATTCAAAGAGATCTGCTGGGGAATGTCGTAGAAGGGGGATTTGACAATCATTCTCTTGTGCAGAAAATGATTCAGAATGGATGCCGATACTGCGGTGAAACGATTGGCTTTGATATGCGCTCACAAGTCCGCTTCATGTTTAATCTCAACTTGAAGGGAAAAGATGCGCTGACACTTTTAAAGGAAATGGATTCACGGACACGCTGGTCAATTCGAAAATCACAGGAATTTAATGTTTCGATTCGCGAAATAGCGATTGATGAATTAGATATTTTTAAGAAAATCATGAATCATACAGCTCAGCGCAATGGCTTTACGGATCGTGATATGACATATTATCAGAATATGAAAAAAGCTTTCGGTGATAAATTCAAAATATTGATTGCTGAATTGGATCCGCAGGAATTGTGTCAAAAGCTGCAGGCAAAAGAGAACACGTTCATGCAGGAAGAAAAGGAATTGATGGATAAAGAAACTTTGACCAAAAAGCAAAAGGCAAGACTCATCGAAGTCAGAGAAATCTTGCAGGGAACTCGAAAGCATCTGAAGGAAACACAGGAATTATTCAGTGATGGGAAAAAGCAAGTGCTTTCGGGAGCTTCTTTTATTACAACGGGCAAAGAAGTTGTTTATCTCAGTGCCGGATCTTATGATAAATATATGCATTATTATGGTGTTTTTGCGATTCATTGGACTATGATCCAATGGGCGTTGGAACATGGCTATGAACGCTATAATTTTTATGGCATCAGCGGAAATTTTGATGAAAATTCAGAAGATTATGGTATCTATGAATTTAAGAAGGGCTTTAATGGTGTTGTAGAAGAATATGTGGGTGACTTTATATTGGAAATGAACCCAATGTTCAAAGTGTACAATAAAATGAAGAAAATTGTGTAGAGGTGCTTATGAGTGAAGAAAAAAAAGTAGTGAGAGTAAAATTAGTCAAACATGAATGGCCGGATGAAAGAGCTGCTCGTCATAAACGCCAAAGAAATATCATGCTTGTGATATTGCTTTGCGGTGCTTTTTTTGCGGGCGGCTTCGGATTATCAGCTTTAACTCGTTCAAGTCTTGGAAACGGCACTGAGATGGATGCCAAGTTTTCCATTGTTCAAGAAGTGATGCAGGAACTTTGGTATTTCGGCAAGGATGCTGAAAATTTGGATGAAACTCTGCTGAATGGAGCTATCAGCGGTATGGTTGATGCCGGCGGAGACATTCATACACAATATATGGATCCAGAATATGCAGAAAGCTTTATTTCTTCTATGGAAGGCAATTTAGTGGGAATTGGGATCCAATATACTTCTGCTTTGGATATCAACCGAATTTATCATGTGTTTCCGGGTTCACCGGCAGACATCGGCGGCTTAAAGAGCGGTGATGTGATCATTGCGGTTGATGGTATTGATATCCGTGATAATGATACGGTGGATTTAGCTGAACTAGTGCGTGGAGAAGAAGACAGTGAAGTTGTCATTACGGTGGATCGTGATGGCGAAGTGCTGGATTTTACGATTACTCGAGGCAGCTTTGATTCTTCTGTATATGCGTATACGCTGGATGATGTAGGTATTTTGGAAATCAATACTTTTGGTGAAACGACAGCCAATGGTGTCGGCAGTTATCTTTCACAGATGAAAGAAAATGGAATTGAAAATTTGATTATTGATCTAAGAGATAATACAGGCGGTTATTTGACAACGGTTGTGGATATCGGCAGTTATTTATTGCCGGATGGTGATTTGATCTTACAGGAAGAAAATCGCGATGGATCCGTTGTTCAATATTATTCCAAGGATTCTATTGAAACGATTCCTTTTGAAAATATTGCCGTGCTGATCAATGGCAATACAGCCAGTGCATCTGAAGTACTGACAGCCGCTCTGCGTGAGAATCTGGGAGCGACGGTTGTCGGAACATTGAGCTATGGAAAGGGTACAGTACAGACAAGTATTCCATTTAATGATGGAAGTATTATCAAATATACAAAGGCGGAATGGCTGACACCAAATGGAAATAAGATCAATGGTGTAGGAATTACACCGGACATTGAGGTTGAATTGCCGTTAGCAGTACAATATGGCATTCCGGATGAAACAGCACAGACGGTTGCTTTAGATTCTGTGTCACAGGAATGTATGCTGGCTCAGATCAATTTGGATTTCTTGGGCTATGATATTGACCGTACAGATGGCTATTTCTCTGAACAGACATTGAGTGCCCTGCAGCAATTTGAAAGAGATCATGGTTATGAAGTCAGTGATGAATTGAATGCAGAAGTGCTTCGACAGACTTCCATGCAGGTATTTGATAAATGGTATGATGACATCAATGAGCTTGATCCGCAGCTGAATGCGGCACTAGAGGTTGTTCATGGAAGATAGAAAATTTGAGTTAGTTTCCCAATATCAGCCTCAAGGGGATCAGCCTGAAGCAATCAAGCAGCTGGTCGAAGGCATCAAGCAAGGAAAAAAGACACAGGTGCTTTTGGGAGCTACCGGTACTGGAAAAACCTTCACTGTCAGCAATGTGATTCAGGCAGTAAATAAACCTACATTGGTTTTTGCTCACAATAAAACACTGGCTGGTCAGCTCTATGCGGAGCTGAAAGAATTTTTTCCGCATAATCGTGTGGAATACTTTGTTTCTAACTTTGATTACTATCAGCCGGAAGCTTATATTCCAAGTTCAGATACTTATATTGATAAGACAGCGACAACTAATCAGGAATTGGATATGTTAAGAATGGCAGCCACAAACTCTGTTCTTGAAAGAAGAGATACAATCATTGTCGCTTCTGTTGCCTGCATTTATGGGGCCAGCAATCCGGCTCAATATAAAGAAATGTTTTTTACTTTGCGTGTCGGTGAAAAAATCGACCGCAATGTCCTTTTGAAACAATTGGTAGATCGTCAGTACAAGCGCAATGACATCGATTTAGTTCGTTCCAGCTTCCGTGTGCGCGGCGATGTCATCGAAATAGCTCCCGGTCATACCGACAGTTATGTTCTGCGCATTGAATTATTTGATGATGAAATTGAACGAATCTGCGAAGTAGAACCTGTCACCGGAAAAGTATTGAATGCCTACAGTGTCTATGTTGTCTATCCGGCCAGCGGCTATGCAACACAAAAAGACATTATTCTGCGTGCTTGTCAGACCATTGAAGATGAACTGGAAGATCGTTTGTCAGAATTGGATATGCAAGGCAAACTATTGGAAAAACAGCGCTTGGAACAGCGTACACGCTATGATATTGAAGCATTGCGTGAATTTGGTTTCTGTTCAGGCATTGAAAACTATTCCCGTCATATTGACGGCCGTAAACCTGGAGAAAGACCATATACTTTGCTGGATTATTTCCCAGATGATTATTTATTGATCGTGGATGAATCCCATGTATCTTTGCCGCAGATCCGCGGTATGTATAATGGGGACCGTGCCAGAAAAGAAACACTGGTCAATTATGGCTTCCGTCTGCCAAGTGCCTTGGATAATCGTCCGATGCGCTTTGAAGAATTTGAAAGCAAGATCAATCAAGTTATCTTTGTTTCCGCAACTCCGGGAGATTATGAACTGGCTTCTACTCATGGAGAAATTGTCGAACAGATCATTCGTCCGACCGGCTTATTGGATCCGCTCGTAGAAGTACGTCCGACAACAGGACAGATTGATGATCTGATTGATGAAATTAAGATCCGTATTGAACGCAATGAACGTGTTTTGATTACTGCGTTGACAGTGCGCATGGCAGAGGAACTCAGCGGCTATCTGAAGAAACTTGACTTTAAGGTGGCATGGCTGCACCATGAAATCAAAACAATTGAAAGAAGTGAGATCATCCGTGATCTGCGTAAAGGAAAATATGATGTATTGATCGGTATCAACTTATTAAGAGAAGGATTGGATATTCCGGAAGTCTCTTTGATTGCCATTTTGGATGCGGACAAGGAAGGCTTCTTGCGAAGCGAACGTTCTTTGATTCAGATCATCGGACGTGCAGCGCGTAATGCGGATGGCCGTGTTATCATGTATGCAGATAATATGACCGATTCGATGACTAAAGCAATTCAGGAAACAAATCGTAGACGTTCCATTCAGATGCAGTACAATAAAGAACATCATATTACGCCGAAAACGATTATTAAACCAATTCATGAAGCAATGCATTCCAAAGAAACACAGGAAATGGCTGCAAACTACATGAAGAAGAAAAATAAACTCGGCAAAAAGGATAAAGAAAAACTATTGGCAAATCTTGAAAAAGAAATGCGTGCAGCTGCTAAAGAGTTGGATTTTGAAAGAGCAGCTGAATTAAGAGATATGCTTATTGAGTTAAGAGGTGAATAAGATGAAAGCATGGGAATTACTGAATCAGCTTTATTTTGAGAGAGTCAGCGGCACGGATGAAGAAACAAGAGCCGCTCATCTGATTGCGGATGCCCTGAAAGATCTTGGGGTTGAAGCAGTATGTGAAGCATTTGATGTGACTCGAAATCAAGTGCAGAAAGCATCCTTAGAAGTGTTGGAACCTTATCAGAAAACAATAGAAGCAACAGCTTATATGGGATGTCCGGATACAGATGAAAACGGATTGGAGCTGGATCTGACTTATTTTGAAAGTGATACACCGGTTTCACGCCGAAAGGCTGAAGGAAAAATTGCTTTGGTCAATGGGTATTTAGGACGCAAAACATACAAAGCATTGATTGAAGCCAATGCCAAAGCATTTATCAGCTACAATGGCAATATTGATTATCCAATCAATGATCTGGATGATCGTGAACTGCGTCAGCCTCTGCAGGAAATCGGCAATATTCCGGGAGTCAATATCTTGGTCAATGATGCTATGGAATTGATTGAGAAAAAAGCCAGCAAAGTACGCATTACAACCAAACAAGAAGTCATGCCGGCTCATTCCCACAATGTTATCTGTGAACTGAAAGGTGAAAGTGATGAATGGATCGTATGTACAGCTCACTATGATTCAGTGCCGAATTCCAAAGGGGTCTATGACAATGCCACAGGAGCCGTATGTTTGTATGAAATGATCAAATATTTCAAAGATCATCCGCACAAGCACAATCTGCGCTTTATCTTCTGCGGAAGTGAAGAAAGAGGATTGTTAGGCTCTAAAGCTTATGTGGAAGCCCACAAAGAAGAAATGGAAAAAATTAAGCTCAATGTCAATATAGATATGATTGGTTCAACAATGGGCAGAAGAATTGCTGTGGCAACCAGTGATATGTCATTAGTTCATTTCACTGATTACTTTGCTAAGATCAAAGGCTTCCCGATGGAATGCAGTCAAGGCGTTTATTCCAGTGATTCAACACCATTTGCCGATGCCGGAGTGCCTGCTGTATCATTCGCAAGAATTACAACTTCAGGAACCGGTGTCATTCATTGCCGATATGATGTCATTGAACGCTTGAATGAAGCGATGCTTTTGGAAGATATTGCCTTTATTCAGGATTATGTAGAGGAAATGGCCAATGCTTATGTCATTCCGGTTGTAAGAGAAATGCCGGACAACATGAAAGAAGAATTGGATAAATACTTGGGAAGAAAAGATTAGCCTATAAATATACACAAAAATGCGTAAGTTCTTTGTATGAAAAGAAGTTTACGCATTTTTTATGTGAAAACAAAAATGAAATAATGACATCAAAAAAGAATCTTCTTATAATTAGTACAGATATACTAAAAAGGAGAAAACTTATGAAAAAATTATTTTGCTGCTTAGCTGCAGTGTTATTATTAGGAGCATGCAGTTCTTCTAGTGAAACAGAATGTGAACCTTGTCCAGAAACAACTATTTCTTATGTTGATAGCTATACTTCAGCTTCATTGACAAAATCTACTTTGTCAGGAGATTCTTTGACTAATGCAGAAGAAGATCTGGTAGCTTTATCCAATGACTTAGCAACTTTAGCTGAATCTCAGGTAGAAGGCTATGTAGAACCTGAATCATCAGTAGCTCAATTAATGACAGTTAATCCGGATGGTTCTGTTGGTTTCTCTACCATTCATGCATGGCGTTATGATCCTGAAAATGATACAGTGACGATTGTCGTGACTCACGGTCAAAATGCTTTGAATATCAACGAAGCAGGAGACCGCGGAAGCTTATTGATTCACGGAAAAGCTTATTATCTGCTTCATGTAGAAACAACAAATACAGTTACTTTGGAATATTCTGATGAAGCTTATGAAAATGGTGAATTTAATATGGCTTATTCAGGAAAAGACAACCAATTCAGTGAATATACCATCACATTGGATGTTATGTCCATTGAAAGCACTCAAGTTGCAATGTTTAACTAAAAGACCGCATGGTCTTTTTTTCTGCCTTTTTTCAAGATATAATAGAAAAGGTGATGTATCTTGATTTCAAAAAAAGAGATTTTATATCAAGCAAAAAAACTATTTAATGAAAAAGGTTATTCTCATGTGACTATGCGGGATATTTCAGATTCATTAGGAATAAGCGTAGGGAACTTAACTTATCATTATGCAAAAAAACAAGATATCCTGCAAGCAATCATGACAGAGACATTGAGCGGATTGCTTCTGCCTGAAATTAAAGATTTATATAGTCTTGATTTATTCATGGATAATTTGATCGGTTCATTGGAAACAGAGAGATTTTATTTTTCTGAATATGTGGAAATGCGTCAATTTCATCCAGACAGTGACCAAAATATCGCAAAGTTAAGTCAGCGATTTCATGAGGGCCTCAATTTTTTGCGTGAGCAGGGATTGTTTCATGAGACATTTACTCCAACTGTGCAGAAAAGCTTAGTAGATATGATGTTTCTGGCACATTTGGCTTGGATTTGTGAGCCAGAAAGAAAAAAGAGCGAATTTATTCAATCTCACTGGATTCTTTTCTATTCCTATCTCAGTGAAAAAGGAAAGAAGGAATATGAAGAAGAAATTGCACCAACAATAAAGATGAAAAACGAAGGTTAATCAATAAACTTGTATCAAGCTTAGAATTGGTATTATTTTAATGATGTTTGCAAGCAGAATAAATCAAAAAATGCCAAAATGCCGAACAAAAAAATGCCAAAGCGCCGAAAAAGAATATGCTTTAAGCAAGAGAAAGAAAATATAAGTATATCATAGAACGGGAGGCATAAGTGAAAATATGAAGCAAGAATTGCTGATACAATACTGGAAAAACGCCTTTTTGGGAAAGGGCTGTTTTGATTGAAGGACCTAAATGGTGTGGAAAACTACAACAGCTGAGCAAATTGCTGAAAGTATTTTTGGTATGGCAGAGTCAGAAAAAATTCTGCTGGTATCTCAATTTAATCGGAAATTAAATAATTTCAAAAACATATTGATAACGCTTACATAAATTGTTATTATCATATTGTAATAAAACTAAACAAGGATTGTAACTCTCTGAGGCATTACCTTGAAAAGCATAAGGTTTTTCAGGTGAAGTTTAGAGAGTTTTTTTGTGGATAGGAGGAGAAAGTATGTTTGACTTTTTCAAAAAGAAAAATGAACCATTGTTATATGCTCCTTTAGAAGGAAAATGCATTCCTTTAGAAGAAGTTCCTGACAAGGTCTTTGCACAAAAGATGATGGGAGATGGGGTAGCATTTATTCCAGCTTCAAATCAAGTTTTTGCTCCATGTGATGCAAGCGTATCTATGATTGCAACAACGAAGCATGCAATTGGATTAGTAAATGATGATGGTGTAGAAATATTGATTCATATTGGTTTAGATACTGTTAATTTTCAAGGAAAAGGCTTTGAAGTTCATGTTAAAAAACAGCAGCGAGTGAGAAAAGGCGAATTATTAGTCACATTTGATAAAGAATTTTTTGAAAAGGAAAATGTAAATTTGACAACACCTATGATTTTGACAAATCATACATTATTTAATTTGGAAGTTATGAATATAAACCAAAGTGTTCGAAAGACAGATGCTATTATCAGATATGAGAAGAAATCATAGGGGAAGTAGATATGAAACTCATAAAAAAACTAAACAACAATGTAGCTGTTGGAATTGACAATAACCAACATGAGTGCATTGTATTTGGTAAAGGTATTGGTTTTCCTTCTATGCCATACGAACTAAATGATTTAAGTAAAATTAATCGTACTTACTACGATGTAGATGCAAAGTATTTAGGTTTGTTGGAAGAAATTCCAGATGAAATATTTTCGGTATCAGCTAAAATTGTTGAGAAAGCTAAAATGAGTCTCAATTGTGAACTGAATCCGAATTTATTGTTTACTTTAGCTGATCATTTAAATTTTGCAATTGAAAGATTTAAAAAGAGAATCGATATTAGGAATCCATTATCTTACGATATTGAACATCTTTATTCAAAAGAAATGGTTATTGGATATAAGGCATTGGAATATATTCAGGAAGCATTGAATATACAGCTTCCTCGTAATGAAGCAACAAGTATCGCCATGCATTTAGTTAATGCAGAAGCTGGAAGCAATAACATGGATGAAACAATTCGAAATACAAAGGTACTGAAAGATATAACCGAAATTATTTCTGAAACACTACAGATACAAATTGATGAAGATAGTTTCAGTTATTCAAGATTCATTATACATCTTCGATATTTGATGAAACGAAGACAAAACAATTCGAAAATTTCATCAGATAACAAAATGATGTATGATTTAATGAAGGTGAAATATCCAGATACATATAAATGTATCGTTAAAATCGAAGATTATTTTAACAAAAATTTAAATTGGCAATGTGATGAAGAAGAACTACTTTATTTAATGTTGCATATTAATCGTTTATGCGCTTAAAGGATTGTTACCGAAAGGGCATTACCCAAGCATAACACAACTTTTTTCGTGTGTGTCATGTTTGGGCTTTTTATTTGGCAAATACAGAAAGCGTGCACATTTCTGTAATGCATATATGGGATTTATGAAAGGAAGGATATAAATATGGCCGACAATAAAAAATTGGCTTCTGCTATTTTGGAAAAAATAGGCGGAAAAGAAAACATTGAATTTTTAGTACATTGTATGACACGTTTACGCTTTAATCTGAAAGATCAAAGTTTAGCGAAACAATCAGAAATTGAAGAGATTCCTGGTGTTTTAGGAACAATGATACAAAATGGACAATTTCAGATTATTATTGGTGAAACCGTTCCAGATGTCTATGAAGAAATCTGTAAGCAAGCGGGTATTGCTCAGGAAAAAGCCATTGAAGAAAATCTGGATGCAGATCTTCCAAAGAAAAAATTTGGTTTCGGGGTAATTTTTGAAGTTATCAGTGGTGTTTTTGCACCAGTAGTCACTGCATTCGCTGGTGCAGGTATCTTGAAAGGACTTTTGACATTATTAACTAACTATGGCTTGATGGCTACTGATACAGGCCTTTATTTGATCTTAAATGCTGCTGCCGACTCTGTATTCTATTTCTTACCATTTGTTTTAGCGTATACAAGTGCGAAGAAATTTAAAACAAACGAAGTTATGGCAATCGTTATTGCAGGTATTTATATGTATCCGACTGTCATTGAAGGTGCAGGAACACAAGCTTCTTTATTCGGTATAAATTTCTACCTTGTAAAATATTCTTCAACTGTATTGCCAATTATCGTTTCAGTATGGCTGATGAGTTATGTTTATAAGTTCTTTAGCAAGCATACACCAAGCTTCCTTCGTGTAGTTGTAGTTCCAATTGCTACTTTATTAATTATGGCGCCACTCAGTTTAGTCGTTATCGGGCCATTGGGATATAATGTAGGTATTTATGTTGGGGAATTCTTTAAATGGTTATTTGATGTGGCTCCATGGTTAGGTGGATTAATTGATGGTGCAACACGTCCATTGGTTGTGTTTACAGGAACTCACATGATGTTGTCACCTGTTATGATTAATAATATTGAAACATTAGGTTATGATATGCTTGGCCCAGTTCACTGTGTGGCTACGATGGCTGCAGCTGGTATGTGCTTTGGTGCATTCCTGAAGGCTAGAAAAGAAAATAATAAGACAGCTATTTTCTCATCATTCATCTCTGCTTTCATCGGAATTACTGAACCAGCGTTATATGGTGTAGCATTTAGATTTAAAAAGCCTTTGATTGCTCTGATGATTGGCGGCGGTGTATCTGGAGCATTAGTAGCTATGATGGGAGCAAAAGCTATTAGTTTCGCAATGCCTTCTATTATTTCATTACCAGTTTATACAGGTTCTATTCCAACTATCCTAATTGGTTTATTAATCGCGTTTGTACTTACTGCGGGTTTAACTTACATGATTGGCTTTGATGAAGGCATTGAAAAAGATGCAAAAGCAATTGAAGCAGAAAAGAAGAATATCATCTAAAAGCAGGAGGAGAAAAATATGAAACAAGGATTTCCAAAAGACTTTTTGTGGGGCGGTGCAACTGCCGCTTCACAAGTTGAAGGTGGCTGGAATGAAGGCGGAAAGGGATTAGATACTCAAGATTGCCGTCCGCAATATGCTTATTTGACAAGAGCTCAAAAGAATAGCTGGGAATATAAGCAAATGACAAATAAAAAATTTGCAGATGCGATAGCATGCAAAGAAGTATCTGTTTATCCATTCCGATTTGGCAGTGATCATTATCACCGTTATAAAGAAGATATTGCTTTATTCGCAGAAATGGGAATGAAAGTATATCGTATGTCAATCAGTTGGGCACGTATCTATCCGAATGGTGATGATGAAACACCAAATCAAGAAGGTATCCAATTTTACAAAAATGTATTTAATGAATGCCACAAGTATGGTATTAAAGTGTTTGTTACGATGCTTCACTATGCTATTCCGGTGAATCTTGTAGAAAAATATGGTGGATGGAAAAATAGAAAATTAATTGATTTTTATGACTCTTCTGCACCATTTGTGGGTAATATTTTGTCCTAAGAGCTTCAAATTATGGTAATTTATAAGGGAATTTGATTAAATATTGATAATAAAAAAATCATATGGTATTTTCTAGTTGGAAATAGAAAGGAAAATAACCATATGACAATTAAAAGATTACTAAAATCTCTACTTAATGTCAATAAGATTAAAATTAATAACTGTGAATTTAATACGCTTACTCAGGAACTTTATATCTACGCCTCTTTAACTAAAGGTCAAAGAAATAGATGTCCTATATGTCATAGGAAGTGTAAAGGCTATGATACGATAACTCCTGAAAGAAAATGGCGCTCACTAGACTTTGGGCCAGTTAAAGTATTTATCGTTTTAGAAGTTCATAGAGTAGTGTGTAAAGAACACGGTATATTAAGTGAAGATGTACCCTTTGCTTATCATCGCTCTAACTTCACTAAGGAATTTGAAAGACAAGTTGCTTACTTTGCCCTACATTTAACCAAGGCAGATGTATGTGAGATCATGAGAATTAATTGGCGTACTGTAGGTGATATTTTAAAAAGAGAGAAAGATAGAATTGAGCCTGATAGTAGTGTTAGATGCAAGAATTTAAGAGCCATTGGCATTGATGAGACCAGTTATAAAAAAGGTCATAAGTATTTAACTGTTATCGTTAACCACGACAATAATGAAGTTATATGGTGTCATAAAGGTCATGGTAAAGAAGTATTAGAAAAGTTCTTTAGCTCTTTAGATAAAGAAGATCTTAAATCAATAAAACTTGTATCAGCTGATGGTGCAAGATGGATCAAGGATGTCTGTAATAGTTATCTGGATGACTATGATTTCTGTATAGATCGATACCATGTGACCGAATGGTGTATTGAAACTTTAGAAGAGTTAAGAAAAGAAGTGTGGCGAAACATTAAGGATAATGAAGTTAAAAGAAGTGTTGGCAGGCCCAAAAAAGGTGAAGAAGTCACTAAAGCTAAGTACTTTCAAAAACCTTCTAAATATGCCTTGGGTAAAAACCCAGAAAACCTAACCGACTATCAAAAAGAAACGCTTATCTTAATAGAAAGAGAACATCCAAAACTTTACAGGGGCTATTTATTGAAAGAATCTTTAAGAAATGTATTCGATAGTGATGATCCTGATAAAGCTTTAAAGGATTGGATATTCTGGGCATCACATTCAAAACTTGAACCCTTTAAAGAACTATCCAAAAAGATAAGAAGACATAAGGAAGCCATATTAGCTACTTGTAAATACAAGTTATCTAATGCCCGTATTGAAGCTACTAATAATAAGATTAAGGTCTTAATACGTAAGGCTTATGGTTTTAGAAATATTGAAAACCTAATATCACTCATTATGATCAGCTGCTCTAATCTCATTAATGAGATTAGGCTTCCTTATAAAGATAGATTGATTATAACTTAATACTAATATTTACCCACAAAGACTACAATTGCCTCATTTTTATTTAAAATATGCTAAAACTTTATTCGAAAATTTTAAAGATGATGTAGACTATTGGCTGCCATTTAATGAAATGAATGCCGGAAGATTCAATCCATATAATGGTGTTGGCTTAATCAAGGAAAGAGAAGAAAACTATGATCAATCTGTATACCAAGCTTTACATCATCAGTTTGTAGCGAATGCACTGACAGTAAAATTAGCTCACGAAATGATTCCTGGAAGCAAAGTAGGCTGTATGATTGCACGTTTCTGTCATTATGCAGCAACTTGTGATCCACAAGATCAGCTGACACAGCTGCATGACGAACAATACACAAACTGGTTCTACACAGACGTCATGGCAAAGGGAATATATCCGGCATATATGGAAAGACATTTTAAAGCTAAAAATGTGCATTTGGATATCCCTGAAGAGGATTATCAGATTCTAAAAGAAAATACAGTTGATTTTGTTGCCTTTTCTTATTACTTCACTCAAGTATCAACAGCAAGTGAAAACTGGGAAAAAACTGATGGGAACCTTGTTATTGCAAATAAAAATCCATATTTGCCAAGCAGTGAATGGGGATGGCAAAGTGATGCAACAGGCTTGCGTATTACTTTAAATCAAATGTATGATCGTTACAATAAACCATTATTTGTGGCTGAAAATGGATTAGGGGCTACTGATATTGTGGTTGATGGGAAAGTACACGATGAATATCGTATTCAGTATTTAAAAGATCATGTATTGGCTATGAAAGATGCTATTGAAGACGGAGTTGATTTAATCGGATATACTATGTGGGGAATTATTGATTTAGTAAGTTGCGGATCAATAGAGATGAGTAAGCGTTATGGTGTAATTTATGTCGATGCAGATGATGAAGGAAACGGTACTTTTAATCGATTGAAAAAAGATTCTTTCTATTGGTATAAGAAATGTATTGAAAGCAATGGTGAAGATTTAGATTAATGAAGATCGTTTGTTTAAAAGAATATCTGATTCAACCTTTGATTGAAGCGTTTCCAGATATTTCAATTGTTTCACATATATGTCAGGATGCCGAGATATTTATTGCAGAGGCTTCACAATGCAGTGAGGATAATCTAAAGCATATGCCGAATCTTAGGTATATTCAAAGTGTCCGTGCAGGTTATGATAATGCTGATTTAAAATACATGGAACAACACAATATTATATTTGCAAATGTAAGGGGACTGTATTCAGTCCCCATTGCAGAAGATATCATTAATAAAATTTTGATATATGCGAATCACTCTCTGCAATATTTAGAACAAAAAAATAAAAAAATTTATCAGCCAATTTATCATCGTACTTGTTTAAATAAACTTTGTATCGGTTTTTTAGGAACAGGTTCAATCGCACAAGAAACTGCGAAAAGGTTACATGTATTTGAATGCAGAATTATTGGATACAAACGCAAGTATGTCGATGAATTACCTTATTATGACCAAATTTATTACCAAGATCAACTGAATGAATTTTTGAAACAAATTGATGTTTTGGTAGTTACTGTTGATTTAAATAAAGAATCGGTATATATGATTAATGAAAAAACGATTAATATGATGAAAAAAGGAAGTGCAATTATTAATGTTGCAAGAGGATCGGTCATTTGTGAATCAGATTTAATTCAAGCACTGCTGGACGGAAGAATCAGTTATGCTGGTTTAGATGTATTTGAAAATGAACCATTACAAGCAAAATCAAAGCTTTGGGAGTTGCCAATGGTATATTTAACTCCTCATGCATCCGGTATTTGTGATGAGAACCATACAAGACTTTTTGAATTTATCAAATGGAATATTTCGCAATATCTGAAAGATGAAATGATGGAAAATTTAATTCTGGGAAGGAGAGAGATGTAATATGGAATTAATTATTGCAAAGGATTATGAAAATATGAGCCGTATAGCTGCCATGAAGTTGATGGGATGGATAGCTCAGGGGAAAAGTAAGAGAGTTAATTTGGCAATTACGGGTGGAACCACTCCCGTGAGAATGTATGAAATCATTGAAGACTTTCTTAAAGATAATGCATTTGAAAATGTACATTATTATAATTTTGATGAAATACCAGTTAAAGATGGAACAAATTTGACAATTGATTCTTTGTATCGATTATTTTATCAGCCTTGCAACATTGATGAAAAACAAATAGAAATATTTAATGAAAAAAACTTTGAAAATTATGATTTGAAAATTGCACAAGACGGCGGAATTGATATGATCATGCTTGGATTAGGAATGGATGGTCATTTCTGCGGAAATCTCTCAGGAACATTGAATGGTTTTGAAGAAGGTTGCCGCGCAGTAAGCAATCATCTAAATGAAAAAATTGAAGCACGATTAGCATTTTTAAGTGGCGGTATTGACAAGATGAGCGAATATTATGTGACTTTTGGCCCAGCAACAGTAATGGAAGCAAAGAATATTATCATGATTGTGAGTGGGGAAAAGAAAGCAGAAATTTTAAAACAAGTGCTGGAAGGCCCAATATGTAAAGAAGTACCTAGTTCATTGCTTCGCCTGCATCCAAACTTTACTGTCATTGTTGATGAAGATGCTGCAAAAAACTTAAATAAGCAAAAATAGTTGATAAATCATTCGCGAAAAAATGAAAAAAGCCTTGCAAAATAAGGCTTTTTTGTTTATACTAGATGAGCGAGTAGATATTTTATATTTACTCCTTGCTCCACTACTCTGGGGCCAATTGACCACAAGGAGGTGTACTCAATGAAAAAGTACGAAATTATGTACATTTTGAAAGCTAATCTTGAAGATGCAGTTCGTCAGGAAACAATTGATGGATTACATTCAATCATCACTAGCCACGAAGGTACAATCGACAACGTTGATGAATGGGGAATTAAAGAATTCGCTTACGAAATTAATAAGGAAACAAAGGGATACTACATGGTTATTACAGTAACTGCTAATAACGAAGGTATTGCTGAATTTGACCGATTAATTCGTATCAACGCTAATGTTGTACGTCACATGATCATTAAACTTGAAGCGTAATTGAGGTTATTATGATCAATAAAGTTGTATTGGTTGGTAGAATTACCAAAGATCCTGAATTAAGAAAAACACAATCAGGTATTTCAACAGTAAGATTTACCATTGCATGCAATCGCCGTTTTGCCAGAGAAGGTCAGCAGCAAGCCGATTTTATCAGCTGTGTTGCTTGGCGTCAAAGTGCAGACTTTATGGCTAACTATGTTAAAAAAGGTGCTTTGCTTGGAGTAGAAGGCAGCATTCAGACAGGAAGCTATACAGACAGTACAGGAAGAACGGTTTATACAACAGATGTCGTTTGCGACAATGTTCAGATTCTTGAACAAAAACGTGATGCTCAGCCAGCTTATCAATCCAATTATCAAAGTCAGCCGGCACAGAATATGTCAGGTTATCAGCCAGATAATGAATCTAGCGGATATGAAGCTGATTTTGGCGGAGACATGCTGGACATCGCAAGTGATGATTTACCATTTTAGGTAGGAAGGAGAGAGATTATGGCATTCAAAAAACAGCGTACAGGACGCAAGAAAGTTTGTTATTTTACTAAAAACAAAATCGAAACTATTGATTACAAAGATACAGAATTGTTAAAGCGTTTCATTTCTGCGAATGGAAAAATTATTCCTAGACGTGTAACTGGTACTAGTGCTAAATACCAGCGTATGTTAGCAACTGCTATCAAACGTGCTCGTCAGATGGCTTTATTACCATACGTAGCAGACTAGTGAATTGTTTACCTCCATCTCAGATGGAGGTTTTCTTTTAGGAGAGTACCTATGAAAAAGAGTAAGACACAAAAAATAACGGAAGGCGCAATGATGGTGGCACTGATTGGAGTGTGCCTATTTTTTAATCGTCAGACAGCCGGTATTTTTGAAGTAGATTTTTATTGGCTGCTGTCGCTGCCGATATTAGTGTATACAGTCAGAACTGATTTAAAATATGGTGTTATTGTATTTACCTGCAGTATGCTTTTAAGCTTGATGATTTCTACACCTCAGACGATGTTTTATATGTTTTCGGCCGGCTTGATTGGCGTACTCTATGGCTATGGCGTACAGAAACATTGGAATAATCGTAAATTGCTGGGGATGACAATTCTGCTGACGTTTCTTTCCCTTTTGATTTCTATGTATATCATGGCAGGATTCTTCGGCTTTGATGTAGCTGCTACCCGCAATGAATTGCTGGGAATGATGGAAGGCATGCTTGGTTTTCTTGAAAAATTGCATTTGACTTTGGTGCTTCCGGTATCATTGCATCTGTTTGTATATTGCTTGGATATTCTCATGTTTATGATCATTGCTGTCCTGCAAAGTCTTTGTACGCACTTAGTTGCTGTGCTTGTTCTGCATAAGCTGAAGATCAAAACAGCGGAAGTAAAGCCCTTGAAAGATTTCATGCTGCCAAGGTTTTTAGGGTTTCTGACCTTGCTTTTATGGGCCTTGGTTTCATGGGCCGATCTCACATCATTCAGTGAAAATATTCAATTTGCGATAGTACTTTTGTTTATGTGCAACTTTATCCTGTCGCTGACTTATGGTATGATAATAGTTAGAGAACTGAGGCGCAGATTTAAATGGTGTTGGATTTTATATATCCCGCTTTTCTGGAATCTGGTCACAATGCTGGGAGCATGTGATTCATTGCTTCAGGGAAAGATAAGGAAGGTATGCTATGGACAAACTGGAAAATTTTAAGTTTCAGATAAGCGTTCTTGTTTTCTGTGAGTTCATAATTATAGGTTTATTATGGATCTTGGGAGCGGGCTTTGATTTGTTGATTGCGTTGGCCTGTGCGATTATCTATAATTCATTTTTAGTTATTTGGACAATGATCCGTTATGATCAAGAAAAAAAGAAGCGGGATATTAATTTAGCACATATATTAGGGAATGATGCAAAGGATGCTTTGCTTGTCGGTGAGGTAGGAATCATTGTTTATGATGAAACTTACAGTGTGACATGGTTCAATGATTTTTTAGCTGACCGCGGTTTTGATTACATGGGGAAAAAACTGACACAATGGAGTGCTCAGCTGAATGGATTGTTTGTGGATGATGTGGATGAAATGACCATTCAGGATGGCGATTATACCTACGAGGTGATCCGCAAAGAGGATTCTCAGGTATTGTATGTCAAAGATGTGACAGAGCTGACGAAATTGCAGAAAACTTATAAAAATGAAAGAACAGTGTTAGGGATCATTCAGTTAGATAATTATCAGGAAGCCAGTCAGTATGAAGATGAAACGACGACTGCACAGATGAATGTAGCTTTGCGTCAGCCAATCATGGAATGGGCGAAAGCACAGGGAATTGTCATGCGACGTGTGCGCAATGATCGTTTCTATATGGTACTGAATGAAGAAATCTTTGCGAATATTTTGAAAGATAAATTTTCAATATGCAATACAATTCGTTCCAACGCGCAGGAAATCGGTGTTTCAGTAACTGCTTCTATGGCCTTTGCCAGAGGCGGCAAGAGCTTGGCCGATATGGATAATACAGTAGTAGAATTGCTGGAATTAACTCAGAATCGCGGCGGGGATCAGATTGCAGTGAAACTAGGCGATCAGGATGTCGTTTATTATGGCGGCAATACCGAAGCTCAGGAAAGAAGATCTCGTGTTCGTGTCCGTGTCATGGCCAAAGCAATCAAAGAAGCAGTGGAAGAAGCTGAAAAAGTCTTTATTGTCGGACATAAGACAATGGATTTTGACTGTATGGGAGCGAACCTTGGTGTCAGCCGATTATGTGCGGCTCATGGACGTGAGGCTTATATTGTCAGTGAAAGCGGCGGTATCGAAGAACAGTGTCAGGAAGCCATGCATACATTGGCAGCTTCTTTTGAAGGGCGTCATCATTTCATTACCGATGAACAAGCCAGCAAGATGATCACAGAAAAAGATTTGGTCATTGCTGTGGATTTCCATAATCCAAATCATTGCAATGCTCCAATGACGCTGCAGGCAGCTGAAAAGGTTATTGTGATTGACCATCATCGAAGAAGTGAAGCCTTTATTGATAATCCGCTTTTGGTTTATGTGGAAACAAGTGCTTCCAGTGTCTGTGAATTAGTGACAGAATTTTTTGCTTATTCCAGTACAAAATTGGATATTAACAGTGCAGAAGCAACTATCATGTATTTGGGTATTTTGATTGATTCTAATCGCTTTAAAGCACGAACCGGTACAAGAACCTTTGAAGCAGCTGCAGTGCTGAGAAGATTAGGTGTTGAACCAAATGAAGCTGAAAATTTATTGAAGGAAGAATATCAGGAATTTGAAGCGAAGGCAGCTATTATGAAGGATGCTTATCTGGTCAATGACAATATGATCATTGCCGCAGTCTTTGATAAGCGTGTCACACGTACACAGATGAGTCAGGTAGCGGATTACTTCCTGACAATCCGCAATATTGAAGCCAGCTTTGTTATTGCAGAGATTGCTGAAGGAACAGTTGCAGTATCTGCAAGAAGCAAAGGTGTTGTTAATGTACAGCTGATCATGGAGGAACTTGGCGGCGGCGGACACTTTACAGGTGCAGCCTGCCAGCGTGAAAATACAACGGTAGAAGCCATTAAAGAAGAGTTGGAAAATGCCATTGTGAAAATAAATGAAAAGGAGAATGAAGATGCAAGTAATATTACTGAGTGATGTTAAAAAAGTTGGTAAAAAAGGAGAACTTGTTGATGTGAGTGACGGCTATGCCAGAAACTTTTTGATCAAACAGAAATTAGCCGTGCCTGCAACAGAAAGAAGCCGTGAAATATTGGCAATCCAGCAGCACGATAAAGAATTGGAAGAAGCTGCTTTAAAAGCAAAGGCTGAAGAAGTCAAAGCACAGCTGGAAAAGATTACTTTGGAATTCAAAGTAAAAACAGGTGAAGGCGGACGTGTCTTTGGTTCTGTCAGTACGAAGCAGATTTGTGAAGAATTGCAGAAAAAGCACAGCATTACCGTAGATAAACGTAAATTCTTAGATACTGAAAGTATTCAGTCATTAGGATTTACTTATGTTAAAGTAGATCTATACCGCAATCAGGTGATTGGAAATATTAAAGTACATGTAAGTGAAGCATAGGAGGTGTGTGCCATGGCAAGACAGCTGCCATTTTCGATGGAGGCAGAGCAGTCAATCTTAGGGGCTATGCTGATATATCCGAAAGTATTGGAGGATGTCAGAGATTTGGATCTTTTAAAAGAAGATTTTTATACTGAAAGTCATCAGCGTATTTTTGATGCTATGATGAATTTGTATGACCATGGAAAGCCCATTGATTTGACTGGACTTATCACACGTCTGAATGATACAGCCGAATTGAATCAGGTCGGCGGTGCAGATTATCTGGTAAAACTTGTCGATACAGCCGTCAGCAGTGCGAATGCAAAGCATTACATTGATATGATCAAAAACAAAGCTCATCAGCGAAAGCTGATTGAGACAGCTGAAATGATCGTGCAGGATGGTTTTGACAGTGCTGCACAGCTGGATGAAATTATGGATCGGGCGGAAAAGAAAATCTTGGAAGTTACGCGTTCTCGCCGAACAACTGATTTTCGCAGCAGCAAAGAAATTGTGCGGGAAGTGATGGAAAAAATCCAATTGCTTCGCTCCAGTGAAGACCGTGTGACCGGCATCAAGACCGGCTACAGCAAGCTGGATCGCATTACAAATGGATTTCAGCGCGGTGATTTAATTATTTTAGCGGCACGTCCATCTGTCGGAAAGACAGCCTTTGCCTTGAATGTGGCATTGCAGAGTGCTCTGCGCAATCCCAATGCCATTGCGATTTTTTCGCTGGAAATGCCGGCAGAGCAGCTGATGCGCCGTTTGCTTTCAGCCAAAAGTGAAATTGAAGGGGATAAGCTCAGAAGCGGATATCTGACCAACAATGAAATGAATCGTCTGCATGAAACAGCCAATGAAATGAAAGAGACCAAAATTTTTATTGATGACAGTGCAACGGTCAAGATGGGAGATATTTTCTCGAAATGCCGAAAATTAAAAAGCGAACATGGATTGGATATGATTGTCATTGACTATCTGCAGCTGATTACCGGCAGCGGACGAAACAGCGGTGAAAATCGCCAGCAGGAAGTCAGTGAAATTTCACGTTCCTTAAAAGCATTGGCCAGAGAAATGGATGTTCCGGTTATTGCCTTATCTCAGTTATCACGTGGTGTAGAAACACGTACCGATAAGCATCCTTTGCTTTCTGATTTGCGTGAATCAGGATCAATTGAACAGGATGCGGATATTGTTATGTTCTTATACCGTGAGAAATATCAAAAACACGATGAAGAAGGAGCAGAGCCTTCTTTGATTGAAGAAGTGGATGTGGATATTGCCAAGCACCGTAATGGGGCTACAGAGCGATTCCAGCTGGCATTTAATAAAAACTTTAATGCCTTCTATAACATAGATGAAAACAGTTAGGAGCTGATGGAATGAAAAAACAGCTGTATTTAATTGCAGGACTTGCCTTTTTTGCGCTTGCCTTAGCCTTTATTTATCCGCAGAATTCAAGTGCTGTGGATTTCAATGCACAGACAAGCTTGGAAGTGGCAGAGAATGCAATCATACCGCAGAAAATTATCGCTACAAAAGATCAGGAAGAAAGTGTTCTGTCTATTTATTATCAGGATCGTCTGCTGGGAGTCATTCACGATCGTGAAGAATACGATGCTTTTTTGAATCGTATTTATGAAGAAAAATATGCCGAAGATTTCCCTGATTCTGCCGTTGGTCTGGGAGAAGATATTCATATCAGTGAAACACTTACTTATTTTGAAGTAGAGGATAAAGATGAGGAAATTTTTGCTTATATCGAAGAAAATAACCTGTTCTCAATTCTTGGATATAAATTTGAATTTTCAAACGGCAGTATTGCTTATGTAAAAAATCAAGAAGATTTTATTCGTGCACGCGAAGATTTTGTTATGAACTTTTTGGAAAATGATGGGGTGGATCCTGCAGAAACCTTAAATTTATTGAATCGTGGGACACAGCCGACAACCTATTCTGATGATGGCTATATCGACATCAGTTATCATTATGAAGATACCGCTAAGGTTGCACGGGAATTTGTTCCTTTGAATCGAGTATTGAAAAGCTATGAAGAATGTATGGAATGGCTGTGTTTCGGTTATGACTATGAGCCTAAGACTTATATCGTACAGGAAGGCGACATGGTACAAGGGGTTGCCTGGCTGAACAGTATTTCAGTAACCAATCTGATTTATGTCAATTATGATATCCTGCAGTCAGAAAATCAGCCCTTGCAGGTCGGAATGGAATTAAATGTCACCCCGATTGATTCACCGCTGGAGATTGAGGTTGTCAAGGAACACGTCTTTGAACAGATTGCCTATCCGGAAGATACCTTGTATAAATATGATGATACACTTCAGGAAGGTATGCAACGTATAGAACAAGATTATAAAACCGGTACATATCGTGTCATGTATCGTGAAACATACGTCAATGGGGTTTTGGATGAAGAAAGAACAGAAGAAGTATCTCGTTTGATGATCGAAGAACCTCAGCAGCAAATCATTGTCATTGGTACCAAGGTTATTCCAAGTGTCGGTTCAGGAAGCTTCCGTTATCCAGTAGACAACGCCATCGTTACATGTGACTGGGGATGCTATGCCGGACATACGGCTGTCGACTTCCAGAACATGTATAACCGTTGGGGCAATGTCATTGCGGCTGACCGCGGAGTTGTCACAGAAGTAAGCTATGATCCTATCGGCGGCTGGTATGTGATCATCAATCACAACAATGGTTACTACACCTACTATGGTCATATGAGCTCAAGAGCTTGGGTCAGTGTCGGTCAAATTGTTTCCAAAGGGGAGGCCATCGGTCCGATCGGTATGACCGGTGTCGCTACAGGTCCGCATGTGCACTTTGAAATTCGCTATGGTTCAGGAGCTTATGGCAACTCCATTTATCCATGGCCATATATGAACGGGTAGAATTATGCTTTTTACAGTATTAGCTTCAGGTTCCAAGGGAAATTGCTGTATTGTTGAGAGCAATGATACACGTCTTGTCATCGACTGCGGAACAACACAAAAATATCTGAAAGAACAGTTCAAGAATCAAGGCATTGAGTTGACATCACTCAATGCCTGTCTTGTGACGCATACACATACCGATCATATATCTGCCATTAAACTTTTCTCTCATCTGCCTGTTTATGCGGAAGAAAAGATTGAAGGCGTAAATCAAATCTTTATTCATGAAGATGAATGTTTTCAGATAGGTTCCATGCAAATTGAAACAATACGTTTGTCTCATGATGTCAAATGCTTAGGATTTATTATAAGTGATGAAAAAGATAAACTTGTTTATGTTACAGATACCGGTTATTTCAAAGAAGCACATTATGATAAGATTCGCAATGCAGATTATTATATTTTTGAAAGCAATCATGATATTCCGATGCTTGTTCAAAGCAGAAGACCGGAATATGTCAAAAATCGTATTCGCAGTGCCAGCGGCCACTTGTGCAATGAAGACAGTGCTCATCATTTGATGAACTGCATTGGGGACAAAACCAAAGAAATCGTATTGGCACATTTATCACAGGAAGCCAATACAGCAGAAATTGCTTTGAATGTATTGGGAAATATTTTATGTGAAACGGAATATCATCCGATTATCAAAGCAGCTCATCAGTTTGAATGTGTCAGCGGAGGAGAAGATGATTAAAATTGTGGCAGTCGGAAAAATCAAAGAAAAAGCGATGCAGTCTTTGATTGATGAATATAAAAAGCGTTTATCTGCATTTACTAAGCTGGAAATTATTGAGGTCAATGATGAAATGATTCCTGCCAACAATTCTGAAGCTCAGAATGAAGCTGCAAAGCAAGCGGAAGGGAATCGCATCTTAGCTAAAATAAAAGATCAGGAATATGTGATCTTGCTTGATTTATGGGGAGAATCATTAAGCAGTGAAAAATTTGCGAAAAAAATGGCGGATATTCAAACCTATCATACTTCGCAGATTACTTTTGTGATCGGCGGTTCATTAGGTCTGAGCAAGGAAGTGATCCAGCGTGCAGATTTCCGATGGAAATTATCGGATTGTACCTTTACGCATCAAATGTGCCGTTTGATTTTACTGGAACAGATTTATCGCAGCTACATGATTCAAAACAATATGCCATATCATAAATAGGGACGAGAGCCATCTCGTCCTTTCGTATTATTCTTCAATAAATTTTACTGCTGTGCCGTAAGCAATGATTTCTGCAGCTCCTGCCATCACTGCGCTGGAAGCATAGCGCATACCGACAATTGCATCGGCTCCCATTGAAACAGCCTCTTCAATCATTCTCTCGGCCGCAATCCTTCTGGCTTCATTCATCATTTCGGTGTAAGCTTTTAATTCACCGCCGACAAGTGTTTTGAATGACTGCGAAATATCACGTCCGATGTTTTTGGACTGAATGGTACTGCCTTGTACTAAGCCTAAAGTTTCCAGTTTTTTTCCGCTGATGTATTCTGTTGTTACTAGTATCATAATAGAGTCCTCCATTTACTTTTATTATAAGGAAAATAATGATAATTGTATATATTACCTGGGGAATAATTGACATATTGACACATATACTTCATTGAGGTGTCTTATGAAACTTAAACTGAAATTAATCGGTGTTTTTCTTTTTCTGTTGTTTATGATTCAGCTGATGCCGCAATTTCTTCCGGTTCAGCTGATTATTCAAAATTCAGTGCGCTTATTTACGGAAGAAGAGAAGATTGTGTATTTAAGCCGCAATGGAATCGTTGAAGAAATTGAATTAGAAAAATATCTGATGGGAGTTGTTCCCAGTGAAATGCCGGTGACATTTGAATTAGAGGCACTGAAGGCACAGGCTGTGGCGGCTCGCAGCTTTGTTGTATCCCGCAATTATCAGGTTGATGATACGACTTCTTCTCAGGTGTATAAGGATGAAGAAACACTGCGCAGTCAATGGCAGGAAAATTATGAAGCTTACGCAGCAAAAATTCAAGAAGCTGTGCAGTCGACAAAAAATGAGATTCTTATGTATGATGAACAAATTGTCAATGCCACCTTTTTTTCCTCCAGCAATGGCAAAACCAATAATGCTCAGGATTATTGGGTCAGCGCTGTTCCATATCTTGTCAGCGTTGATTCGCCATGGGATCATCAGACAAAAGAAGATAATACCCGTAGTGCTTCATTCAATTGGAGTGAAGTTAATGCGTTATTGGGGGAAGTCAGTTTGATTGAAATTATGTCGTATTATGACAATGGCTATGTCAAAGAAGTATTGGTCAATGAAACCTATTACAGCGGAAGAGAAATTCGTGAAATGTTTCAGCTTTCCAGCAGTGCTTTTCAGATTGTTCAAAATGAAGAAGGTCTTGTCTTCGAAACTGTAGGCAGCGGACATGGCGTCGGCATGAGTCAATATGGGGCATTCGGCATGGCACTGGAAGGCTATAATTATCAGGAGATACTGAAACACTATTATCAAGGAGCAGAAATTGCTGGTTTGTGAATAAAGCTGTCAATTCTGTGCATACTCAATTTTGAGGTGAATTTATTATGATAGCTGAAAAGCGAAACAGAAGACAGCGAAGAAACTGGAGCTTAGGATTAGGTTTTATGCTTATGTTGGTTGTAGGTGCTTTGGCTGTGAGCATGTACAATCCTGAAATAGAAGAAATTCCGGTATTTAATGAAAAGCTTGTGATTCGATTGCCGCAGACACAAATCAAAGAGGAAACAATTCAGTTGCCTTATGATCAAGGAGAAGTAGCAGTAGGATACTTTGACGGCATCAGTACGGAAGTACCCACGGTTGTGGAATTTGAAGGCGTTTATCGTCCATCCCAGGGCATTGATATTGTGTGGCAGAATGAAGCCTTTCCTGTCAAGGCAGCCTTGAGCGGTGATGTTATAGATGTAGTTTCTGATTATTTGCTTGGACAGAGCATTTCGATTCAATCAGGAAACATGACCATCATCTATCAAAGCTTGGATGGCATTCAATTTCAAAAAGGAGATACAGTAAAACAAGGAGAAATCATTGCCAATGCCGGAAGCAATGTCTATCAGTCTTCTTTAAATAATCACTTGCATCTTGTCGTAGAGAAAGATGGAAAAGTCATTGATCCAGGCATTGTTTTCAACATGAAATAGCACGAAAAGTGCTATTTTTTAAATATTGTGAAAAATGTTTTATATTTGGTTAAATGTGATATAATAGGAATGCGAAATTGTGCTAAGGAGGAGATTTTATGTTGTTTTCTAAAGAAATTGGTATTGACCTTGGTACCGCAAACTTATTGATATATGTAAAAGGGCAAGGAATTGTCATTGATGAACCAAGTGTAGTTGCAATTGATGCCGACACCAAAAAATGTTTGGCTGCAGGTACAGAAGCAAAAGAAATGTTAGGAAGAACTCCGGGAAGAGTTATGGCAATTCGTCCTTTAAAGGATGGAGTTATTGCAGATTTTGAAGTAACAGAAATCATGTTAAACTTCTTCTTGAAGAAACTGGCACTGAAAGGTATGTTCCAGCGTCCAACAATTCTGATTTGCTGTCCAAGCAATATTACATCAGTGGAAAGAAATGCAATTCGTGACTGTGCATATCGTGCAGGTGCTAAGAAAGTATATATTGAAGAAGAACCAAAGGTTGCGGCTGTAGGTGCCGGCTTGGATATTGCTAAGCCAAGCGGAAATATGGTATTGGATATCGGTGGGGGTACTACCGATGTTGCAGTGCTTTCATTAGGTGAAATTGTTACCTCTACATCTTTGAAGATTGCAGGGGATACATTTGACCGTGATATTATTAAATTTGTCAAAGAAGAAAAGAAATTATTGATCGGTGATCGTACTGCCGAAGAAATCAAGAAGAACATTGGTACAGCATGGAAGGGATCAAGTACAACTTCTATGGAAGTAAGCGGACGTGACTTAGTTACAGGCTTACCAACTTCTATTTCTATTACCTCTGAAGAAATGGCGATTGCCATGAAAGATTCATTGGTGGCTATTGTCAATGCCTGCCGTACTGTATTGGAACAGACACCTCCAGAATTGGCAAGTGATATCGTTACTCGCGGTATTGTCTTGACAGGCGGAGGAGCATTGCTTGATGGTATTGATGAATTATTGAGAAATGAATTGCATATTCCAGTATATGTAGCTGAAAATGCATTGAAATGTGTAGCTGAAGGAACAGGAATTCTGCTTGAAAATCTTCATGTAGTTGGGTAGGTATTCCTATGCAGTGGATTCTTTATGCTTTAGTGCCTTTTTTGATAGCTTTGGTGTCTACGCCAATCGTAAAATGGATAGCTAAAGAACTTAAGGCATATGCAGGATTCAATGAACGTACGATTCATACGAAAATTATCGGAAGAATCGGCGGGGTTGCCATTTATGTGGCTTTCATCATCTCAATGGCTATTTTCATGGATTCTGATTTGCAGCTGAGAGCATTGCTGATTGGATCAACGATCATGTTTATCGGCGGTTTGATTGATGATTTGGAAAATTTATCTCCGAAAAAGAAAATTGCTTTTCAGATTGTAGCAGCCATTGTCGTTATTTTCTATGGTGATATTACATTGAATAAGATTTATCTGCCATTTAATATTGTCATTGATATGGGGATCATCTCCTTTTTGGTTTCCTTCTTCTGGCTTATGGGAATTACTAATGCTATCAATCTGATTGATGGATTGGATGGACTGGCTGCAGGCATTTCCTGTATTATCTTGCTGGTCATTGCTTCATTGAGCTTTGTAGACGGAAGAACCGATATCACAACAATGTCTTTGATATTGGCAGGAGCTATCGGCGGCTTTTTGATATTCAATTTCTATCCGGCCAGTATTTTTATGGGAGACTGCGGTGCCTTATTTTTAGGATTCACAATTGCAACGATTTCTTTAATGGGATTTAAGTCTTCTACGTTTATTACCTTGGGGGTTCCCATCTTGATGTGCGGTGTTCCTATTGTGGATACATTAAGTGCCATCTTGAGAAGAAAACTCAGCGGACGCCGATTTGATGAAGCGGATAAAAATCATCTGCATCATGTATTGATGAGAAGATTTGGTCATCGCAATACAGTATTAATTTTATATACTGTTACAGCTTTATCCGGCATTATTGCATATGTATACATATTAGATAAACGCGTGGGATTATGTCTATTAGCCCTAGAACTGCTGGTAGGAGAACTCTTTATCGAGAAAACACATATGATCTCACCATCGTTCCATCCAATGACTTCGATACTGGATAAAATTATTTCCAGTGTCAGCAATCTATTAAATGATAAAAATGAACCGGATTCAAAATGAGTCTGGTTTTTTTTTGTGCCTTTTATTATTACAATTTCTTCGGATTATACGATAAATTGTACGAAATAAAAGAAAATTGAGAAAATAATTAAGTTATTTCATTTTTGGTGCATATTAAAAGAGTAGAGGAGGTGCTTATGCAAGTAAAAGATATTGAAGCATTTTATGACATCTGTGTAAGTGCAGAAGAATCCACCATTCAGAAAGAATGGAATAAGTTATGGAAATGGTTCATGCAGGAAAAGAAAAATGAATATGCCAGCATATCATACAAGGAGGGGGTTCAGCGGCTTGTCAGTGAAAAAAATTATAACACACGGCGTAATGTGGCCAGTGCGAAAGCCTTAGGTCTGCAGATCGTGCCCGGTGATATTTGTTACATTGACTTTGGACAGGCATATTTATATGAAGCCGGTTATCAGCATTTTGGACTGGTATTGGCAATTGTTCATTTCAAAGCATTGATCATACCTATGACCAGCAATCCCAATACATATCGCAAATCGCTCAATCAAGAAGAAGGTCAATATTTATATCCTTTGGGATGGATCGATGGATTATACAAAGAAAGTGTTTTATTCTTAAATGATGCGAAATTTATCAACACAGCCCGAATCATTGATGTCAAAGCCCATTTGGATACAGACTCTGAAATGTTTCTGGAAATTAAAGAAAAATTTAAAAATCTGGTTCTTGATTAAATTCGACAAGACTTCTTCTCACTTTCATCTAAGATAGTAAAAAAAGGGGGCAATTATGAATTCGCTGACATCTGCACAGTCTAAAAACAAAACGCAGATTTATTATTTCTTGTTCATTATTGGTTTAGGGTTAGGTATGTCTGGATTATCCATGGGGATGTTTGTTCCGCTGGTATTGCCGATATTGTGTATGTTTTATTTACGTTCTGTCAACGAAGCTGTTTTATTTTTGCTGCCGCTGAGTCTTCATTATTTTATCAGCGTATCCGAAAGCGGATACTTAGCTTTATCTTTGATCATCATCCTTGGATTGATAATGATTGCATATTTTCTGAAAGCCAATATTTTAACATTGCTTCGAATGGCAGTGCCGGTCTGTGCGTTTGTCTATATGATGCTTTTCTTTGGTGATGTACTGACAAGCTTTGCTGTTTTAATCTTTGAGATGATCATCATGAATGAAATTGTGAAAGATTGGCATTGGATGAAACAGAAATTTAAGCTGCCCAGTGCAGTATATGGGATTGTTGTTTTAGCAATCGGGTGTTTGCTTTACAATTATATGCCCTTAACTCCGGCACTATTCCTGACAGCCAGCTTTATTTTTATCTGCAGCGGATGTGAACCAATCATTTGCTTTCTGTGCTATGGCTTGATTGCGCTTTTTATGCCTAATGCATTGCCGTTAACGAGCTTTATCGTTATTTTTGTCTTATCTTTACTGAGAAATCAGAAAAAAACAATGCTGCTTGTTTTTGCTTTTATTCTTTTAAGCAGTGACATTACATTGGCTTTGCTTTCTTCTTATGCAATTTATCTGATTTTATTCTTATTGTTAAGCAAAGAAGGGACTCCATTTCAGGAAGAAAAGCAGAGGTCACTTCTGGAACATAATCGCAAGGCTTTGATGCATCGGCAACTGAATCATTTTTCAATGATATTTGAAAATTTGGCAGAATATTATGAAACGGTATCAGCCTTGGAATCATCCTTGCTGGAATCCATGGGCAAAGCTTTGGAATATACGGCAAAGAAATGCAAAGAAGAAGACAGTGAATGTGAGACCTATAAACATCAGATCTTAAATATTTTAGAGGGTTATAAAATTGATTGTGAAGAATGTGAATTGGAAATCAGTGATGATGGACGGGTATCCTTATTGCTTTCACTGAATGATTTCCGAAAAAGTGAAGTTAAGGAAGTATTATTGCCGTTATTGAATCATATTTTGCCGACAACAATGGAATTGGTTGAAGATGTCTATCGCTTTCATCCGATTCAGCGGAATACTTATCAGTTTATTTCCGGGGCACCGATTCAAATTGATGCCTATGCGGATAGTATCAAGCATGATACAGTCTGCGGAGATACATTTTCTATCTTTCGGCATGCACGTAGTGTTTACTGCATGATCAGCGATGGAATGGGCAGCGGCTATGAGGCGGGCAAGATTTCCAGCAGCATATCCAATATTTTTCAGCGAATGATTGCCAGTGATATTCCGGAATTGGATGCAATCTTCTGCATCAATAAACTGTTGCAGAGTGAAAGCTATGCGACAATGGATGTATTAAGCTTTGATCGTTATCAAAAAACAGTGATGATCTGCAAATCGGCAGCTTGTCCGACATATCTGATCCGAAATAATGAATTGTATGCCATCAATGGTCATTCATTGCCGATTGGTATCATCACAGAAATTGAAGTTGATCATGTCAAAGTACATGTAGAAAAAAATGACTGGTTTTTAATGAGCAGTGACGGTGTATTCATGGATGAAATTACTCATTGGATACAAAATAAAAAAGATGGCAGTGCCAAAGAAGAAGTAGAGAACTTAATGCAGGAACTCTCCCTTCGAATCAGAGAAGATGATACAACTATTCTTTTAGCGAAAGTATTGAGTTAAAAAATGATTATTTGAAAAAAAGATAGAAATCAAAAGCTGATTTTTGTCTTTTTTTATAAGATTATGGTATGATACTGGCATGAATCAATGGCTAGTAGCAGTATCAGGCGGTTGTGATTCAATGACCTTGCTTGATCTATGTGTAAAAAATCAAATAAATATTCGGGCGGCACATGTCAATTATCAGAAACGCGCTACCGCAAAAAGAGATGAAATGCTGGTCAGAAATTATTGTGAACAACACAATATTCCTTTGCATGTAGCCTATTGTCCAACGGAATATCAAGGCAATTTTCAGGCTTATGCGCGTGCTTTCCGCTATGATTTTTTTAAGCAGCTGGTGCAGGAGTATCAGCTTGAAGGGGTGCTTGTCGCTCATCAATTGGATGATCATTTAGAAACTTATCTGATTCAGAAAGAAAGAAAAAGTATACCGCTGCACTATGGCCTGCAGAAAGAGATGAGGCAGAATGGACTGCGTGTGGTACGTCCGTTACTGAACATGACCAAAAAACAATGTTATGACTATTGTTCAAAGCATCAGCTTGCTTACGGAGAGGATGAAAGTAACTTCTCTGATGATTACTTGAGAAATCGGCTGCGCAAAGAAATTGCTTTGTGGAGTGAACAAGAGAAAGAACAATTGCTTTTGGAAATCCAAAACAAAAATGAAGAAAAAGAAAAAAAGGATGCATTGATTCAGAAAGAATTGGATCAATTTGATGAAGATTTCAATATTGCTTTATTTCAGACAGTAAAAAATCCAAAAGAGGTTTTGCGGGCATGGCTGCATCGTGAACATGTCGGTTATCATTGCTCTGAAAAGTATTTGTCTTTGATCTGCCGCACCATTCTCGAAAACAAAAAGAACTTTCGATTTAAAATAGATGAGCAGACGGAATTGGTCAGAAGCTATGAAGTTGCGCAGTTAGTCAAAGATGTTTCATATTCTTATACATTTGCACATATACAGGAATTTGACTGTGCTTATTTTAAGATTCGTACTGAAGGGACATCGATGCAGGCAGTGACATTGAGTGAAGAGGACTTTCCGATCACAGTGCGTTCTCCTTTGCCGCATGATAAAATTGAACTTCGCTATGGGACAAAAAAGGTCAATCGCTTCTTTATTGACAGAAAAATATCACATAAAGAACGGAAATGCTGGCCAATTGTTGTGAATCGTGTGGGAAATGTTATTTTCGTAGCAGAAATAGGGTGTGATGTGAAACATTATACTAACAAAGCGAATTGTTTTGTGGTAAAATAAATAAGACTTTAATGGAGGAACAATATGCATCAAGATATAAAGAAGATTCTTGTTACAGAAGAAGAAATTATAAAGAGAACAGATGAATTAGCTCGTCAAATCTGTGAAGACTATAGAAAGGAAGGAAAACTTCCTTTGGTTGTCGGCTTACTGAAAGGCAGTGTGCCTTTTTTGGCTGAACTGATCAAACATATGGATCTGGATATTTGCTTTGATTTTATGGATGTTTCCAGCTATGAGGGAACAGAGTCTATCGGGGATGTCAAGATCAACCTTGACTTGCATGCGTCTGTCAAAGATGGTTCTGTGCTGTTGGTAGAAGATATTGTGGATACCGGCAGAACATTGAAAGAAGTAAAACGTATGTTAAAGAATAAGGGTGCTAGTGATGTGAAGGTTGTATCTTTATTGGATAAACCAGATCGTCGTGTTGTTGAGATAGAAGCTGATTATGTCGGCTTTGTAGTGCCAAATGAATTTGTGGTAGGATATGGTTTGGACTATAATCAGAAATACCGCAATTTGCCATATGTAGGAGTATTAAAAGACGAAATATATGGCTAGTTTTGTTGAAGGAGGATTTTAATGAACAGAAAGCGAATTATAAATATCATTCCTTATTTACTGGCAATGCTTGTATTTATGAGCTTACTGAATTTCTCAAATACAAGCAATTCAACTCGCTTTGCAGCGAATACATTCATGAATCAGGCAGAAAATATGGAATTCAAAGATGTCAATATCTCCATTGGCAGTGTGAAGCTGGATGTCAGCGGGATATATGTAGAAAACGGGCAGGAAATTATGTTCTCGACCTCTATTCCGGCAACACAGGCCAATCAGGATTGGCTGATGGAAGTATTGGATGAAGGAAATAACAGTGTTGTTGTGTCTGATCCCAACCAAAGCAATTATTGGATGGAGGTATTAGTCAGCACATTGCCTTTATTGCTTTTAGCCGGTGCAACGATTTTCTTATTTACAAAAATGAATTCAGGCGGAAATAAACAAGCCTTTGAATTTACAAAATCAAGACATCGAATTGAATCTGATATCAAAGTAAGATTCAAGGATGTTGCAGGTTGCGAAGAAGAAAAAGAAGAAGTCAAGGAAATTATTGATTATCTGAAAAATCCAAAGAAATTTGCGGATATGGGTGCACGTATTCCAAAAGGAATGCTGATGGTAGGTCCTCCGGGAACAGGGAAAACCTTATTGGCGAAAGCTGTTGCCGGAGAAGCGGATGTTCCATTCTTCTCAATTTCCGGAAGTGACTTCGTAGAAATGTTTGTCGGTACAGGGGCAAGCCGTGTACGTGATATGTTTAAATCTGCGAAAAAAGCAGCTCCATGTATTGTCTTTATCGATGAAATTGATGCAGTCGGCAGACAGCGTGGTGCCGGTATGGGCGGCGGTAATGATGAACGTGAACAGACATTGAACCAATTGCTGGTTGAGATGGATGGTATGGGTGAAAACAATGGTATTGTCATCATCGCTGCAACGAACCGTCCGGATGTATTGGACCCTGCATTGCTGCGTTCCGGACGTTTTGACCGTCAGATCACAGTCTCTTTGCCGGATAAAAAAGGACGTACTGAAATCTTGGAAGTACATGCAAGAAATAAACATTTGGCCAGTGATGTCAATCTGGAAAACTTGGCTAGAAGATGCCCTGGATTCTCTGGAGCTGACCTTGAAAACGTGCTGAATGAAGCGGCTATTTTAGCTGTGCGTGCAGATCGTAAGGTTATTGAAATGAAAGACTTGGATGAAGCTATTGACCGTGTCATGATGGGGCCAGCGAAGAAGTCTAAGAAATATTCTGATTCAGAAAAAAGATTGGTTGCTTATCATGAAACAGGACATGCTATTATTGGTTTGAAACTAGAAAATGCCAATATTGTTCAGAAAGTAACGATTATTCCGCGCGGTACTGCCGGAGGATATAACCTGATGCTGCCGAAGGAAGAAAAGATCTTCCCTACAAAGGCTGATTTTATGGCACAGATTACAGGTTATCTGGGAGGCCGTGTATGTGAAGAAGTGGTATTCAATGAAATCAGTGCCGGTGCAAGCAATGATATTCAGGAAGCTACCAAGATTGCCAAAGCCATGGTTCGTTCTTATGGTATGAGCAAGCTGGGGCCTATTCAATATGCAGATGATTCCGGCAATGTCTTCTTAGGAAGAGATTATTCAAGCAATGGTGCCAATTATTCAAGCGAAATTGCATTTGAAATTGATAAGGAAGTCCGCAGAATTATCAATGAATGCTATGAAAACTGCAAGAAGATCATTATTGAAAACCGTGATTTGATTGACTTGATTGCCAATACGTTATATGAAGAAGAAACATTGACTTATGAACAGATTCAAAACCTAGTAAAATATGGGAGCGTGAATGCTGTGGATCAGAAAAAGATGGAAGAAGTTCCTGCTGCTGAAGTAGGTCAGCACGAGGAAGTAGTCGATGATTTATCTCATGTACCAAATGCAGGAACTATTGAAACTGCAGAAGAAGGTATGGTAACGACACCAACAGATGAAATTGAAGGACCTGTGGTTGTCAAAGATGGGGAAGACAAAGACCCTGTCGAAGAAAAATAAAAGAAAACAGAAAAGGTGCATCTGCACCTTTTGTGATGTGAGGTGATTGTATGAAAGATGAATTATTGCATGCATTAGTTTGTGAAGGACGTGTTCGTGTAGTGATCAACAACACGACACAGCTATGCGAAGAAGCCAGAAGACGTCATGATTGCTGGCCGACAGCGGCAGCAGCGTTAGGGCGTGTATTGAGCATTGGCTCTATTATGGGCTCTATGCTGAAAGATGAAAGTGAAAAAATAACGATCCAGATCAATGGCGGCGGACCTATCGGTACAATTCTTGTGGATTGCTTTTCTGATGGAAATGTGCGTGGCTTTGTAGGAGATCCGCATCAGTTTTATACTTATAATGATACCGGTAAATTAGCTGTCGGCGTTGCAGTCGGGCATGAAGGTACATTGAAAGTCATTCGTGATCTGGGAATGAAAGAGGATTTTACGGGAACAGTGGATCTGCAGACGGGAGAAATCGGGGATGATTTTGCTTACTATTTTACAGTCAGTGAACAAACTCCTTCTGTTGTCAGCTTAGGTGTTTTAGTGGAACCGGATAATTCTGTCAGTGCAGCCGGAGGTATGT
The DNA here is from genome assembly GCA_944324265.1 of uncultured Traorella sp. Lineage (GTDB taxonomy): Bacteria > Bacillota_I > Bacilli_A > Erysipelotrichales > Erysipelotrichaceae > Traorella. The sequence goes on from CALUVS010000020.1 coordinate 38,445, forward strand.
TGATTCAGCTGATGCCGGATGCGAAGGAAGAAGATATTGTCAAAATTGAAAATATTGTAAAAGAATTGAAGCCGATGTCAGAAATGATTCATGAGGGCATGAGCTGTGCGGATATTTTAAATAAATATTTTGATGATGCAGAAATTTTGGAAACAAAAGAAATTGCCTTCAAATGTCATTGTTCAAAAGACGGTATGAAACAGGCATTGATGACTGTCGGCAAAGAAGAATTGCAGAAGATGATCCAAGAAGATCATGGTTGTGAAATTACTTGTCATTGGTGCAATGAACATTATAATTTCAGTGAAGAAGAACTGAAAGCCATTGAGGAGTTTCTATGAAAATCGGCAATGTAGAAATTGCCAATCCAGTTTTTATTGCGCCGATGGCAGGCATCACAAACTCAGCATTTCGAGGAATATGCAAACAATTTCAGGCTGGACTTATTTACAGTGAAATGGTTTCAGATAAAGCAATTTGCTTTGAAAATAAGAAAACATTGGAAATGACCCAAATTGAACCGCATGAGCATCCTATTGCCATGCAGCTATTTGGTCATGATATTGAAAGTATGGTAGAAGCTGCTAAATATTTAGATACACAGACAGAATGTGATATTATCGATATCAATATGGGCTGTCCTGTACAGAAAATTGTTAAAGCACAGGCCGGCAGTGCCTTGATGAAAGATGAAGATCATGCAGTTCGATTAGTTCAGGCAATTATTGAGAATGTACAAAAACCAGTAACAGTGAAAATGCGTTTGGGCTGGGATAAGGATTCCATCAATTGTGTTTCCTTGGCCAAAAAGCTTGAAGCTGCAGGGGTAGCTGCTATTGCCGTTCATGGCCGTACACGCAATCAGATGTATGAAGGAAAAGCTGATTGGTCTTATATTAAAGCAGTGAAAGAAGCCGTTTCTATACCGGTTATCGGCAATGGTGATATCACAAGTGTACAAGCGGCGAAGAAAATGCTGGAAGAAACAGGATGTGATGCCATTATGATTGGCCGCGGTGTATTAGGAGACCCATGGCTGATTCAGCGCTGTGTTCATTTTCTCTCAACAAATGAGGTATTGGAAGAGACTTCTGTGGATGAAAAGTTTGAACTGGCACTATCCCATGCCAGAAACTTAGTGGAATTAAAAGGCGAGCGCATCGGTATGAATGAAATGCGTGGACATGCAGCCTGGTATATGAAGGGAATAAAATATTCTCATCGTGTAAAAGATTTTATTTCAGCGATGAAAACTTATGATGAATTTGTTATAATATTAAAGAATTATAAGGATTCGCTGATAACAGATAATTGGGATTGGCTAAAGGAGTAAGATATGGAAAATAACGAAGCATTAAACTTAACAGAACAAGAGCTGGTTCGACGTAATAAATGCGATGATCTGAGAGCCAGAGGAATCGATCCATTCGGCAAAAGATATGACCGTACGCATAAATCAGGTCAGATTTTTGCGGAATTCGGCGATAAGACAAAAGAAGAATTAGAAGAAATTGGTCAGCGTGTAAAAATTGCCGGCCGTATCATGACAAAACGTGAAATGGGAAAAGCCGGATTTATGCACATTCAAGATATTGATGGTAAAATTCAGATTTATGTACGTAAAGATGCTTTAGGCGAAGAAATGTTTGAAGTATTCAAGAAAGCAGATATTGGGGATATTGTCGGTATTGAAGGAGTTGTCATGAAAACCAATCATGGAGAACTTTCTATCAAGGCTGAAGTATATACTCATTTAACAAAAGCTCTTCGTCCATTGCCTGAAAAATTCCATGGTCTTCAGGATGTCGAAGAAAGATATCGCAGAAGATATGTGGATTTGATCATGAACGAAGAAAGCAAGCGCATTGCTTTGACACGTCCTCGTATCATTCGCGCTATTCAGAGATATTTGGACGGCAGAGGATTAGTAGAAGTGGAAACACCAGTGCTGCAGCCAATTTTAGGCGGTGCTAATGCACGTCCATTTGTTACTCACCACAATACATTGGATATGGATTTTTATCTGCGTATTGCCACTGAATTGCCTTTGAAACGACTCATTGTCGGAGGCTTGGAAGGTGTTTATGAAATCGGACGCTTGTTCCGTAATGAAGGAATGGATAAAAACCACAATCCTGAATTCACAACAGTAGAAGCTTATGTGGCTTATTCTGATATGGAAGGTATGATGGAATTAGTCGAAGGCTTGATGGAAAATGTAGCTATGGATGTATTAGGTACAACGGATATCGAATGGCGAGGACACAAGATTTCACTGAAAGCACCATTCAAACGTCTGCACATGGTCGATGGGATCAAGGAAGCCTGCGGTGTTGATTTCTGGCAGGAAATGACATTTGAAGAAGCGTTGGCTTTGGCAAAGGAACATGGCATTGAAGTAGAAAAACACCACAATTCAGTGGGACACATCATCAACCTATTCTTTGAAAAATATGTAGAAGATACAATTATTCAGCCAACACATGTATATGGACACCCAGTGGAAATTTCTCCATTGTCAAAAAGATGTCCGGATGATCCGCGATTCACTGAACGTTTTGAATTGATGATTGCCGGCTCTGAATTCTGCAATGCATTCTCAGAATTAAATGATCCAATTGATCAGCGTGAAAGATTTGAAGCGCAGATCAGAGAAAAAGAAGCTGGAAACGATGAAGCCTGCGAAATGGATACAGACTTCGTAGAAGCATTGGAATACGGATTACCGCCAACCGGAGGTATCGGTATCGGTATCGACCGTTTTGTCATGCTGCTGACAGGACAAGACACCATCCGTGAAGTAATGCTGTTCCCGCACATGAAAAACAAATAATAAAATTTAAATTCATTAAAGGTTGAAAAAGCTCGTTATAAAGTGATGTAAACACATAATAATGAGCTTTTTATTTATTTCATAATAAATATAGAATGTATAGAATGACAATATTTAAATATGGGAGTTACTGTATAAAGGGTGGTTTACGCTACCTACTACATTACATCGGCTGACGGTTCATTTGTGGCAAAAGTG
>CALUVS010000021.1 GCA_944324265.1 uncultured Traorella sp.
CTATTTGAAGCATATGGTGAATATCACTATGGCTGCTTCGCTGTATAGTCATCAACGGAATTATTGAAAAGAGCGTTCTATTTTATAAAAAGCAAACGTACATCAAGTACGTTTCTTGATACTGACAGATCGGGAAGCAATCAAGTCAGCTCCGCTTTGCGCAATATTTTTCACAATGATATCTTCACGCTTGATCGGTGCAGATACATGAATCTTAGAAATAATCTTCATGACATCCTTCATCTTTTCCTTCGGAATAGCCTGACTTGTCTTCACCGGAAGCAATTGAATGCCGGCATTGGCAATGGCTACTGTCGATGTCAGCATACGTGTCGGATGCGTCAATTCCTTCTGAGCATAAATAGCTCCTCTTGGACATGAATTGCCGCTGACTGTGATTTCATCATTGTTCTGTGTCACATTTAAATGACAAGATAACGGACATACGATACAAATCATTTCTTTATTCATAGACTTCCCTCATTTCAAAGTGCAATGTCTGCCATTCATTTCGCAGTATTTCTTTTTCCAAATTTATGGTTTCCATTTCTGCCGGAAGTGCATAGCGTTTCTTGATTTCTTTGATGCATTGATCATCCGCCATGATTCTTAAAACACAGTTTTTCATCGGTTTTTTCACACGGAATGAAAACTTGCAGTCAGAACGAATGTTATCGATGCGCAGCCGCTGCGGTACAACATAGCTGATATTTTCGCCGGCTTTCACCTTTCTTGGTTCACACTGCACAAATCCTTCCTGCAGATAGTAAGCTACCTGACGCCCTGTTGCCTCTCCTTCCATGCTGGCATAATCGACAAGATCATGCACCTGCAAAGCATTGCCGCAGGCAAAAAAGCCCGGCAAGGTCATTTCATTGCATTCATTAACAATGACTGAATGTGTTCTTGCATCCTTTTCTACCGGCAGACGATTCAGACAAGTAATATCCGGAATCAAGCCGATGGAAAGCAGAAGACAATCCACTTCAATTTCTCTTTGCGTGCCGGCAATCGGCTTCAGATTTTCATCTACTTTGGATAATTCAATTCTTTCAATTCGTTTCTCACCGATAATCTTTGTCACAGTCGTAGATAAATACAGCGGAATATCAAAGTCATCCAGGCATTGCACGATATTGCGGTTCAATCCATTGGAATAAGGCTGAATTTCAGCTACGCCCAATACTTCTGCTCCTTCCAGTGTCATGCGTCTGGCCATGATCAGACCAATATCACCGCTGCCTAATATAAATACTTTTTTGCCGCACAGATAACCATCCATATTCAGATAGCGCTGAGCACTGCCAGCGGTAAAAACACCGCTGCAGCGGCTTCCGGGAATCGAAATAGCCCCGCGGTTTCTTTCCATGCATCCGCTGGCCAATACAATGGCATCCGTCATTATGTCAATCAATCCATTCTGACTGTTGACAGCCTGAACATGCTTATCCACTCCGATTGAAAGCACTGTTGTGGAAAGCAAGATCTCAATATTATATTTGCTGAGCTCTTCTATCATCAATTCGGCATATTCCGGCCCGGTGCATTCTTTTTTGAAAATGTGCAGACCAAAGCCATTATGAATGCATTGATTCAGGATACCGCCCAATTCTGCTTCTCTTTCGATAATGCAGATATTCTGTACGCCAAATTTACGTGCTGAAATCGCACAGGAGATGGCAGCGCTTCCGCCGCCGATGATACAGCAATCTACATGTTTCATTCATCTTCTCCTTTCTTGGCTAAAAGCACAGGACTGTTTTTCTTGTTATAATCGACTTCCAGCGGAGAAATGCCCAAGGTTTCCGCCAAGATCTTCACGACCATCGGTTCACAGAAGCCTCCCTGACATTTGCCCATCCCCGGACGCACTCTTTTCTTTACAGCTACCACACTTCTGGCTCCGCAATTGCGTTTGATGCAGTTGACGATTTCCTGCACACTGATTTGTTCACAGCGGCAGACAATTTCACCATAACGTGGATTATGTTCAATGTACATTTTCTTATCTGCATCAGAACATTTGGCTATCTCAATATTTTTCTGACGATGTGAAAAATACAATCGTTTAGAAAAATGAAATTTTGGTTCAATAAAGTTTTCAAAAACATACTCGGCAATGGCCGGTGCACTGGCTAATCCCGGTGATTCAATACCGGCTACATCAATGAAATCTTTTACGCGGCTTTCTTCAATGATAAAATCATTACGATCACTTGCCGGACGCAGTCCGCTGAAACTATGAATAACTTCGCCCCAAGGAACATTTTTTACTAAATGACCAACACTTTCACGAATATACTCCAAGCCATTTTTAGTTGTATCCACATTTTCTTTTTCATTGATATTTTCTGCATTCGGTCCTAATAAAATATTGCCATGCACTGTCGGTACTACCAATACTCCCTTACCGGCTTCGGTAGGACAAGGATACAGTACATGATTGACAAAATGAGCACAGTCTTTGCTTAAGACAAAATATTCACCTCTGCGCGGCAATATTTCAAAATCACGTGTACCGCAAGCCATTTCATGGACATCATCTGCATGGAGTCCGGCACAATTGATCACCATCTGTGCCCGATATTCTTTCTCTTGTGTCTTGACCAAAAAGCCATCCTCCATTTTTTCAATAGCAATGACCTCTTGATTCAATTCACATTTGACTTGATTAGCCATTGCTGTTTCAATTGCGGCAATAGCTACCTTCCATGGCGTAACAATGGCCGTCTGCGGGCAACGCAGTCCATAAATGACTTCATCAGATAAATTCTTTTCCTGCATCAGTAATTCACTGCGATTCAAAATTTCAGTATTGATTCCTCTTTTTTTTGCTCGCTGAGCCAATTTTCTCAGTGTATTTAATTCTTCTTCATTTCTGGCTAAAACCAACGAGCCCACCTGCTTATAATCAACCTTTAATTCGCGGCACAAAGAAGCATATAAACGAGCCCCGCGGACATTCATTCTCGCCTTCATTGTGTATTCTTCGGGATCATATCCCGCATGAATAATAGCACTATTGGCCATGGTTGTCTCATTGGCAATATCATTTTCTTTATCTAAAAGGGTAACATTGCAGTGAAACTTTGAACATTGATATGCAATCAAGGAACCTATGATTCCTCCTCCTATAATCAGAATATCTTCCATACTTGCGTCCTCTCTTCTTTATCATTATAAACGGGAAAACAATCAAAAACAAGAAATCGCTTCCAATTTACAGAATTATCCATATTATTTTACAATTTTACTTTTTCTCTATATAATGTTAATAAATGAGGAGGTTCATTTATGTTACAAATTCATACACCTGCCCCTGACTTTACTTTAAAGGACAGTTTCGGCAATGATGTTGCTTTGCATGATTTCAAAGGAAAAAAAGTGATTTTATATTTCTATCCCAAGGATAATACCCCTGGATGCACCAAACAAGCCTGCAGCTATAAAAACCAATATGAAGCTTACAAAAACTTAGACGTCATCGTCATCGGTATTTCCAAGGATAGTGTTGCTTCTCATAAAAAATTTATGGAAAAATATGAGCTGCCTTTCATACTGCTCTCTGACCCAGAAACGCAAGTCATCCAGCAGTATGATGTCTGGCATGAAAAAACAATGGCCGGGCGCAGATACATGGGCGTTGTCCGTTCCACTTATGTCATTGATGAAAACGGCATCATTATTTCTGCCAGAGAAAAAGTGAACCCTGAAAAGGATCCACTTATTGTTTTAGACTTACTGCAATCAGTTGAAATGTAGATAAGCCATTAAATAGATAGCATAGCGCAGTGATTTGGAATAGCGGATATTCATAACCACTGATTCCATTACTTCCAAAGTAGCACAATACTTATCCATCATTGTAATTGCCCAGCTTTCCTTATACTTCGGCAGCTTGATTGTCAGCGGCCACATGTGCTTGACAATGCCGTCTGCCATCAAAGGAGTAATTTCACAAATAGTCTGGGCATTTTCTAATGCCTTCACAGGATGAACAGCCGGATGCCAGCCTTCTTCCTTGTTTTCCTCCCAGTTATAGTGAAACAAGTCATGCAATAAAGCTGCACGAGTAGCTTCTTCTACACGCCAGTTCAATTTACGGCAAATCAAAAATGTATAATAAGCCACATTGATGGAATGCTGAAGACGAGATGTATTGACATGCTGACCAAAATCACCCAGCTGTTTCACAAGCTCATTCTCAAGCAAATCTTCCACAAGGGCCATAAATTGTGCTCCTGTTTCGTTATCGTCACTCAGCTCTACATCTGAAAAAATTGCCTTGTGCATGTTCCCACCCCTTTCTCTATCTAATAATAACACGAAAACTTAGAAAAAGTACAACAATTTGTTATAGTAAAAAATGATTTTCTGAATTATAATAATGGATATGGAAAAAAGAAAACTGAAAATACCTGAATATATCAAACAAATCTTTGTCTGTCTCTCATTGATTGTATTGATATTGATGGGCAATTATTTATATCAAAATTATTTTTTCAAGGAATTTACGGTTGTCGGAGAAGAAATGGCCCCTTTATTGAATAACGGTGATGTTGTGCGCATATCGTTATACAAAAACGAGACTTTAAAAAGAGGCCAATTGGTCGCTATGCAGGCAAGAGACGGCACTGAAGACATCTGGGTCCGAAGAGTCATTGCTTTGCCGGGAGATACCGTACAATGCATTGACAATGTTCTCTATGTCAATGGTGAACCGGTAGATGAAAGCTATTTGGATGAATGGTTTGTGGAAAGAACGATTGAAGAATATGGATATTTTACCAATGACTTCAATCAAGTCTATGTAGAGGAAGGTTATTTCTTCTACTTAGGAGATAATCGAATTGAATCAGATCCCAAAGATGCCAGAAGCTTAGGCTATGCGGCAGAAGAGAGCATCATCGGTGTCGATCTTACATTAATACAAGAAAACAAGGCCCTCGAATAAAGGGCCTTTATTTTGCATTTTCAGCGGACTGTTCAACTGCCTCTAAATAACCAGCTACTTTCATCGTTACAGAAGCTGTGATATCTGTATCCAAAGGAATCTTATCTTCACTTAGAGAAAGCTGATTCACTTCTTCTATAGTTTTGCCGATCATCCATTCTTCCAAAGAAGCAATCTGTTCATACCATTCTTTTTGAATCGCACTGACTTTTTTCATGCCATATTCTTCTTTTAATAATTTTTTGCTTAATTTGATTTCACTTTGTTCAATGCCGCCGGCTGAATTGAAGCTGGTAGCATTTTGATCAGTATCAATCAAGACACTTTGTATTTTCTTATCTTCACTGAAGCCTGTCAATGCAAAAGTTGTATTAGACTGAATAGAACCCAGTGATTCGCTGGCTGCTGTTGATTTCAGCTCTGTGATATTAGCAAAGCCATAAGTCTCCGCTTTTTCCACAGGAACACTTTTGGATATTGCTTTTTCAACTGCTTTGAGATAATCTTTGACATTCATCGTACATCCGCTTTTAACATCTGAGTCAGCAGGATATCCCATTTCATCCAAAGACAGATTCTTGATTTCATCCATGGTTTTTCCGATCATCCATTCTTCCAGCCAAGCAATCTGTTCATACCATTCTTTTTGAATGGCACTGGCCTTTTTCATGTCATAATCTTCTTTCAATAATTTCTTAGATGCAATACTTTTATTCTCTTCTACTTGACCATCTTGATGAAAAAAACCTTTGTTTTGTGCTGTATCGATACTGACATAAATCACTTGGTCATTTTCATCCAAAACGACACCGGCAATAGTTGTATTGAATTGAATACTGCCGGATTTTTCTGCAGATGCATTTTCAAATTTCATATTTGTTACTGAAGCACTGCCTGCCTGATGTATAACTTTTGGGGCATTGACCGCCGGGGCAGAACATCCGAAAAGCAAAATGATAAACAAGTAAATACCAATTTTTCTCATAAACTCCTCCTTATCGCTCCATTATAAGATATGCCCATGCAGGAGTTTGGTGAATTCTGTCGCAAAAGAAAAAGCCTCAGATTTGAGGCTCTGTTTCACTTTCATCTGGATTTTCTTCGCTTCCCTGCGGATCATCCGTACTGACGCTTTCATCCGGATCTTCCGGTTCTTCCGGCTGCTGCGGAATATCCTCGCCTATGAAATCTTCAGTGATTTCTTCATGCACAAGATGATCAAAGCTCAAGCCGACACTGGCAAAGCTATATCGGCAATCCCAGTCAATGATTCCTGCTTCGCTGAGCGGAACAAAATAAGTTGTTTCAGAATTGATGAATTCATTGTTCTGAACATTTTCAGTTGTTCCGACATAAATCACTTGATTTGCCAGCTGACCGCGAGTAATGGAAAGACTTGGGACACCGACCGGTGTCAAAGGATGATATGTATACTGGATTGTCAGCAAAACTCCTTTGCCGTATTCATTTTCCGTTAATTCATGATTCATGGCAACATCAAAAACATAGTCGACCATGACATTGGTCTCAGCATAGATAGGATCTTCATTCTCCAGCGTCACTTCTAAACGAAACATATTGGAACCAGTTGTAATATCATAGAAATCAATCGGTATCTCATACACAAGATTATGTGTCACATCGGCAATCAGCGTATCCTTGTTATAAAGTTCTGCCTTTTCGATAATCGAATCATTTTGATTTAGGCTCCAAGACAAAGTAATTGTATTGTTTTCATCATTGAATGTTCCTTGGAAATTCTGAATGCTGGCCGGTTTATGCGTCACAACAGGCGTTTCATTCCCTGGTTCTTCATTGGCAGGATCATTGGGATCTTCCAATTTCGGTATTTCGATAATGGAAGTGCCTTCTTGGGAATCTGCACTCAATATCTGAAAACCTAAAAAGCCTATTACTGCCAAAAGGACAGATAAACTGGAAATAAACAATTTATTTTTTTTGATAAACTCAATCATTTTCTCACCTGTCTCTATTATACTTCAAAACAATCCATATTTGCAAAAGATTCTCTTTGAAATAAGACAGGTAAGAGTTATGCCGTCTGCTGATTCAAATAACGTCCTAAGAAACGGCGCAGTGAATCTGTCTGAGGATTGACAAATAATTGTTCCGGTCTCCCCTCTTCAACAATCACACCATTTTCCATAAAGACAACTCGATCACTGACATCTTTGGCAAATGCCATTTCGTGTGTTACCACAACCATGGTCAAGCCTTCTTCGGCTAACTTCTTCATGACATTCAATACTTCATCGACAGTAATCGGATCCAGTGCACTGGTTGGTTCATCAAATAAGATGACCTGACAATCCATGCACAGGGAACGAGCAATCGCTACACGTTGTTTCTGCCCTCCGGAAAGCTGAGTAGATGGTTTATCCGCAAACTCATCCATTCCTACTTTCTTTAAATATTTATGAGCAATTTCAATTGCTTCATGCTTATTTCTTTTTAATACTTTCACTTGCCCAAGCACACAGTTTTCCAATACAGTCTTATTGTCAAACAGGTTAAAGCTCTGGAAAACCATGCCCACTTCACTGCGGTGCTTGTTGATATTGCCTTCATAAATGCTTTTGCCGTTGACATAAATTTCACCGGCATCCGGTACTTCCAATAAGTTGATGCAGCGCAGCATGGTACTTTTTCCAGAACCGCTCTGACCGATAATGGTAACAACTTCACCCTTATCCACCACAAAATTAATATCATTCAGTACTTTCTGTGTACCAAAGCTTTTGGCAAGATGCTTAATTTCAATAACATGTTCCATGCTTATTCACCCTCCGCAACGGTTTGACTTGAGAAATAATTGGATTTTCTGTGGTTGATCTTCTTTTCCACAATGCCCATCAGCCATGCAGCCAGACTTGTCATGATCAGATACAGCACTAACAACAATGTATAAGTTTCTGTTACTTTCAATGTTGTTCCGGCAATTGTTTCTGCCTGGAAGAATAATTCCGGAATCATCATGACAGATAATACACAAGAGTCTTTGATATTGACAATTAATTCATTGACAATAGAAGGAATAGAGTTCTTCAAGGCCTGAGGCAATACGATCAAACGCATTGTCTGCCAAGCAGATAAACCGATACTGCGGGCACCTTCACTCTGTCCTTTGTCAATTCCCATGATACCGGAACGGATGATTTCAGCCATATAAGCACCGGTATTGACAGAAATGATCAGACATCCGGCAGCCAATGCATTCCATCCGGCTCCCTGAAAATAACCAAACCATAAAAGCATTCCCTGCACCATCATCGGTGTACCGCGGACCACAGTAATATAAATATAAGTAACTATATCAATAATTTTTTTGATAATTCTAGTCAATGCGGTATCATTGATTTCCATTTGCTTGGAAATAGCACGAAGGCCGCCGATAACTAACCCGATCAATAAACCGCAGGCAGTTCCCACAAGAGCTAAAACGACTGTGTATCGAATTCCATTCAAAAATAATGTATGGTATCGGACAGCTAAATCAATCATTCTTTGAATAAATTCAATCATATTTTTTCTTCTTCCCCTTACTCTTATTGTTCAGAAGGCTGACGGCTGGCAGCATCCTTCATCAATTGTTCACGTTCTTCCTGACTGATTGTATCCAATGCAGCCTGAACAGTTTCAGTTAATTCACTGTCTTTTGCCAGACCGATAGAAACGGCAGTATCACTCAGGTCAATATTGAAGCCCTGACCTTCTTCAAATGTAACTAAAGTCAGATCATCCGGATAAGCCGCTACCCAAGCTTCCCCTACCGGTGTTTCTGCAGTAACGCCATCCACAGCACCGCTCATCAATGATGTAATCAGCAATGGATAACTATCCAATGCCTGAGCATGATTCACTTCCGGAATATCATCAATGACAGTATCATATAAAGTAGCCAATTGTCCCTGAATTGTTGCTCCGCGGAAATCTTCCAAAGAAGTTGCATCAGCATAAGCTCCATCCTTACGAACAATCATTGTCATTTCAGACTGATAATAAGCATCTGTAAAGTCAATTTCCTGACGTCTTTCTTCAGTATCAGTCATACCGGCAATAATTAAATCAATCGTACCGCTTTTAATACTTGGAATCAATGAATCCCATTCCATTTTTACAACTTCCAATTCCATCCCTAATTCTTCCGCAATAAGCTTAGCAATCTGTACATCATAACCATCGCAATATCCGCCGGCAGCTACCGGTACGTTATATTCATTTGCTTCTACATCTGTCCAGTTGAATGGTGTATAGTTGCATTCCATTCCTACACGCAATGTATCTGTGTTTTCTTCTGTTTCAGCTGGTGTTGTTTCTCCATTTCCGCAGCCGCTCAATACTAAAGTCAATGCTAATGCACTCATGAATAATCTTTTCATCTTTCTTTTCCTCCTGTAATAAAAATAAAAGCCGTGCTATTGCACGACTGAATTGTCTTTATGTGTCAATAGCTCCTCTACATAAGTAGGAGTGTTATAGGTATTCCCTATAACCCCAAGAATTTACCCTGCCGGATAAAACTTTCGGCGATGGTTGCCTTTCATTCACTTCATTGTCTGCCGACTCCGTGAATTACTCTTCTGCATCGCTACCTCTATACGGTTTTTATGGGTATAGTATAGTCTTCGTTCATAAGAAAGTCAATGCCTTTTTTTAAAAATTATGCATTTATCAGCCATTTTTTCGAAAAAACATCAATCAGCCAAGCTCCTATCGGCGCTGTCAGCAAGATTGCCGTCACTGCCCCGCACAAAACAATCTCACCGCAGGCCAAGCCTGCACTCAGCGGAATTGCCCCGATAGAAGCCTGCACGGTGGCCTTTGGAATATACGCCATGATCACAAAGGCTTTCTCTTTGAGATTCAGTTTTGTTTGGAACAGGCATACCAAAACACCCAAGGAGCGCACACACAAAGCTAAGATAATCACAGCAATCATGACAGTGCCATAGCTTTGCAGAGCATGAATGTCGGTAACAGCTCCTACTAAGACAAACAGCAAGACTTCTGCCACCTGCCATACATGCTGATAAGTATTTTTCAATTGATCCGCTCTTGAAGGAGATAGAAAACGCATCATCATGCCCATTCCCATGACCGCCAATAAGCCGCTGAAACCAATATACTCGCTGATTCTTGTTTCCAGTTCCAAAAACAAAAAGGAAACAGACAAAAACAATAAAAATTGATAAACCTCATTCATCGAAATTTTTTCATATACTTGATTCAGTACAACAGCTCCTATGCAGCCAAATGCTCCTCCCAATACAATTGAAACAGGAACCTGAATCAAAGAAACTGCTGAGGCATCTCCTCCGCTCAATAAAGAAAGCATCGAATAAAACACTAAGATGACAAAGACATCATCCACACTGGCCCCAGCCAATACCATCTGCGGAATTCCTTTTTCACAGGCTTTTTTATTTTCCATCAATTTCAGCATTCGAGGTACAATCACTGCCGGTGATACCGCCCCTAAAACACTGCCCAGAAGCAAAGATTCTGTAAGCGACAATCTCAAAAAGATCTGTCCGAGAATCCCCAATGCTAAGATTTCAAATAAGGCCAGCACAAAACACAGCAGCAAAGCTGGACGTCCGATCTTTTTCAATTCAATAAAATCCAATGACAAACCTGCTCGGCTCAACACAACAACCAATGCCAATGTTCTCAGCTGTGATCCAATATTTAAGATCGTATCATCCAAAAGCCGAAATTGAGCTAATAAGATTCCAGCAATCAGCATGCCCACCAAAGAAGGCAGATGCAGCTTCTCAGCAATCTTTGCAAAAAATAAACCCGCAATAAATATCATCCCTAAACTTGTCAGCATATATTCCCTCCATAAAAAAAGCTGATGCATGCACTTAAAAAAGTACAGAGGTCATCAGCTTGAATCAGCGGTTTAAGTCCATAGACTAAGGAAGAACTCATTTCCTGCAGTCAGTTTAACAAAATTATTTTTCCTTGTCAATTCTTGTTTTGTGGACAATATAGGCCAATTCATTTTGATCAATGATCTCAAATCCCATTTTCAAAAACAACGCTAAGCTGGGATTATCCAAAGCAATTTCATCATAACAAACTTCATACTTTTCAAATACCTTTTCTAACAATAAGCTCAAACCTAATTTCCCATAACCTTTGTTTCGGTATTTCTCATGAATGATGATGCTGATTTCTGGACCATCCTCATATTTTTCTATATGATATGCCGCTTCTCCGATATAAGTATTTTCCTGTTCACTGTATAAATAAGCATAAAACCGATCTTCTTGATTGATCCATCTTTCATACCAGTTCTGCCATTTTTCTTTTGAAAAATCAATGGTACCGCCCCATTTTTCATTATAGGCCATCGTTTGTGAATCCGCTAATAAGCTTTGACGGAATGCAAGCTCTTTAAACGCTGGGATTACCAATTTCATGAACTCATTTCCTCTTCATTTAAAGGACGCAGAATGCGGCAGGGATTGCCCGCTGCAATGACATTGTCGGGAATATCTTTCGTCACAACGCTGCCGGCACCGATCACGCTATGTTCACCGATGGTTACACCGGGCAGAATTGTTACATTACCGCCGATCCATACATGATCTTTGATAGTAATTGGTTTTGCACTTTCTTCTCCATTGGCTCTTTTTGACCAAGAAATAGGATGAAGTGCCGTATAGAAATTTGCATTGGGACCGATAAATACATGATTGCCGATCGTGATCTTCGCACAATCCAAAAATACCGCATGACAATTGCAGTAAAAATGATGTCCGATCTGCATATTGCTTCCATAATCACAATGCAGAGGAGCTTCAATGGTAAAATCATCTCCGATACATCCCATTAATTCTCGAATCAATGCTTCTCTGCGTACTTGTTCAAAGGGATCACAGGTATTATAAGCCTGTGTCAATTGAAAAGCCTTCTTTCTTTCAAAGACCAGCTGTTCATCTCCTCCGTTATAATTTTCTCCATTAAGCATCTTTTCTTTTTCATTCATATGATTTCTCCTAATAAAAAAGGAACATATCATGTATGTTCCCTGATTTTTTATTCAGCAGCTGGTTCTAATGCAGCCTTAGCTTTGTCACAGATAGCTGTGAAGCCCTTTGCATCGTGAATAGCGATTTCAGATAACATCTTACGGTTGATTGTAATACCTGCTACTTTTAAACCGTGCATCAATTTAGAGTAGCTCAAACCATTTAAACGAGCACCTGCATTGATACGTGCAATCCATAATTTACGCATTTCACGTTTTAATTGTTTTCTGTCTCTATAAGCATAACGCAATGAACGCATTACCTGTTCATTTGCAGTTCTGTATAACAAGTGTTTTGAACCAAAGTAACCTTTAGCCAGTTTTAATACTCTTTTTCTTCTGTTGCGAGATACAACTCCGCCTTTAACTCTAGCCATTCTTATCTCCTCCTCTTACTTCGCTAACATCAGTTTGATGCGTTTGTAATCTGTACTGTGTACTGTTGCAGATTTAGCTAACTGACGTCTTTGTTTTTTAGTTTTTCCGTGGAAACGGTGAGAAGTATAAGCGTGACTTCTCTTTAATTTACCAGAACCTGTACGTTTTACACGTTTTGCAAGTCCTCTGTGTGATTTCATCTTTGGCATAATACTTTCCTCCTATTTATTTTTCTTCTTAGGTGCCAGTACGCATGTCAGCGTATTCCCTTCCAAGTTAGGTTTCTTTTCCACAGAAGCAATATCTTCCATTGCTTCCACGAATTGATTCATAATCTTTTTCCCTACTTCGATACGCGTGATAAGTCTTCCTCGAAAACGCATATCAATTTTAACTTTCATGTCTTCTTCTACCCACTTACGCGCCTGACGCAGCTTTGTTTCAAAGTCATGCGTATCAATAACAGGTGATAAACGAAGTGGTTTTACTTCCGTCACATGTTGTTTTTTCTTTGCTTCTTTTGATTTTTTCTGCTGCTCGAAACGGTATTTTCCATAGTTCAGGATCTTACATACCGGCGGCTGCGCGTTTGGGGAAACGCATAGTAAGTCAAGTTCTTGATCGTACGCAATCTCTAATGCTTCCTGACGAGTCTTAATTCCCAGCTGTTCACCTGTTGGTCCAATCAGCAGGACTTCCTTAAAACGAATTTTTTCGTTATATAAATCATCATTCACATTATTTGGAATCACTTTTTTGTTAATAATCGACACCTCCAATTTTTGGTCTATTTATCATAATAAGAAAAGTGGGCACACGCAATGCACCCACTTATATTAGCTCCAGTCAGTCGTCGCATAAACCCATGTCCAATGGTCATCGGGTGAGAAGGGGTGCTTCTGCTTTCCACGTTATCTTTTACTTGTTAAGTATACCTTATATCCTGACGCATGTCAATCAATTTCTTTTAAAATATTTAAGACTTATTCTTTACGACATCAATGACCACATATTCACTCTGCTTCTGTGTTCGTATCGGAAATCCCCATCCGCTCACGCCGGACGAATTGATGGCACTCATGGATTCAATGCTTCTGCATCCATAATTTAATTCATTGATATGAAACAACTCAAAAATATAATACATCGGAAAAAGCTGTCCGGCATGCGTATGTCCGGATAAATGAAGATCTGCTTTCTGTTTCGCTGCTTCCTGCAGTTCACGGGGCTGATGATCCGCCACAATGATCAAATCTTCTGCATCACAATCATTCAAAAGCTCACTTAATTGTTTGCGGTCTTTCTTTTTATAATCCATGCGCCCGACAAGACAGACATTTTCATTGATGTCTGCACTTTGATCTGCCAGCACCTGAATGCCGTTATCTTCAATAGTCTTGACCAAATTGGATAATGTATCTTCTTCTTTCAGAAAATAGCGATTGAGTTCATGATTGCCGAAAGTATAAAATACTTGGGATTCTTGAGTCAAATCACCTAATACATCAAAAACCTCTTCCTTCTGTTCTTCTGTTGTGTTCTCATCCACAATATCCCCATTCAGTAAAATTACCTCTGCTTCTTCCTTTTCAATGCGATTCACCAATTCCTGCAATTCAGCTTTATTGGTGGAAGTAGAATAATGCAGATCAGAAAGCATGACAAGAGTCAGATCCTCCATCATCGGCTTCTCTGTTTCAATCTGATAATAGCTGCGGACAATATGCTTCATGTTCCAATAGCCATAAAGCATTGTGCCGCTGGAAATAAACAAAGAAATAAGCAACACTTTCTGCAGTGCCTGACGTGTCAGAATACGATGTTTCATCACAAACTTTAAAAACAGAATGCATAAAAAAGAAAGAATCAAAATATGTACTTCAAACAGAAATACGATACTGTTGAGCCGAAAGACCGGCAATGCACAGATGAGTGCCAGCAGACGAATCATCTTTTTATTCATATGTGTGGCATTTTTGATCAGCCAGAAAAAACTTTTGTAAAATAAAATAAACAGTATCAATACAAGCAGCAGCGCCATGTTTTCACCTCAGAATAAGCATATAATATATTTCTGAAATAAAATTGAACAGATTTCTTAAGTATTTTTAAACTTTTATAAATGAGCCAATGTATAATCACACATGATCTTAGCCATATCTGCAATGATCTGTTCCCCATTCTGATAAGCCGATGCCGTAAAAATGCCTACCAAGATTGGCTGCGGTGTATCAATAATTGCCATATCATGAGAATAAATGCTGTAAAGGCCCCATTTATGCGCAACCGTAAAATCCGTCACTGAAGATTTGATATAACGTCCCGGATAAGCAAATTCCATATCTTCAATAATGGATGCATATGTATCGGCATGAGCATATAAATATTTCATGACTTCTTTCTGCAGATTTGCTGTAATCTGATTTTCAATATAGAAAGAAGCATCATACTCCATCGGATAGAAAGAGGCAAACCATTCACGGAAAGGAATATCTGAGTAAGCATCAAAATTGACAAGCATCATATTGGTCGCAGAATTATCTGAATAACGAATGGCATGATGCATCAAAAATTCCAGCGGAATATAAGATTCAAAGGCATAGAAGTTATTCAAATCATTTTCGCTGGGTTCATACAAAGATTCAGAAAAATACATCGGCTGTGTACTTTCTGCTTTTCCTTCATTGATCAGATCCGTATAAGCCATGACCAAAGGTACTTTGATCGTACTGGCTCCCAGCATGATCAAATCTCCTTGATAGACTATTTCCTGCTCTGTCACAGTATTGTAATAGAAATAGCTGACCTCACTGGAATCCAGCAGCACAGCATCCAAATACTCCTGAAGCAGCTCCTCCAATGATTTTGAATAATCCAGATCACCGACTTCATAATAAGCATAATCCTGGCATACACTTTCACTTTCATCACTGACACAAATCGTCACTGTATCGCCATTGATCTCATAATTGCTTGTCAATGAAGCTTCCATATTCGTTTCATAAAGATCTTCCAAATGAGATAAATGAACTTGTGTGATCAATTCTTTTTCTTCAAAAACTACGCTGTCTAATAAATCCATTTTTGCTGATCGATAATCGACTTGTTCCGTGCTGCTGCAGCCAAAAAGCAGCAAGCACAAAGGCAGTATTCTTTTTATCCTTTTTGTTTTCATGTTTTTATTATAAACCGAAAAAACTAAAAATGAACACCCTAACATGAAAAAAGTGCATTACTGCACTTCCTCTCCATAACAATCATAAGCTTCACAAGAAGTAATTTTTACCTGTACAAAGCTACCTAATTCAATGCTGCGATCACTTGTAAAGACAACAATGCCGTCGACATCATCCGGTGCATTACTTTTGCTTCGGCCGATATATTTATTGGAAAGACCATCTTTTCCTTCCACCAATACTTCCTGAATGGTATTGATATATTTCTGATTGTTCTGATAAGCAATTTCATTCTGCAAGGTCATCAAAGCATCCAATCTGCGCTGCTTTTCTTCTTCACTGACTGTCTGTTCCATCTCATATGCCGGTGTATCTTCTTCAATGGAATAAGTAAAGGCCCCCATACGGTCCCATCTTGTTTCCTTGACAAAATCCATCAGTTCTTCAAAATCAGCTTCACTTTCCTGCGGGAATCCCACAATAAATGTTGTACGCAGTGTCGGATATTCAAACGTATTTTTGATCTTTTGGATCAATTCTTTGACACTCTGTGCATCGCCTCGGCGATTCATCAACTGCAGCATTCTGCTGTTGGCATGCTGCATCGGAATGTCAAAATAAGGCAATACTTTATCCAATTGTGCCATACCTTCCACCAATTCATCTGTAATTTCATCCGGATACATGTACAAGATACGAATCCAATGCAAAGATTCAATCGCATTGAGCTTTTTCAATAAATCCAGCAAAGACAGTTTTCCATACAGATCCAATCCATATTTAGTTGTATCCTGCGCAATGACAACCAATTCTTTGACACCATTTTGGGCCAATACCTCTGCTTCAGCTACAATATCCTCCATCGGGAAAGAAACATTGCCGCCGCGAATCAAAGGAATGGCACAGTAAGTGCAGCGATTGGAACATCCTTCTGCAATTTTGATATATGCTGTCCATGGTTTGGTAGAAGTCAAACGTTCGCTTTTGCCGTACACACTGAAAGGCGTATGCAGTTCTTCTTCCAAGATCTGATTTAATTGCGGATATTCACGAATCGCAATAAAGCGATCGACTTCCGGCATTTCTTTGATCAATTCTTCTTTATAGCGCTGTGCCAGACATCCCAGCACAATCAATTTTTTGCAGTTGTATTTTTTATATTCCGCCATTTCCAAGATCGTATTGATAGCTTCTTCTTTGGCTGGCTGGATAAATCCGCAGGTATTGATAAAAATGACTTCCGCTTGATCCGGATGAGCCACCATTTCATGCCCAGCTTCTTTTAACATGCCCATGATTTTCTCACTGTCCACCAAGTTTTTGCTGCATCCCAGTGATACAAATCCTATTTTCATAAACTCACCTCATGAGTATTCTATCATAAAATGAATTACTTTTCACGATGAACAAAGCCAAGTCCGATACAAATCATCAGCATGATCATCACACCCATGCCCTGACCGATGATCTGCGATTGATTGATGAGTTCGCTCATATAAGATCCTCCCCCTCTTCTTATATGCGCTTACTGCAAAAAACCGACAAAAAACTGCAGCTTTTTTCAGCTGCAGTTTCCGTTTTTTGGATTAGCCGCGGATCCAAGCTCCGTCTTCGTTTACCCAGTAGTCAATACCATCTGTTGTAATGTATTGGCTTCTCTGCATAACGCCGTCTACAACATAATACCAAACGTCTTTTGTAGAACATACCCATTTCGTACCTGTACCGTATGTCCATTCACCATCTTCATTCAATTCCCATTTTTCTTCGACAACTTCACTTGTCAAATGAGATACATTTGAATAAGCTTCGATTTGTTCTGGAGTTAATGTACGCAGATATTTTGTCAATACTTCATCCAAAGTACCATAAACACCAACTTCAGGAGCTGGACCGAATTCTGTATAGCCGTCACCGCCGGCTGCCATGAAGTCATTAGTTGCAACGATGTAAGTTGCATCCATGTCCATTGGTTCACCATTGATTGTAATATCAACTACCTGGTGTGTCTGAACACCGTTGACATCAACGATCTGAGTCGTTACATCCATGCCTGAGAAGTGAGAGAAGACACCTTCGCCGACTTTCAGACCAAAGTTCAATGTATCTTTGATTTGCTGACCTGTTAATTCTTTTGAAATCAATGTATTGCCGAATGGCAGCACAGTCAATACCTGTCCGACTGTGATATCGCCTGCAGGAATAGAAGCACGGATACCGCCGCCGTTTGTAATAGCAATATCAGCACCAGATTCAGCGATCATAGCATCGCATAACAAGTAACCTAAATTAGAGTGTCCGAAACGAACAACATTTCTTTCCCCAACCAGATCCACTGGAGTTGTAGCGATAACTTCATTTTTCAATGGTTCAATATCTGTATTGACGCGGTCAATGATTGCCTGTACTTCTGCGTCAGATTCAACGGCTGCCAATTCATCTGCGCTGATCAGCTGTGATGTCAGATCAACGATTTCATTATCAGCATCCAGCGTAATCGTTACTTGACCTAAACCGCCTTCAAAATAACCGCCTGTACTTACGATTTGTGTCTCATGAGTACTGTTGAATTCTTCATAGTCTTCTGTATAACTGTGAGAGTGTCCGTCAATGAGCAGATCCAATCCTTCCAGCTGATCAGCAACTGTTGTTGCTTTTTCTACTGTTGCATCATCAATACCTAAATGAGCCAATCCGACGATAATGTCACAATCTTGTCTTTCCAAGCGATCGATTGCCCTTTGAGCATCTCTGACAATGGAATCCAGATCACCGAAGTCCAAGCCTCTTGTAAAATCAGGATGTGCTTTTACTTTTGTTTCTGGTGTAGCTAAACCAAAGACACCCACTTTGATGCCATTGCGTTCAATCACTGCAGTGTCATCAAAATAAACTGAGTTGTTGCGTTTGACATTGGCAGCCAGAATTGGGAAGTTCATCATTGCTTCCAATTCTTTTAAGCGTTCATGTCCGAAATTATAATCATGATTGCCTGTTGTCATTGCATCATAGCCGACAGCATTCATCACTTCGACAATACCGGCTCCTTCAGTCAATGTCGCAAACAGCTGACCATGCAGCGTATCTCCGGCATCAAACAAGAAGGCTGCATCCGAATCATCATTCTTGACAATCGCTGCCACCTTAGCAAAATTGTCAACACGTGAATGCGTGTCATTGGTGTGATAGATATTGACTGTCTTTGTTTCTTCATCAGCGGCAAATACATGTCCGCCAGCCAGAGAGCCAATCACCATCACTGCAGAAAATACAAGTGCAGAAAAACGTTTCAATGTGTGATTCATATCTTTTTCTCCCTTCTGAATCCTCTATCTTCAGTGTATACGAAATTGTTTACATTTACTAGTGTTTTTATACAAAAAATACAATAAATTTACACTATTTTCAAGCATCGCTCACAAAACGCACAAAAATGAAAAAAGGATGAGAATTTCATCCTATTGATTTGCTTTTTTCACTTTTGTTTCACTCACGATCATGACCAAAGCACTCAAGCCCAAAGGCAGAATATAAGTGGCAAAACGATATAAAAGAAGCGTCGTTGCAGAAGCAATGCTGCCGCAAATTACTGTAAAGAAAGTCATGTACACAAATTCCAATCCGCCGATGCCTGCCGGTGAAGGAATGACTCCTGCCATGGCCAAGACCATCGCCATCAAGGAAATGATTACCGCTGTCTGGGAAAAGTTTTCCGGACGGAATAAAATAACCGGAATAATATACCAGCAAACCATACGCAGCGAATGAATCACAAATAAGGCTGCCAATGTTTTTTTATCATGCAATAGCTTTGATGTTTCTCCTCTGGCTGTATGAAACATTTCATCAACTTCCTTTAATTTAGCCTGCCATTGTTCCTTTCTGAACAGAAAATGAGCAATCTTCATGATTAGGCCGTGAAAGCGAGCCGATAAAGCAAACAGCAGCATCGCACTGATAAAAAGAAATGCTCCTGCACAGCCTAACAGCAGATATTTGAAATAATCACCGAAAGTTGACTGCATCAGATTAAACTGCGTAAAGAAACCGACAAAGGCCCAAAATACTACAGCAATCTGATAAAAAATATTGTGGATGGTCACCAAGCCGATGCTTTCAGAAGGCGGGATATCCTCCCTGTTCAAATAAATCATGTTGCTGGCTACTGTTCCGCTGCCGAAAGTAACAATACGAAAGAAATTGACATAAAAGGCACATAAAGCACCTTTCAGCCAGCTGAATTTCTTATTGTATCTTCTGGACAAGACCCAAAAAGAAGCACCTTCCATGACAAAATACAAAATTCCCAGCACACATAAAACAAGTACAGTAGATAAAGGAGTCTGCAGGACCTGTTCCATAATTGAA
The DNA here is from genome assembly GCA_944324265.1 of uncultured Traorella sp. GTDB lineage: Bacteria > Bacillota_I > Bacilli_A > Erysipelotrichales > Erysipelotrichaceae > Traorella. Next base: position 19,937 of record CALUVS010000021.1, read on the forward strand.
GGCAGTGAATCCTTCATCAGATATACGGCAATGCCGATCAGAACAGCTAATATGGCTAATTTCCAAAAAATTTGTCTGAATGATTGTTTCTTCACTTTGTTACCTTCCTTGCCCGTATCAAAAGCATCATCGGACGCCGCAATTCATCTTTCATGCCCGGCCAATCCAGCATGGAAGGATCCGGTTCAGGCTCTACTACGCCTTCAATCACAAACCCATTCTGCAATAGAGTCATTAAAAGAGTTGTCAATGTGCGATGTACTTTTTTCACTTTACAGCCCAAAAAGATAGAATTGCGTTCACCTTCACTGAAATAATGATCCACCGGCCAATATAGGTTCTTGCCGTTTTCATCACAGATCCATTCTTCTTTTCCTTGAGCTGTAAAAATCGGATGTTCCAATGAAAAAACAAAAATGCCGCCTTCCTTTAAGCTGGCATGAATCTTTTTCACCAAAGAAGCATAATCCAAAACATAATGCATCACCAGTGAACTCAGCACCACATCATAGGTATCGGCTGAATAATCCATTTTTTCAATATCTGCACAGACATAGGCAATGCTTTCATGCGGATTTCTTTTTCTTGCTTCCTCCAGCATCTTTTCAGAGGCATCAATTCCTAAGACCTCACTGGCTCCTTGACGGATGGCATAAGCACAATGCCAGCCATAGCCGCATCCCAGATCCAATACCTTTTTGTCTTGAAAATCAGGCATGAGCTTTTGAAAGGCATGCCACTCACCGGCACCCTTCAATCCATCCACAGAGCGAGACATCTTACTGTATTCTTCAAAAAATATTTCTTTATCATATTGACTCATATATTTCCTCTTTCCGAAATCACTTTCATTACTTCCTGTTTATTCGGGATTGCATTCATCGCCCCATAAGCTGTACAGGTCAATGCCCCTGTCACATTAGCGATAGAACACATGTTCTTCCACTGTTCAAAAGAAAAATCGCGTATCTGACTTTCTGCGATAGACGCCAGCATACAGCCGACAAAAGCATCTCCTGCTCCGGTTGCATCCACCTGAGAAATCTTGATGCTTGGGACAATGCACTGCTGACTGCCGACAGTAAGCAATGTCCCTTTTTCACCTAAAGTGATCGCCATCGCTTTTGTTTTCGCTGACTGCAGCTGCTGAACAGCCATTTCCACATTTTCACATCGTGCAATCATGCAGGCTTCTTCTTCACTCATCTTCACAAAATCAGCGGCTTCTATAAATGATAAGCAATCTTTAATAAACGCATCCAAATGCTTTTCATCAATCAGTGTATCCCGATAATTGGGATCAAAGGAAATAAACATGTGATGCTTCAAAGCATAATCCTTCAAATAAAAATAGCTTTCTTTCAGTTTTCCTTCCAGCAAGCCGGTCGCACTGCCGAAATGCAGTAGATCTTCCTTTTCAAGCAAAGAAAGATCAATCTGATGAATATCAAAATCTCCATCACAGCCTCTTAAAAAATCAAAGCTTCTTTCACCTTTATCATCTACGCCAACCAAAGCCAAGGTCGTTTTGCCGCCAATCAAAGAAAAAGAAGTATCAATCTGATATTTTTTTAACGTATCCATCAAAAAGGAAGCAAAATGATCTTCACCGATCTGTCCCATAAAACAGGCCGTCTGATTCATCTTAGCAATGGCACAGGCGACATTCGCCGGAGCCCCTCCTGCTTTCTTTTCAAATAAGACACCTTCTTTTAATCCTTTATGATCCGTATTGACCATATCAATCAATAATTCTCCGATACAAATTACTCGACTCATCGCAATCACCTATACTTATTATAAACGATTCATATTCTATTGACGAGAATAATTTATTTCATGTTATACTGAATAAGAGGAAGAAAACCATGAGAAACTTATCCGATCAATTAAATCTCAAGAACATCAGCAATGAGAAACTGTCAGCCTTTGGATTTATCAAAGAAAAAGATCACTATATCTATAAAACAAAGCTTCATCAGGATCAATTTGAACTGATCATGATCTTAAACGATTCTTCCTGCACTGTTTCTCTGATCGATACTCAAACAATGGAAGAATATGATCTTGTCGATGTAAGATCCTCCCAAGGCGCTTTTGTCGGACAAATCAAAGAAGAATATGAACAAGCCATTCAGTCAATCATAGAAAACTGCACCGATAATAAACGCTTTTACACCCAGCAGGCGCAAGCCATCATTCAATATATCCAAGAAACATATCAGGATGAATGTGAATTTTTATGGGAAAAGTTTCCGAATAATGCCATCTGGCGTAACAAGCAAAACCGAAAATGGTATGGTGCTTTGTTAACTGTTCATGCCGGCAAGCTTGGTTTAAAGGAAGATAAAACAGTTGAAATCTTAGATCTGCGCTATCCGAAAGAAACAATTGAAGCTATCATCGATCATCATAATATTTTCCCCGGCTATCATATGAACAAAAAAAGCTGGATCACCCTTCTTTTGGATCACCAGCTTGATTTTTTGACCATCACTCAATTGATTGACAAAAGCTATCAATTATCATTAAAAAAATAAGTCATCAAATATTCCTTTTCATTGACCTTAGGATCAATTTCTTCGCTTTGAATCTGAAAGCCGTTGTTCAGATAAAACTGCACGGCTTTTTTATTTTGAACATACACATGCAGACTTAACTGTTTTTTATCTTTTTTGACATATTCCAGCAGCAAAGAGCCGATGCCGTGACTGCGCTGCTTCGCACAGACAAAGATACCTGCAATATAGTTTCCTTCCAAGCCGATAAATCCTTTGATCTGTTTGTCTTCTTCAAATACATATACTTCCGCTGCCATCAGCTCTTCTTTTAACTGCACAGCATAATTCTGCCAATAATCAGCTTCAATAAAATCATGTGCTTCACAATTGCCCTGCAGCCAAATATCGACAACTGCATCCAGATCTCTTCGTTCCAGTTTTCTTATCATATATTTATGCTTTATACTCCATCATCAATAAATATTCTGCAGTTCCTTCTTCTAATTTTCGCATTTCTGTTCTGTGAAAACCATGCTTTTCATAAAAACGGATCGCTCTTGTATTCTTTTCCAATACCCAGCAATACAAATATGACTTTTGCTTGGCATGCTTCATCAAAGCAGAACCAATGCCTTGTCCCTGAAAAAAGACATCCACATAACATTTCTCTATTTCATGATCACTGAGCTGAATAAAGCCTCTGATAATGCCATCATCATAGACAATGACTCTTTCCAGCATACTGGAGGTATATTGCTGAGCGATCGAAATGACCTGCATTTCATGAAATGAATAATGTTCATCCTGAAAAATAGGATAATAATTGACACGGTTATTAAATACAAGTATTTCCGCAATTCTTGAGACATCCTGAATTTGAGCTTGACGAATAGACATAAAATTCTCCTTTTTTATGATTATACCGCAGAAAAATTCTTTGATAAACAAAAAAGAACACGGATGTGTTCTATTTTGCTCCATATTGAAGATAGTATTGATCAATAGCTTGTTTGATTTCATCATTGATCAGAACCTGACCATTGATTTCTTTATTATATAAATATTCAACCACTTCATTCATATTGACAATGGCATGCGCATCAAAGCCATATTTTTCTTTGATTTCTGCTAATGCACTCTTTTCGCCCTTTCCTTTTTCCATACGGTTCAAGGATACGATCAAGCCTTTGATTTCGACATCCGCCTGAGCTTTTAAGATCGGATAAGTTTCTTCGATAGATTTGCCGGAAGTAGTGACATCTTCAATGATGACGACACGATCCCCATCTTTCAGCTTGCTGCCTAAAAGAATACCGGTATCTCCGTGATCCTTCACTTCTTTTCGATTGGAACAATAACGAATATCTACGCCGTACAATTCAGATAAAGCCATTGTTGTCGCAACTGTCAAAGGAATTCCTTTGTAGGCAGGTCCAAACAAAACATCAAAGTCACAGCCATAGTTTTCAACAATAGCTTTGGCATAATATTCCCCTAATTTTCTGAGCTGAGTTCCTGTGACATAAGCTCCGGCATTCATGAAGAAAGGAGATTTTCTTCCGCTTTTCAAAGTAAAATCACCAAATTTCAATACTTGGCTGTCCACCATGAAATCAATAAATTCTTGTTTGTATTTTTCCATAGCGCACCTCTATCTCATCATTGCTTCAATATCCCAGTAAGTTTGCTGAGGATTTTCACTCTTCGTAATAGAACGTCCGACAACGATGTGATCACAGCCCTGTTCTTTGGCATAAGCAGGAGTAGCAACACGTTTTTGGTCATCACTGGAATTATCAGCCAAACGGATACCTGGAGTTACAGTCAAGAAGTCATTGCCGCAAGCTTCGTGAATAGCTTTTGCTTCGTGAACGCTGCATACCACACCATCCAAACCTGCTTCTTTGGCATTTTTCGCATATTGTACAACGCGTTCAAGAACTGTTCCCGGAATACCCAATTCATTGTTCATGATTTCCTGGGAGGTACTTGTCAGAATTGTTACGCCGATGCATAAAGGACGTTTGCCGTCTTGAGCTCCTTCATTCAAGCCTTCCATAGCTGCCTTCATCATTTCAATACCGCCGGCACAGTGAAGATTGACAATATCCACACCTAATTTGGCTAAGTTTTTCATTCCGCCTTTGACTGTATTCGGAATATCATGCAATTTAAGATCCAAGAAAATGTGATGACCCATTTCTTTCACTTCACGGACAATATCCAATCCACATCCATAAGTCAATTCCATCCCGATCTTTACATAAATAGGTTCATCAAAGCCTTTCAAAAAATCCAATACTTGTTCACGGGTTGAAAAATCCAAAGCAACAATTGTTTTATTCATGACGATAACTCCTTCCTCTTGCTTCATTGATATCTTCGATTCCATATTTTGCCATGACGCGCGGCAGATCCTCGATGATTTTCTTGCACACATAAGGATCGACAAAATTCTGTGCACCGACTTCAACGGCACTGGCGCCGGCATAAATGAATTCCAGCACATCTTCTGCACAGGTAATGCCGCCGACACCGATGATCGGAATCTGTACGGCCTGAGCCACCTGATAAACCATGCGCAGGGCAACGGGTTTGATAGCCGGCCCGCTCAATCCGCCGGTCACATTGGCTAAGATCGGTTTGCCTGTTTTCAAATCCAAGCGCATTCCCATCAGCGTGTTGATCAAAACCAAACCATCAGCACCGGCTGCTTCAACGGCTTTGGCAATGGCCACAATATCCGTCACATTCGGTGATAATTTAACATAAACCGGTTTTTTGGCAACTTCCTTGACCATTCGAGTCACTTTGGCGGCCAAAAGAGGATCTGTTCCTAAGCCAATGCCGCCATGTTTGACATTCGGACAAGAAATATTTAATTCAAACGCACTGACATTTTCCACATCATTGAGCTGTTTGACAACTTCAACATATTCTTCTTCACTGGCTCCTGCTACATTTACTAGAATTTCCGTATCAAACTGAGCCAGCCAAGGCAGTTCCTTTTCTTTGATGACATCAACTCCCGGATTCTGCAATCCAATGGCATTGAGCATGCCCATAGGAGTTTCCGCAATGCGCGGAGTAGGATTGCCGAAGCGTTTGTGCAGTGTAGCACTTTTGATAGCAATCCCGCCCAAAATGCTCAGATCATAAAATTCGGCGAATTCTCTGCCGAAGCCAAAACATCCGCTGGCCGGAAAAACAGGATTCTTACAATTCATTCCTGGCAATTGTACTTTCAGATTCATTCAAACCCCACCTTTCCGATTTCAAATACCGGACCTTCTTTGCAGATACGGTAATAGATGTCATGATCTTTTTTATCTTTGCATACGCAGCCCATGCAGGCTCCGATACCGCAGGCCATTCTTGCTTCAAAGGAAGTATAGCCTTTTTCATAAACCTTCTCTAATGCCTTCAGCATCGGCATAGGACCGCAGCTGTACAGAAAATCATTGGTGATGTGATTTTCTGCAATAGCATCCAAAACAGTTCCTTTTGTTCCGACACTGCCATCCATTGTCGCTGTAAATACTTCACAGCCTAAATCTTTGAATTCTTTTTCATAGAACAGCTGACTCGCATCATTGAAGCCCAGCACAACAGCAACATTTTTATTGCGGCTGCGATATTCTTTGGCAACCTGATAAAGCGGAGGTACACCGACCCCGCCGCCGACAATCAGAATGTTGTCCTGATCTTCATGAATGGGAAAACCATGTCCGCATGGCCCTACCACATTCAATTGATCATTGGCTTGATATGTTGATAATTTTGCAGTGCCGGTTCCGACAACTTTATAGATGATCGTATAGGTATCTTCCTCATAAGAACTGATGCTGATAGGTCGTCTCAGAAAAGTTCCTTCTACTTGAATATTGACAAATTGTCCTGGATTCATCTGCTTGGCCAATGAGGATTGAATGACCATCCGATAAGTATCTTGGGCAATACATTCATTGCTTAAGATGATTCCGATATCCTCTTTCATCTTATACCTCACTCATCGCTACAGCTGAAAAGCTCAATGTTTCCAATACCTTCAAGATCGCATCAGCCGTATCCAAAGAAGTCAGACAAGAAATACCGTTTTCTGCAGAATAACGGCGGATCAAGAAGCCATCCAAAGTCGTATTTTTATCTGTAGACATTGTATTGATGACATAGTTGACTTTTCCTTTGATGATCAGATCCAATACATTGAATTCTTCCGCATTCACACGAGCTACCTCTTCTACCGGAATACCGTTTTCTCTTAAGAATCGGCAAGTACCGCTGGTTGCATAAATGCCATATCCGATATTATCAAAGCGTTTCGCCAAAGATAATACCTCTTGTTTGTCTTTATCCGCAATTGTCATCAAGACAGAACCATGAGTCGGTACTTTGACACCGCTGGCAATCAATGCTTTATATAAAGCTTTTTCCAATGTCGCATCTTTGCCCATGGCTTCCCCGGTAGATTTCATTTCTGGCCCTAAGGTTGTATCGACACTTCTCAATTTAGCGAATGAGAAGACTGGAGCTTTGACATAGACATTATTTTTCTCTGGATAATATCCTTCTTCATAGCCTTGTTCCTTCAAGCTTTGGCCCATGACACAGTGAGTCGCAATATCGGCCATAGAAATACCTGTAATCTTTGATAAGAACGGAATCGTTCTGGAGCTTCTTGGATTTACTTCCAAAACATAAACTGTTTCATTTCTGTCTACAATGAACTGAATGTTGAATAAACCGATGAATTCAAACCCTTTGCCGATACGCTTTGTATAATCAATGATCGTATCTTTGACTTTCTGGCTCAATGTCTGTGAAGGATATACAGAGATAGAGTCACCGGAGTGAATCCCTGCACGTTCAATATGTTCCATGATACCTGGAATAAAGACTTCTTTTCCGTCACAGATTGCATCGATTTCCACTTCTTTTCCGACGATGTATTTATCGACCAGAATCGGCGCGTCATGTGAAATTTCTTTCATAGCATTGGCCATATATTTTCTTAAATCTTCATCGCTGTGTACAATTTCCATTGCACGGCCGCCCAATACATAGCTAGGACGAACCAATACCGGATATTCAATGCGGTTGGCGATATCCAAAGCTTCTTCTACAGTCAATGCAGTTTCTCCTTTTGGCTGAGGAATGTTCAATTGGTGAAGCATTGCTTCAAATTCATAGCGGTCTTCAGCCAAATCAATGCTCTTCAGACTTGTACCTAAAATCTTGACACCATGTTCTACCAAGGAATCAGCTAAGTTGATAGCGGTCTGTCCGCCGAACTGTACAATGACACCCAATGGTTTTTCCAAATCAATGATGTGCATGACATCTTCTGTTGTCAATGGTTCAAAATACAATTTATCTGAAATAGAGAAATCGGTAGAGACTGTTTCTGGGTTGTTGTTGATAACGATAGCTTCATAGCCGGCATTTCTTAAGGTCATGACGCAGTGAACTGTAGCATAGTCAAATTCTACCCCCTGACCGATACGAATTGGTCCGGAACCTAATACGATAACTTTTGGTTTATCAGAAACAATGCTTTCATTTTCATGCAGGTAAGTAGAATAGAAATATGGTGTGCTGCTTTCAAATTCTGCGGCACAAGTATCCACCATCTTATATACCGGAATAATGCCGTTGGCTTTGCGCAGATCATAGACTTCTTTGGCACTCATCTGCCAATTTCTGGCAATGTAGCTGTCCGCAAATCCAAATTTTTTCAGTTTCTTTAATGTTGTTAGATTCTTTGGATTTTCTTTCATTTCCTTTTCCAAAGCAACAATGTGAGCTAATTTATCGATAAAGAAGCGATCAATTTTAGTAAAATCATAGATTTTTTGAGAATCTACTCCTTTTCTCAATAATTTCATGATGGCATAAATTCTTTCATCATCACGCTGTTTTACTTTCTGCCACAATTCTTCTTCACTTTCAGGAAGATCCTTGATTTCCAAGTGATCAACTTTCATTTCAATGGAACGAATCGCCTTCAATAAGCTTTCTTCGAAGTTTCTTCCTAAAGCCATGACTTCCCCGGTAGCTTTCATCTGTGTACCTAAACGGCGGTCAGCACTTGGGAATTTATCAAATGGGAAACGAGGCAATTTTGTTACGATATAGTCAATAGTTGGTTCAAAACAAGCATAGCTGGATTTTGTTACCGGATTGATAATTTCATCCAATGTCAGTCCGACAGCTGTTTTTGCCGCTAATTTGGCAATTGGATAACCGGTGGCCTTGCTGGCCAAAGCACTGGATCGAGAAACACGCGGATTTACTTCAATGACATAGTATTTGAAGCTGTTTGGATCCAATGCTAACTGTACGTTGCATCCTCCGCAGATCTTCAAAGCACGAATGATCTTCAAAGCAGAGTTTCTCAGCATCTGGTGTTCACGGTTGCTTAAGGTCTGTGTCGGTGCCACAACGATTGAATCCCCTGTGTGAATTCCTACTGGGTCAACGTTTTCCATGTTGCAGACCACAATAGCATTATCCTTATTGTCACGCATTACTTCATATTCGATTTCTTTGAATCCGGCAATGCTCTTTTCAATCAAGCATTGATTGACTGGAGATAATTTCAGACCATTTTTCGTGATATCACGCAATTCTTCTTCATTTCTGGCAAATCCGCCGCCGGTTCCCCCTAAAGTAAAGGCTGGACGCACAACCACTGGATATCCGATTTCTTCTGCATAAACCACTGCTTCTTCAACTGTGTAAACAATTGTAGAATCAGGAATAGGTTCACCGATCTCCATCATCAATTCTTTGAATTTTTCACGGTCTTCTGCTTTTTCAATAGCATCTAATTCTGTCCCTAAAACTTCAACACCATTGGCTTCCAAAATCCCGGCATTCGCCAATTCCACTACTAAGTTCAGCCCTGTTTGTCCTCCTAAGGTACCTAAGATTGCATCAGGTTTTTCTTTGTGAATAACACGTGCCGCAAATTCCAATGTCAATGGTTCAATATATACTTTATCCGCAACAGCTGTATCTGTCATGATTGTTGCCGGATTAGAGTTGATCAATACAACTTCATAGCCTTCTTCGCGCAATGACTGGCAGGCTTGAGTTCCGGCATAGTCAAATTCAGCGGCCTGACCGATCACGATAGGTCCTGAACCGATGACCATAATCTTCTTGATATCTTGTCTTCTTGGCATATTATCTTACCTCCTTGTGTGCTTCAATCATTTGATAAAACTGATCATATAAAGGATGAATATGTTCACTGTCAATGCTTTGAGGATGATACTGCACCCCAAATACGGCATATGCTTCATGCTTGATTCCCTGGACTGAATTATCATTCAATGCTTTGTGAGTCATGATCAGTCCGGTTCCCTTCAAGCTTTCTTCTTCGACTGCATAAGAGTGATTCTGAGCTGTAATTTCACTCTGTCCGCTGGCTAAATCAATCACTGGGTGATTGCTTCCGCGATGACCGAATTTTAATTTATATGTCTTTGCTCCGCAGGCTTTGGCCAGCAATTGATATCCCATGGAAATCCCGAACATCGGTACTTTTCCTATTAATTTTTTCAATGTTTCGATTGTTTCACTGACATCATCCGGATTGCCAGGTCCATCACTGATCATGATGCCATCTGGACTCAAAGCCAAAATGTCTTCTGCACTTGTATTGTAAGGAACAACCACAATATCCAGCTGACGCAGATTTAATTCACGGATGATTCCGTTTTTGCTTCCAAGATCAATCAAAACGACTCGATCGGCATGATTCGGAATCTGAAAAGGCTTGTTGATGGAAACCTTTGAAACCTGATCCTTAGATAAATCGGTTTGTTTCAATTGTTCAATGATTGCAGCCACATCGGCTCCTTTATCTGCCATAATAGCTTTCATTGTTCCGTTTTTGCGAATGATCTTTGTCAGTTCTCGTGTATCAATATTACAGATTCCCGGAATGTTTTTTAAGGTCATGAATTCATTCAAGCTCATTTCGCTGCGCCAGTTGTGCGGAATTTGGCAGTATTCTCCGACAACTAAACCAAATACTGCAGGATCTACGCTTTCGAAATCATCACGATTGATGCCGTAGTTTCCGATCATCGGATAAGTCATCATCACGATCTGTCCGTAATAGCTGGCATCCGTCAGTATTTCCTGATATCCCATCATCCCTGTGTTGAATACCAGTTCACCCATCTGATACGTATCCGCACCAAATCCTTCACCTTCAAATACATGTCCATCTTCTAAAATAAGCAGTCTTTCTTTCATCCGTTGCTTCTCCTTTCCATCACTATTTTTCCATGAACCATTGTCCATGCAATAACTCCTTCAACCTTACGGCCGTCAAACGGCGTATTTTTTCCTTTTGAAACAAATGCATTTTTATCAATCACACTTGTTTTTTGTTCCAGCGCAAATAAATCTGCTTCATAGCCGACCGCTATTTTGCCGCGATCGTGAAAGCCGAAGCGTTTGGCCGGATTGGCAGAGATGATATTCTGAAACTGTTCCAGTGTCAAAATACCTGTTTTGACCAATTCTGTGTATACCAGAGGAATGCTTGTTTCCAAAGAAACAATGCCGAAGGCACTCTGCGCCATTCCCTTACTTTTATCTTCAATGGTATGCGGTGCATGATCATTGGCCAGTATTTCAATCGTTCCATCTTTCAGTCCCTCAATCAAAGCCTTCTGATCTTCCGCACTTCTTAAAGGCGGATTCATCTTGTGGTTTTCATTTTCCACATCCATTTCATTGAGCAGCAGATGATGAGCTGTCACTTCTCCGCTGACATCCGCTCCTTTATTTTTATATTCCCGCAATAATGCTACGCTTTCTTTGGCTGACATGTGGCAGATATGATAGCAAGCATGATATTTTTCTGCCAGCTTGAGATCACGCTCAATTTGTTTATATTCACATTCACTGGGAATTCCGACTAGATTTAACTGGGCAGAGCGAATGCCTTCATGAATACAGCTGTTGGGTCTGCGGTATCTCATATCTTCTGTATGAGCGGCCAGCAGAACATCTGCCTGAGCGGCCTGCTTCATCGCTTCTTCCATCACAGCATCTTCCTGCACTCCCACACCATCATCACTGAAAGCGGTAATGCCGCATTGCTTCAATGCTTCAAAATCAACCAGTTCTTTTCCCTTTTCATTTTTAGTAATGCAGCCATAAGGCACAACTTTGACAACGGCTTCTTTTTCAATCAAAGCCAAATACTCTTTCATCGTTGTGACATTGTCCGGAGACGGAACTACATTGGGCATGGCCATGACAGTCGTATAGCCGCCATGAGCTGCCGCCAGCGTTCCGGTATGAATCGTTTCCTTCTGTGTATAGCCCGGTTCTCTGAGATGCACATGCACATCAATGCCTCCGCTCATCACTAACATCCCGTGCGCATCTAAAATTTCATCTTCTTTTTCAATCTTATCTTCAATTGCTTGGATCAGACCTTCTTCAATCCATATATCTTTGATGACTGTCTGATTGTCCTGCAATATAATTCTGGCATTCTTGATGATCATAGCTCATCCTCAAACTTTTCTTCAAAGGCATGCTTCAGCATCGCCTTGCGTACCAATACACCATTGCTCATTTGTTTGAAAATGCGGCTTTTTGGATGTTCCACCAAATCTGAGGCAATCTCGACTCCGCGATTGACCGGTGCCGGATGCATGATGATGGCATGTTTCTGCATACGATTGACACGTTCATGTGTCAATCCATATTTTTCAAGGTATTCTTCTTTGCTCATAGCCATTGCCTGTGCATGACGTTCATGCTGGATACGCAGAAGCATCACAACATCTGCCCATTCGATGGCTTCATCTAACGGCATTGTCTCATTAGAATCCTCCATGAAAAAGTCCGGACCGCTGAACTTCACGATACCGCCCAAACGTGTGATGGCCTCTTTATTGGAATGTGCCACGCGTGAATGACATACATCCCCGACAATCACAACCTTGATATTTTCAAATGTATGAAATTCTTGATAGATCGTTAATAGATCCAGCAAGCATTGACTTGGATGATTGCCGCATCCATCCCCTGCATTCAAAATAGGAATCTGAATATTTTCCAGTTCTTTGAAATATTCATCCTGTGTATGACGAATGACTACCGCTTCATAACCGATAGCTTCAAATGTTTTCACGGTATCATACAAAGATTCGCCTTTCTGCGTAGAACTGCTTTCTGCACTGAAATCTTCAACCTTGCAGCCCAGCTGGTGCTGAGCACTGGCAAAGGAATAATGCGTACGCGTACTTGGCTCAAAAAAAAGATTCGCAACTAATCGAGGTCGAGATAATTGCCAATCTTTCTGAGAACAGGAAAACGCTTCTGCATCATGTAATAATTTCATAATTTCTTCATTTGATAACTGTGACATTGTAAGAATACTGTTTTTATTCATAGTTTCCTCCATTTCACAAAAAAAGGTCCCTGCGTACGCAAAAAGACCTTTAATCATCACTGTTCTTTCCTTCATAACCTCTCTGGATTACATTAAAGGACCTTTTTTTGTCACAACAATAATATCATAATTTTTTGATTTTTCAACTCTAAATTCATAACTTTATTCATTGTTCATGCTGGCTGTCTTATTTTCCGTCAAGTTCTTTCCGACACTGAGCAATTTTTCTTTTAACAGAATTTTTCTTATCATTGCTGGCAAAACTAGCTTCAATGGCATATTCTGCCATATTCAGAATATCTTTAACTTCCAGATGCATCTCCTTCAGCACATGTTCATATTCATCCGCCAATGTAACATGAGATAAAGTCATATTATCGGTATTGATGGTCGTACGGACATGTCTTTCATACAAAGGCTTCAAAGCATGCTTTGCATAGCTGGGCTGATTTTTGCAGTGAATGTTGCTTGTCGGACACATTTCCAAAGTCACATTGTTTTCCAATACTTTCTCGATGACCTTTTCATCTTCCAGACAATGACCGCCATGACCGATGCGCTTGGCCCCAAAATCAATGGCACAAGCCACATGCTCTGCCGGTCCGGATTCTCCTGCATGAATCGTAAAAGGAATCCCCATATATGCCGCATGCTCAAAGTAAGGACGATAGTTTTCCATCGGAGTCAATCCTTCCGCTCCAGCCAGATCAATGGCCACTACCCCATTATGCAGATATTTTTTGGCAATACGGATTGTTTCCATATTAGCTTCATGATTATCTTTGACATCTGCCGCAATCATCATGCACAAAATGATATTGATCTCAATCTGCGGAAAACGCACCACTGCATCGCGAACCCCGCTGATCACTGCCCGCAAAGCATCTTCCTGAGTCAAAAATTTCTTAGTATGACTTTGCGGTGCAAAACGAATTTCCGCATAATCCACTCCTTGCTTTGCCAATCGCTCCACCAAATTCTCACTGCTTATCTTCAGGGCCTTGAAATCCTGCAGTAAAGTAATAGGCAGATCAAAGCATTGAAGATACTCATGCAGATGAGTAATATCGGCAGGAGCAATCATTCTTTTTTCAAATTGCTCATAGGTTTCATCTTCAATTAAATTTCTTTCTTTTGCTAATTCATACGATAATTTGGGATCCAATGATCCATCCAAATGCAAATGCAAATCAATTTGTGGCAATTTCATATAATTCTCCTTTTGATTCAAGATCATGATCAATTTCAAAACACAAAACAGTTTTCTGATAATATATCTCATCTTTCTTTAAAACAGCAGAATAGCCCTCACGATGAATGGCATCCGGAATCTGCTGGGCTTCAATAGCAATGCCGGCTCTTTTTTCATATCGTTGATTTTGTTTGCCGCTATTATGATCAAAGCCATTCGCCGTATAGATCTGTACTCCATTCTGCGTTGTCGTCAGTGTCATTTTTCGTTTGGAAACGGGATCCTTCAAGATTACTTTCCCATTTTCATTCAAAATGAAATGATGATCATAGCCATCCTGCTGATAAAAAGCCATCTGGTCTGCCAAAATTCTGCTTTCCCTAAAATCAAAAGCACTTTGATCCACCGGACATATTTCACCAGCTAAGCCATGTTCATCTGAACGTGCATAAAAATCAGCTTCCATCATCAATTCATGATGATCAACGGTCATTTCATCACTTAGATTAAAATACGCATGATTGGTGATATTGCAAAAAGTATCCCCATCACTTTGAGCTTGATATTCGATGATCAGATTACGGCCGGATAAACGGTAAGTGACTGTCAATTCAAGTGCATGCGGATATCCTTCTTCCATATCTTCAGATCGAACTGTAAGCACTAAATGATCCTGTTCTATTTTCGCATCAAAAAGCTTGCTGTTAAAGCCGTTGATTCCGCCATGAAGATGATGAGGCGGACAATTGCAGGCCAAATGATATTCCTGCCCCTCTAGTTCAAAAGTACCGTAAGCAATCCGATTGGCACATCGTCCGATTGTAGCACCGTGATAAGCATTATTTTTATCGGCAATATATTCATCTAAAGTATCAAAACCTAAGATCACATCTTTGTTTTGACTTTCTTTCATGAAAATGGCCTGCAATGCAGCTCCATAATCCAATACATTCACTTTTAAAAATTCATTTTCCAATGTATAGCAATGGGCTTTTACCAGCTGCCCATCAAATGGTTGTTTTGTTATGTATGTCATGCCTTTCTCCTTTTATTCATTATAGCATGAATTTCACTGGCGCTGGATACAAAAAACAGCGATGTGCTGTTTGATCGCTGAATTGAATATCGAAAGAAAAATCACCATCACTCTCTTCATAGGCTATTGGACATAGCAAAACTGCTGTTCATGAATCAAAGAATAACGAATCATCGATGAACCTTCTAACTCTTCCTTTGCCATCGAGATTACTGTGATCTGATTATTCCCATAAGTTTTATAGTAATACATTCCTTTCGATAAATTGATGCAGCAGGAATATATCGTTACATCCGGATGACCTTGAGGAGTAAGAACACTTCCCTTTACCATAGCTACACCATCCAGCATATGAAAAAACTGTGATACATTGGCCTCTTCGTTTTTCTCTGACACTGCATTATTCAGAAGAAAGGCTGCCTTCACAAAACGAGAAGCACTTGAAAAATCACCCGGCAATCCGATAGCTCCCATGCCCTGAGCATAAGGCTCTAAATTTAATTGTTCACTGAATTCATTCTGTGCATTTTTGGCTGATAAATGCTGATAATTATTCATATTCCATCGATGATATTCATACGGCGGATTATTCGTTAAGACACCTATTTTATCTTCATATATATGCAAACCATCGTTTGTAGATTCCACGATCAGATTTTCATGTTCATCACTGAGCACCCAATGCAGAGGAGCCAGCGGCAGCCTTTCACTGAATGGCAGATTTACCAAATTCATCTTTGATAAAAGCTTCTTTGCTTCCATAACATCAGCACATTGTCCAATAATCCATGGAATCAATTCAAAAGGAGCAATGTTATCCTTATCTTTCACTGCCTCATGATAAACAGCATTGTCCGGAAAATTCAGTCCTGCCATTGCCAATCCCTTTTCATTGGCAGCTTCATAATACAAAGGAACACCCTCCGCAACAGCTGCCATCCCGATAAAAGCATAATGAGAATCAAGTTTTTCTTTCATATGAAAAGACAGCGGCATTTTTTGAGGTGTAATGACCACTTCTTCCTGATATGAATATTCTAGATCCAAATTTCTTCCAAAATAACTATTGCCGTTTCGGTAAACAAGACTTGTACACATTTTCATCTTCCCTTCATACTTAGTATGAACGATAAGAATGAATTCGATTGATATTTTTTCCTTTTATGAATTTTTCATAGAGAAAGTAGACATCAAAAAAATCTAAATCCTGATTTTGATGTTTCTTTAACCATTCCTTCAATTCAAAGCGATCAAACATCATCGTAAAGCCTGTCTGAAAGCATATTCCTTCAAACTCGATGATCCGCCATAAAAAATATTTATCCGGCAATGGCAGAAAACTTAATCTTTCATCAATGATTTCAATTTCTTTTCCATTGAGAAGATTTCTGATTTTGATTCTTCCTTCTTCACGATTATTTTCGATGATTTCAAACATTCCTAGATAACTCTCCTGCATCGCCTTTGCAAAGGCAATATTTTGTTCACTGCGTACTTTATGAGCATCAAGGAAATAAGAGCTCATATCATAAATGAACCCATTAGGATAAAGAATACTATCAAAATAATAAAGACTATCCAAACGATCATCTAAATCAAAACGCTCTAAATGATATAAAAATGAGCGTATTTTCTCCGTTTGTTCGTTTATGCTCCTCTGTATTTGAATTTCCGGATGTTCATGATAAAAATCAATCATTTTCTGACCTAACGTTTGATGCAGCTGACGGATCTTTCTGTATTTTTTGATATGAGGCAGCATCCCCAATCGATATGTGTGCATATTCAGCAGCATTTGTTCAATTTCACGATTTGCTTTTAATGGTTTCTTTTCTTTCATAATTTCCTCTTTATTTTGTGATTGTTTTTTTCCGTACTGAATGCATCCCAGTTCTGACAAAAAAATCTCCAAAATATCTACTCATATAATAGTATCTTTTTGGAGATATTTACATAGTTTTTATAAACTTTATTTATAGAGCCGTGTCGTCAACACTTTCCAAATAAGCTTTGGCAGAATCCATGCATTCCTGCAATCCGCCATCCATAAATGGTGATTTTAAGTGAGAGGCTTCAAGCAGCTGCAAGAATGATTTTGTACCGCCCAATTTGCATAATGTCAGATAATCAGACCAAGCCTGCGGATCTTTTTTCTGTGTGCGTTCCCAGAACTGCAGAGCACATACCTGAGCCAATGTATAGTCAATGTAATAGAACGGACTTGTAAAGATATGTCCCTGACGGAACCAATATCCTCCTCTTTCCAAGAAATCACAATCATCATAATTCTTATATGGAAGATACATTTTTTCCAATCGGCGCCATTCTGCTTTTCTTTCATCTGGTGTCAGATCTGGATGATTATACACAATGTGCTGGAAATGATCGACTGCAATGCCATAAGGAATAAACTTCACAGCAGAACTTAAATGCAGATAATGATATTTCTCTGTATCTTTTCCAAAGAATTCCTTTGACCATGGCCAAGTAATAAATTCCATGCTCATGGAATGAATCTCACAAGACTCATAAGTCGGAAATTCAATTTCCGGAATACCGGCTTCTCTTGACTGATACACCTGGAAGGCGTGTCCGGCCTCATGTGTGAGCACGTCGACGTCACCGCTTGTTCCATTGAAGTTGGAGAAGATAAATGGAGCTTCATAATCCTGAATATACGTGCAGTAGCCGCCGCTGGCCTTATTCGGCTTGCTGACAAGATCCAGCAAATGATTATTGACCATCAGATCAAAGAACTGTCCTGTTTCATCACTCAATTCATGGTACATTTTCTGAGCCTTGGCTACTAATTGTTCCGGTGTGCCGATAGGAGCAGGATTGCCTGATTCAAATTCACAATTCAGATCATAGAAATGCAGCTGATCCAATCCCAAACGAATGCGCTGCTTTTCACTGAGTTCATTCGCTAAAGGCACAACATCCTTCAATACCTGACGGCGATAATTATCCACCATCGCTTCATTGTAATCAAAGCGATTCATACGGACATATCCCAATTCAGTATAGTTCTTAAAGCCAAGCTTTTTGGCCATTTTATCCCGCACGTGCACCAAATCATCATAAATGCGGTCAAATTCTTTTTCATGTTCTTCAAAATACTGCACATGTGCATAAGAAGCTCTTCTGCGCAGATCACGATCCTTGGACTGTGTCAAAGCAGATAAACCGGCTAAATTATAAGTCTTGCCGTCAAATTCAATTTTCGCAGAAGCAATCAATTTCTGATATTCACTGGCCAGTTTATTTTCCAACTGCAGATCCTCCATGATCACTTCATCAAAGCATTTCAATTCATTTTCAATCAATTGGAAAAAAGTAGATGGAATCCGTTCTTCCAATTGTTTTCTTAAAGGTGATTCTAAGATTGTTCGATAAAACTGATTATTGCATTGCTGGTAATATGGACCATTTTCATCCCAATAATCATTTTCTTTAACATAGAACTCATCACTTGTATCAATCGTATAACGCAGAGAAGCCAAGGCCATCATGGATGACAGATGACCGCGGAATTGATTGATTTCCTTAAATAAGACCATGAATTCGTCAGCATCCTGACAAGCTTTCATCTTTTCCTCATACAAGGCATATTGCTTCTGAACCTCACTCAGTTCAGGACGTTCATATTTAAATTCTTCAAATTTCATAAGCTAGATCCTCCATGTCCTTATTGTACGCTAAATCCCATAAAACTACAATTCACTTGAAACAAAGCTCTGTATATTTCTGAACTACTCTCTTTTGTCGTGATGAAAGGTCACACTGCATTCAATCATCTTATTATAATTTCCTTCTTCATCCTTCCCAAACACCTGCCACAAAGGCATTGTTTGTTCATCAATTATTTCCGCAGGCTCCTCCAAAAGCCAAACAGAACTAATAAAATGATATTCATCATCAAAAATCGGAAGATCCGGCGTATGAGATATTTTGGATGAAGTCCCCTCGGTCATATAAATCACTTCAGCGGTATTTGCATAAAACCGAAAACCAATCCGCTGCAGATCATATTCTTTTTTAATATCAAAAGTTTGTTTGGCTAATGTATCATTTTCTTCTTCTGAAACAACCGCCGAAGAAAGTGTAAATGACTGAATTTCATCATTCACCTGAAAATCAAAAAAGCTCATTTCATCTCCCAATACCCGCAGCATTTTCTCTGTTTCATATTCAAAATCCGTTGGCTGAATCATAGAAACTATATTTTCTTCGATGATTTCTTCATTTGTCTGCGGAACAGAGGAAGTACAAGCACTACTCATACAAAGGAATAACAACGATAAGACAAGTCGTTTTTTCATATAAAGCTCCTCCTAATTATTTTTATGAGTCATAAATAAATGCCAGTATTTCTTTTTCTTTTTCAATAAACATATATTTGTTTTTGACATCATTGATCTGGTCATACAAAGAAAGAATAATTTCTGTATAGAAAAACAATCGTTCATAATCTTTTTCTTTTGCATAATAATCATAGATCTTATTTGCTTTTTCAATGACTTTGGCTGAAGAAATAAATTGTTTCTTGCTGATCAGCTGCCAAAATTCCAATTCTATTTTTAAGGAACCTTTCAATTCCAATTCTTTTGCAATCAGAAGCCAATAACGGAATTTCTCTAAATCATGAATGTAATAATATACATACAAATAATATAAGATAGTATCTTCATTGTTTTCTTCCAATGCAGATGCCAGATCTAAAGCCTGCAGTGCTTTTGTATAATTCCCATCAAAAATACTGTAGATTGCAATTTCTCGATAAATACGTGCAATTTCTGCAGGCGGAAGATTCATAGAAAGTGCACTGCAGACACATTTCTCATACAATTCAACCGCATAAGCATAGCGATGCTCGCAGGCACAGATATGAGCCTGATGCAGATTGCATTCATGAACACGCAGAAAAGCTCCATATTCAATAAAAGTACGTTTGGCTTTTTCAATCAACGAACTGGCTTCCAACAGCTGATATTCATCAATCCATATAAATATCAGCTGATATTGTGCAATACTCTGTATTTTCTCATCCAAGCTGTTTGCAATCACCTGCATAAGCAATTCCTTTGCCTGTACCAAATTCTTTCTTTCATATAAGCTTTTCGCTTTATATATCTGATAAATATGATAAGCTCTTCTATCAAAATCAATGTTTTTCAGATTCCGATCATCCAATACCTTTTCATTGGCATTCATTACCTCAAAAGCATATTTCATCACAAAGGTCAAATAATGATATTTGGAATCCAATGCATTTTCATACAAATAATTCACTTGATCCGCTAATTCTGTAATATTTAAATTACCATAAAACATCTTTGAATAAAAAGACTCAAAAAGATCTGAAATCTCTTGATCCTTCAATGTATCATCAAACAAATTAACCCCTAATACTTGTTCTAATTTTTCTTTATATTCCTGTTTCGGAACTGCCTGTCCTTTTTCGATTTCAGATATTCTTTGAAATGGAATACCTGTAATTTCAGAAAGTGTTTTTAATGTATATCCTTTCTGCTTTCTTATAATACGAAATTGTTTATAAATCTGATCCATATCCCTGTAACTTTAAAAACCCCTGACAGAACAAACTAAGTATAAAGAAAAACATCATCACCCTATTCATATATTCAGCCCTCCTAAAATATACTTCTATGATCATCCCTAAAAATTAAACCATCAATAATAATATTCTGTTTTATTTTATTCCTTTTTTCTTACTATATTTTAACTATATCCTTAACTTTTAACGATTTGTATAACTATAGTCCCTTTGTCGCTGCTCTGGATGTCGAATCAATGTATTTCTCATC
>CALUVS010000022.1 GCA_944324265.1 uncultured Traorella sp.
ATATTAAATAAAAAGGTGGTCTAATTAATCGACCACCAAAAATTTAAAAAAATTTACACACTTTTCTTGACAACCCCATGCCCCACCAGATTCTGACGGATGCATCCCCTTTTTAATAACAATATATCTTCAATTATTCTTTCAATCATCAAAGAGGCTGCAGTCTTCACTTCATTGGAGTGATTGCCGCAGCCTTTGCAATTAATTTTTCATCATCTTATACACATCTACAAATTCTTCAGCAAGAATACCAAAGGCTTCAGCGCTCATCAATTGATCTTCTGCGTGCATAAGCAATAAAGAATATTCGCTTTTTTCTCCTGCCGCTTCCTTTTGGACCAATTCTGCGTGGGCATGATGTCCTTGAATAAAGGTTTCTTGTCCCTGTCGGATCATCTCCTGCGCTTCTTCAAATTTTCCTTCTTTTGCTAAATGAATAGCTTCTATGTACATAGAGCGTGCAGCTCCCACTGCGCTGATGATCTGAAAACTAATCAGTTCGATACCATCCATCTTAATCTCCTAATACTTCTTTAACATGTTTGATGACTTTCGCACCATCCATTGTACCGTAAGCAGCCATATCGATAGCTTCTACCACACAATTTGGACATTCTTTCTGAACTTTACTTAAGTTGAATCTTACCTGTGGTCCCAATAATACAATATCAGCATCTTCTCCTCTTGTTTTAGCTTCTGCTACTGGATAAGCATTGATATCACATTCATATCCTAATTCTTCAGCTGCTTTCTTCATTTTTGTTACAAGCATACTTGTGCTCATACCTGCGGCACATAATAATACAATTTTTCTCATATTTTCTCTCTCCATTCTTTTAGTATTTTCTATAATATTTCGCCATTAGATTGAATGACTTTTTTATACCATCCAAAACTCTTTTTCTTTGTCCTTTTTAAGGTACCATTTCCAGCATCATCTCTATCTACATAAATAAATCCATATCGTTTACTCATTTCTCCTGTAGAAGCACTGACCAAATCGATAGGCCCCCATACCGTATATCCCATCAAATCAACTCCGTCTAATTCAACTGCATCTTTCATGGCCTGAATATGTTCTCTCAAATAAGCAATACGGTAATCATCTTCTACATAGCCATTTTCATCTGGATGATCTTTTGCACCTAATCCATTTTCAACGATAAATAATGGCTTCTGGTAGCGATCATACAATTCATTCAGAGTAATTCTCAATCCCAATGGATCAATTTGCCAACCCCATTCACTTGATTTCAGATGTGGATTTGGAACTGATTTCATTAAATTATTCATGCTCTCTACACTTGGATCTGCAGAAACTGTCTTAGTAGAATAATAACTAAACGAAATGAAATCTACAGTATGATTTCTTAATATTTCCAAATCATCTTCTTTTGCCGGTAATTCAAAATTGTTTCTTTCAAATTCTTTTAATGCATAGTTTGGATAATATCCTCTTGATTGCACATCCACAAAGAAATAATTTTCCCGATTTTTATTTTGTGCTTTAAATACATCTTTTGGATTACATGTATATGGATAGAATGTTCCGGCATTTAACATACATCCTACTTTATTTTCCGGATCAATTTCATGAGCAATTTTTGTAGCCCATGCGCTTGCAACTAATTCATGATGAGCAGCTGTGTACAAAACTTGATATCTATCTTCATTTGGTTCAAAGCAAATGCCTGCACCCATGAATGATCCATGCAGCAATACATTAATTTCATTAAAAGTAAGCCAATATTTTACCAATCCCTTATAGCGATTAAATAATACGGTAACCAGTTTCTTATAAAACTCAATCATTTTTCGATTACGCCAACCGCCATACTCTTTGATCAAAT
Organism: uncultured Traorella sp.; assembly: GCA_944324265.1. Taxonomy (GTDB): domain Bacteria; phylum Bacillota_I; class Bacilli_A; order Erysipelotrichales; family Erysipelotrichaceae; genus Traorella. The sequence goes on from CALUVS010000022.1 coordinate 1,851, forward strand.
GAATCGGACAATCAAAATGCGTAATTGTAACTAATGGCTCAATTCCGTATTTATGACATTCTCGGAACAGGTCTTCATAAAATTGTAAGCCAGCTTCATTTGGCTCTTCCTCATCTCCCTTAGGAAAAATACGCGTCCATGCAATTGATAAACGATATACTTTAAATCCCATTTCACCAAATAAAGCAATGTCCTCTTTATAATGATGATACATATCAATTGCTTGTTTTGCCGGATAATAATACCCTTCTTCAAAATCGAGCATTTTGCGATTTCCTGCAACAATTTCCCATCTTTGTGCACCATGCGGTATTACGTCAACATTGGCTAAGCCTCTTCCCCCTTCATTATAAGCTCCTTCACATTGATTAGCGGCAGTTGCACCACCCCATAAAAAGTCTTTTCTAAACGGCATAAATCTTCTCCTTATTTTCAATTAATTGCAATGCTTGTTTCAATACTGCTTTGCCATCACATTTACTAAACTGTTCTGTGTCAATCACGCTTACTGGAGTAGGCGCCAAAATCTGTTGAATCTTTAATAGATTAAAACGTACTTGCGGAGCAAGCAAGATAACATCATATTCACCTCTCAAGCTTGAACATTTTTCCATACTATTACAATCAATCTGACAAGGAATATTTTGTTGCAATGCCGCAGCACTGATTGCTTGCTTTAATAAACCACTTGTAGTTCCTATACTACATACCAAAGCTATTCTAATCATACATCTTCTCCAATACAATCAACACATCTTGATGAAATCTATGCATAGAAATATGAGTTTGATCATGAGTGAATGTCAATTCACCATTGGCAATGAATCTATCTTCTAAATCAATAATCTTAGCTCTATATCCATTAAATATTCTATTCAATCGAACAGTTGTATTGATCGGCAAATAGATATAAAAATTATCATGACATTGAGCAATACGTATTTCTTTAGTATCGTTGACAAGCAACTCCTGACATGGAATTAGATCATTTAATTTCAATGCAGAAAACAGAAATTGTATATATCCATAATCCCATGCCCCTAAAAATTGCAGTGCATCTTCCCAACATTTTGGAACATCAAACCCTTCACCGATACCGCTGCCGAAACGTTTGTTTATCTTATGCCAGCTATAAATGCCAGCTGCTCCATATGTAATGCCTGCACTTGCCCCTGATAATAAACTCATCCATGCAGCACGGCGTACATCAAACCTTGTCCAGCGCCCATACATTTTTCTTGAATAGCCCATTTCCTCATAGCAAGGCTCACTATTAATCAAAGGTTTATTCGGATATTTTTGTCTCATTTCTTCGGCTAATAAATAAGGCATTCCCATATTCTGAGCATTATGTCCGCTTTGGTAGAAGACAAAATCCATTAACTCATACAAGGGCTGAGGTAATTCAGTATATCTGCCTTTGATATGTGCAGTGAACAAACAATGTTTTGCCAGTGCTTTTAATTGTTTGCCGGCAGTAACATAATAATCAATTGTTTCTTGAGTATTAAAATCTGTATCACCGCTCACAACATATATTGGTTCTAAATCAGAAAAAGTTTCATGTACCTTCGTTACATACGATGAAATACATTCTTTCGGCATAATTCCACGTTTATACAACGCACTAGCCCAAGTATTCGGAACATAGTTGCACCATAAAACAACTAAGGCTAATTCAAATCCGCACTCTTTTGCTTTTACACACATTTTTCTGGCATGTTCAAAATATTCGTGATTTATATGTTCATAATCAAATTTACCTTGTGCATCTATTTGAAATGGAAAATATTTAAGATTTGTTTCTGATGCGTCCCATTGAGGAAGAATATTGATCTGAATCGTATTAAATCCTTGAACTTTGCGCGTATTCAAATAATATTCCCATTCTTCATCAGTAATATTTGTAAATGCAGACCAGCATGTATCAGCAAGATAAAAGAAAAATGCATTATCCTTTAAAATCATTTTATGGTTTGATGATACAGTCAAACTCATCTTACTCACCTCTTAATTTTGCATCCATTTGCTCTATAGTAGTATCATAATAATCAGGACACAATCCGTCAATATATTTTAATGCTTCATGCAATACAGGAAGTACATCGCCGTGTACACCCACACAATGATGTACGTAAGGGCCTTCTACAAGTTTAGCCTCTAATTTCTTTAAATTTTCAACTTCAATCCAAACATATGTTCCTTGATTCATTGGTCCATCAATTCCTTTGGCATGGCCCATCAGTAAAGAATACTGACCATTATCCCCATCAAAACGGACAATACTCATTTCACCGCCCTTAATTTCACCATGCAACGCACCTGGATGCGAATGATTGAAGGCAAATGGGCTGCCGAATCGTGGTGTTTTTTTCATTAAAGATACTGGCCATGGCCCACAATGCTGCAATAACTCACCATTAGGATTTGTAGGATGCGGAACTGTCCAATCAGCAAAGAAAGGAATGCTTTCTCCCATGGCAGCAGCCTGTACCATAATTAAAGTAATGGCGCCATGAATATCAGTTTCACAAGTAACCGGATATCCTTCATCACTTAACAAAGAGTTAGCTACACAAGGGAAAAGTCCCACGGCGCTTTGCAAAGCATTCCAGCATTGAATAGCAGCTGCCTTGCAATAATATTTTTTCATTAATGATTTTATAGCTAGTTTCAAAGCAGCTGTCTGATTAACATCTTCTTCTGAAACATCAACAATCATCTTATTCTTAATATCTTCAACAACATCTTGAACTTCTGAACCACAATGCTGCAAGTATCTTTCCATTTCATCTTTTACTTCCTGTAAACTTACAGGATGAATACGAATATCAAATTTCTCAAGCAGTTCACCTTCATTCACCATCATTGTCCAAAATCCTGCTGGTCGTGTTGAGATTTGCAAAATAGTTAATCCCTTCATTTCTTTAACAACATTAGCTGCTTTCAAGAAATTATGTAAACGCCATTCAAAATACTTGTCATCTAATCGACACATATTCATATAACTAAAAGGAACTTGAAAACGGCGTAGGATTTTTCCAGTTGCAAATAATCCACATTGCGAATCTCTCAGCCGAGCTCCGTTTTCCAAAGGTGCTTCATCTTGCGGTCCCCAAATCAGAACAGGTTTCGCAACAGCTTTTGCAACTTTTGCAACTAAATCTTCTGTTCCAAAATTGCAATGAGGAAAAAACAAAGCATCTACATGAGAAGACTTCATTTTAGCAATGACTTGAGGCAAGTCTTTCTCATCAAACAAAAGTCCTTCTTCATTAATATCTTCAATATCTACATAGTTTATTTTCATTTCATTTAATTTGGCCAATACTTTATTTTTATAATTTAAAGCATCTTCCTTACTAAAAATATTTCTTCGTGTTCCAATAACACCTAAGCAGCTATTATACTCCATGCTATTCTCCTTTCTGCTGATTCAGCCAATTTTCTAAAAGTGTAATCCAGCTTTTTACATGACTATTGAAGTGACTTGGTTTTCTGGCTGTTGTACAATCACATAAAGCCAAGCCATGTTCTCCCTTCTCATATAAATGAAATTCAACAGGTACATGTTTTTCAGCACAGGCAAGTGCGTACCGAATTGAATCCTTACAATCAACCAATTGATCTTCAAACGTGGTCCAGATAAAAACAGCGGGTTGATTTTCTTCAATATGTAAAGATAAATCTGCTTCTTTAATCATTTCATCCGTTACTTTTTCTGCACCGAAAAAACGCATATTATGACTTTGTTTAATCCATTCCGCTTTCCCAAATTGCTTTTCATCTTTTCCTTTCGGCAATAAATGAATTGCAGGATATCCCAAAATCAATCCTTTTATTTGTACGTGGATATCATCATATTCCTTTCTTCTTCGAATATAATTTGCAGCAATATATCCGCCTGCTGAAAAGCCACATAAATAAACCTGATTTTCATCAAATAAATAATTTTCCTTTTGCTCAATCAAAATTTTTAATGCTTCATGAACTTCTTTGCTTGCTTGATTAGGAACATCAGGGCAATGATCTTCAGCCGTATAAAACAATACAGCTGCATGCATACCCATTGCATTAAACCTAGCAGCAATCGGCTGTGCTTCACGATCACTCTTGAAGATAAATCCGCCTCCTGGGCATATGAGTACCAAAGACTTGCGCATTCCCACATTGTATTCCAATGAATTATGCACTGGGAATAATTCCAAAGAAGCTGTGTTACTTAGATTCCATTTCATTTGACATCACCAACGCACATTGTACTGCTTTACGGTACAAGTTCATGCGCATCTTCCTTTCTTGCTCTGACATTTGCGGTTGATATACTTTTGTTTCTGTTTTAATTTCTTTTAACTCATCTAAATTTTTTCGCCATTTCAAGTACAGACAGCCAATCATAAAGCTTCCCAAAGCAGATAAATCTGGATATAAGTTTACTTGAATGGTGCAATGACTGATATCAGATAAATATTGCATGAGTGCACTATTTTGAGAAATACCTCCGTCTACACGCAATATCACACTATCATTGATTGAAAAACAAGACAATGCATCACATAACTGATAAATAATGCCTTGTGCAACTGCTCGAAGCATGTCCTTCTTTGTTGTACTCCGCTGAATACCAATAAAAACAGAGCGAGCATGAGCATTCCAATAGGGAATACTCAATCCAGTCAAAGCCGGTACAAATATGACATTCTGATTTGAGTCATACAATAGTGACTCGTTGATTTCACTATAATCATGAAATAGTTCTGCTTCATCTCGAGCCCAATTTAATGATTCAGCATTGCAGTTTACAATAGCTTCTTTACTGTAAGTAAATTCATTTTTCAGCGAATAGCCCAGTGCTGAAACTAATCCATGTTCTGTATTATCAGCATTTTTTGAATTCATCATCATAGAACAGCCTGTTCCTACTGTCATTTTAATATCTTTCTCATCAAAGCAGCATTGACCAAAGAAAGCTGCTTGACTATCGCCTATGACACCGGTAATCGGTATTTTATGATCTAACAAACCCTCTAAATCTGTCATACCAAAGCATTCATCGCTGTGCAGGATTTCAGGCAGCATATGCATTGGAATATGGAATATATCGCATAATTCTTTATCCCAAGAGCAAGTATGTATGTTATACAAAAGTGTTCTTGAGGCATTGGAGTGATCGGTATAATGGCAATGTTCTCCAGTTAAAGAATAAATCAGCCAACTGTCTATCGTACCTATTTTTAATTTTTTATTTTCTAAATTTTCAATATTATTTAAAATCCAATTTATTTTTGTCGCTGAGAAATAGCTATCGATTCTTAAACCAGTTTTATCGAAAACTATCTTTTCATATCCTTGCTGGATCAACTCCTTGCACATATCTGCAGTACGCGTACATTGCCATACAATTGCTGGATAAATAGGCTGATGGGTTTCTGCATCCCATATCAAAACCGTTTCTCTTTGATTGGTAATTGTTAAAGCTCGAATTTTTGTTCTATCAACCTTTTCATTTCTTAAAATTTCTTGGCAACATTCAATCAATTGATGATAAATTTCCTGTGGATCATGTTCTACCCAACCATCTTTCGGATAGAATTTTTTATGTTCTCTGGATGCACTGCAGATTATCTCAGCATTTTCATCTATTAAATATACTTTTGTAGAAGTTGTACTTTGATCTACAGTAAGAATCGTTTTAGGCATGTTTTTTCACCAGCAGTTTTTTCATTTGTTCTGCAGCTCCAACTGCATTTAATCCATAATAATCAAATACTTGCTGGCTATTTCCAGTAATCAATGATGAATCTGGAAGTGCCATAACTTTCACGAAACAAGGAGCATGTTCTGCCACTACTTTGGAAACCATGGTTCCAAAACCATTCACACCGCTATGTTCTTCCATTGTAATGATTGCCTTTGTTTCTAAAGCAGCCTTAATGATAATCTCTTCATCTAACGGCTTAATCGTATGAATATTGAGTACACGAACATGAATTTCTTCTTCTTCTAATAGATAGGCAGCATCCAATGCTTTTTTTACCATTTCTCCAGTCGCAATAAAGGCACCATCATTTCCCTCTTTTAATGTAATTCCCTTGCCGATTTCAAAATCAAAGTCTAGATTTTCATGAATATCTTCTACCGGATTTCTTCCCACTCGAATATAACATGGCTCATCATCTTCTACTAAAAGATTCATCATCTTTTCAGTTTCAAATCGATCAGCAGGAACAACAATACGCATGTTTGGAATTGCACTCATCACAGCAATATCCTGCAATGAATGATGTGACATGCCCAAAGCGCCATAGCTTACACCTGCACTGATTCCAATCAATTTCACATTTGTATGAGAATAAGCTACATCTACTTTTACTTGCTCAATGGATCGCATTGTTAAGAAACATGCAGGTGAAGCAACATACGGTTTTTTTCCTACAGCAGCTAATCCGCTTGCAATTCCAACTAAATTTTGTTCAGCTATTCCCACTTCAACAATTTGTTTCGGATAAGCATTTGCAAATGGAGCTAGGCTTGCAGAACCTCTTGAATCACTCGTCAGTACAACGATATCTTGATCATGTTCTGCTTTTTTCATCAGTACATCACAGATGACTGTACGATTGGCAATTTTATTCATGACACATTCCTCCCAAATCATCCATCGCTTGTTGATATTGTTCCTCATTCATGACACCATGGTGCCAACTAGCGTTATTTTCCATAAAGGAAACGCCCTTTCCTTTAACTGTATGTGCAAGCAATAAAGTTGGTTTACCTTTGCATTTTCTAGCCAATTTAAATCCAGATAAAATTGAAGGAATATCATTTCCATCAATTTCAATCACATTAAAGCCAAATGATTCATATTTAAACCGCAGATTGTCCAATGCCATTACTTCTTCTGTAGTTCCGCTGATCTGCAGGCCATTTCTATCAATAATGGCCACTAAATTGTCTAATTGATAATGAGAGGCAGCCATCGCCGCTTCCCATATACTTCCTTCTGCTTGTTCACCATCTCCCATCATGACATAAACTCTGAAATCTTTCTGGCCCATCTTACCACCAATCGCCATACCTACAGCCAAAGAAAAACCATGCCCTAAAGAACCTGTATTCATTTCAATTCCTGGAACCTTATTATTTGGATGACCAATTAATCTGGACTGATAAGAAGAAAAAGTATCTAATTCTTTTTTATCAAAAAAACCTTTATCTGCTAAAGTCACATACAGCGCTTCAGCAATATGCCCTTTGCTTAATATAAATCGATCACGATTTTCCATATTAGGATTTTTTGCATCAATATTCATCTCATGATTGTATAATACATTCAGAATATCAATTCCTGATAAGCTTCCTCCAACATGACCTGCTTTGCTTTTATAGCAAACATCGATAATTCTTTTTCTTAAGTTCTTTGACTTATTCTCCAATTCTTTGATTTTATTCATATGCATTTCCTTTCTTTAAAAAAGAAGTTCTTATGAATGAACTTCTTTAATATTTATTAATCTTGACTTTCTTTTGTTTTATTTTCCGTTTTTGTAACCTGATTATCAAGTACCTTAAAGAATGGAAGATAAATCAAGATGCCAACTGCTACTAATACAATTTGTAAAACAGATGCTCTCCATCCTCCTGCTAAGAATGCATTGACTAAAATTGGTGTTCCAAATGGAACCTGAACACCATTTAAGTGAGGTACTAAGCCAATTGCAATTGCAATGTAGGCAATAACAGACTGCACAATTGGTGTAATAATAAATGGTATAGCAAGAAGCGGGTTTAAAACACATGGCAAGCCAAACATAACCGGTTCATTGATAGTAAATAAACTAGGAACAGCACTTAAACGTCCAATTGCTTTATGTTGCTTTGATTTTGAAATTAACAAAATCAAAATAACTAATGATAAAGTACCACCAGCACCGCCAATTCCAGTAAAAATACTGTAGAATGTTTTACCTAAAATATTCAAATCAGCATTTGCTGCTCCAGCTAAAACCATTTCCATATTCACAGTATCCATTGGCAAATATACAGCATTGATAATTGGCTGTACTACTAATGCACCGTGGATACCAAAGAAGAACAAAACCATTTGTACTAAAATAATGAAAGAATATGCCCAAATACTAGAACCCATTGACTGCAAAGGTGTAGCTACCAATGTATAGATCATATTTGTTAATGAACCCCATTGTGTGAATGAGAACAAAACAGCAATGATGATAAATAATGCTCCTACAAACATACCTGGAATCAAACCTTCAAATGTATTTGCAATAACCGGAGGAACGCTGTCCGGCATTTTGATTTGAATCTTATCATTTTTCATTAGCGCACAATATACTCTAGTTGCCACCAAAGTAGCTAACATAGCTGCAAATAAACCTTGTGCTCCCATCCAAGTCATATTTAATGCGCCTTCATTTAATGGTGTAATAATTAAGAAAGCAAAGATTGAAATAATACCAGCAGAGATACCGTCCACTTCAAAATTACTTGCTAAACGGTTACCAATCAAGAAGCATGCATAAAGTGACATACAACTTGTAGTAACAGTAGATGCAGCCATTAAGTATGTGCGAATACCTGCATCCGTTAAAAATTGTTTCCATGCATCAATCGGAATAACTGCAAGCAGCAATGCAATTGAACCAATCATCAAAATTGGCAACGTACCCATTAAACCTTTTGAAATAGCGTCTAGATAAATGTTGCTTTGGACTTTAGCAGCAAACCCTAACAGTTTATCCATCAATTTTCCATCTTTATTCATTTTGTTATCTCCTAAATATTTTACCTTTAATTTTGTGTATAAAGTTGCAACCTTTTATCACTAATTTAAATATATATTCTTTTATTCCATTTGTCAACAAAATATACTAAAATTTATTTATATTTTTACTAAATATTTTATTTATTTTTTTAGTTTTATTTCTTTTTCTTCTATTATATAATTATGTAAAGGAGATGAAATACATGAAACTGACACCGCACGTCTATTTAATTTCCGGGCCAATGTATGGCAGCCATCAAAACGTTTATGCTGTTGAGACAGATCAAACTGTTATACTTATTGATACCGGTCTTAGCAAAAAGGATTTTTCAATCATTAAGCAAAATCTTGAGTTTTGGAAACTAAGTCAAAAGCCGATTTCTGCTGTTCTATTAACTCACGAACATTATGAACACATCAGCAATGCAGCTTTATTTCAGCAGCAAGGGGCAAAAATTTATGCTCATCCTAGCATGATAGATGCCGTCAAAGACGGCAATGACAAAATCATGTATTATGCTTACGCTGATTACGAACCGCTTGAGTCCTTTATTGTCGATGAAACTCTAGCAGATGAAAAAGAATTTTATATAGATAACGTTAAGATCAAGGCGTACTATGCCCCCGGTCATTCAAGAGCGTCTCTCTTATATGAAATAGAAATTGATAATGAAACTATTGTCTTCAGCGGCGACACAATTTTAGTTACTTCTATATGCCATAAAGCTGCTTTTGGATTAAGCAGTGGAATCGATTATAATATGGAAGTATTATATGAAACAATAAAAAAATTCTCATCTCATTATGCAACAATCTTACTTCCCGGTCATGGTGAGATATGTATGAGAAAAGCCGAAATGATGTTTGCAGGTGCTTATTTAAGATTTAGATTGGATTATGCCTCAAATCATTATACTGACTATTTAATATTACAGGAGGGCAATTATGCAGATTAATTCTAGAATCTATCAAATTTTAGGCGGTATGTATGCTAATCTTGCCAATGTTTATGTTATACGTGCCAATAACAGCTTAATTATGATTGATTGTGCAGAAACGTTACACGATTTTGAAATAATGATGGAAACATTAAAAAAATGGCATTTAGATTATTTGCCAATTTCTTATGTATTATTAAGTCACAAACACTTCGGTCATATTGGTAATGCCAAACGGCTGCAAGATCGAGGTGCTAAAATTATCGCTGGAAAGAATGATGCTTACGGTATTATAAGCGGGAATATTCATGAGATTATCGATTACAGCCCATTCCCTGAAAGAGAAAAATATGAACCATGTAAAGTTGATTATCCGGTAGAAGATAATGATGAAATGCTCCTTGATGGTATACTATTTAAATTTATTTCTGTTCCTGGTCATACAAGTGGTTCAGTTGTATTTGCAACCAATATTGATGATAAAGACATTCTTTTTACTGGAGACGTCATTGGTGTTACTAACGATTGTCGCGGTGCTTCTCTAGGCTGGGAAGGAAGCTGTGATTTCAATGTTCAGGATTATTGGAATTCACTGCAGAAACTAGCACAATGCAAATGCGATTGGATTTTGCCCGGACATGGACAGCTTTGCTTACAGAATGGCTCAAAAATATTACAAAAAGCTAAAGGAACCGCTTTATTAAAATATAGGAAACCTTCATTCGATTCTGAATAATACATTAAAAATAAAAGCCAGATTCAATTCTGGCCTCTATTTTTGATTTTTACACTATCACGATACACAAGTTTCGTCCCTACCAAAATCTTTTGTACCTGTTGTTCATTATTGTTAAGCTTAGCAATCAACCTTTGAACAGCACATTTTCCCAAATACAATTTGTCTACTTGCACTGTTGTCAAAGCAGGAGAAGATATACTGCAAGCAGGAATATCGTCAAATCCCGCAATAGAAATATTCAAACCCAATTCATGAAACGCCTTCAGTGCTCCTAAAGCTATATTATCATTAACAGCAAAACATGCTGTAGGCATTTGCATCCCAGATTCCATGTACATTTTTAGATACGCTTTCATGTCATGATAGCTACCTTCAATTGTTGGTTCAACCAATGCTTCGCATTCATCCATAAAATATAAGTTACAATCTTTAAGTGCTTGCATAAAACCAATTCTTCGTTCTCTAAAATTGTTGATTTGATAAGCAGAATTAATGATTCCTATCATTTTATGTCCGCAAGAAATCAAGTGCTTAGTCATTTCATACACACCGTCTTGGTTATTGATTACAACATAGTCAAATTCTTGAATATTGAACGCTGTATCGACAACCACAAAAGGTGTTTTAATTTGCCGTAAAGCACCAATATCATCCTCTTGCATTTCTGTTCCTAAAAACAATATACCGTCGCAACTAATTGCATCTTCAAGTAAATTTTTTCCCATTTGGCTCTTTAATTGTTCTGAATTCAAATGATTAACTACCAATTGAAAGCCTTGTGCACTGCACTCATTTTCTATACCCCGAATGAGTTCAGAAAAGAAAGGAGTATCACCAACTACATTCGCACTTCTAGAATACATGATAAAACGAATGGTACCAGTACGTTTTCCTTTCTTGAAATATCCCATTTCTTCCGCAATTTTCAAAATATAATTTCTTTTTTTTTCACTAATACTTCCTTTTTTATTGTTTAATGCATTACTAACTGTTCCAGGACTAACATTAGCTGCTTGCGCAATATCTGATATTGTTATTTTCATGGTCTCAGTCGAGTAGACTATCTCGACATTCCCTCCTTTTTCTACAGTAGTCTAAATTACTCTTGCATGAGAGATTTGTCTTAATAACCCATCACAGAACTGTACGTGCAGTATTCCAGCATACAACTCTTCAATATCGCTTCCAAATATTTTATACATACTTTAGGCCGTGGCACTTTGTATACATCCCATTTTCTGTGATAGTCTTTGTATTTGATTGGTTTCTTCTTTGTTCAGCTCTAGCCCGAATTTCTCATATCTTCTTGGCAGTGCCTCAAATATCTTCTCGGTTGTTTCTTGCTCTTGGCAGAGTATGATGAAATCATCCGCAAACCTTATAAGCCTGACATTTCCTTCTACTTTCTCCCTTACATAACTCTCGAACCAGTTATCCAGTACATAGTGCAGGAACACGTTTGCCAGTACGGGTGACATCTTATTCCCCTGTTTTGTTCCTTTTTTCATTGGCTTTCAATATATTCTCATTCATGATTCCTCACTTCAGATACCTTACGACGTATCTTATGAAATTTCTGTCTTCTATGTCATTCTCCAGGAATTTTATCAGCCATTTGTGCTCGATGTTATCAAAGCATCCTCTTATAAGGTTCCCTTAATTCACAAGACCTTGTGCCTCCCTTATCCGTCTGCCATTCAAGACTGGAAATCTATGAGACCTCCCAAGTATCCGTAATATACTTCGTTGACTCGCCGCACCCTCTGATTCCGGTGGAACTTCCTCATTCTTACCATAACGAATGATTTGTACGGTTCTCCACCTCTACTGACTACGCTTAAACCTAACGTCACCGCTTCGGCTCCAAGTCTAGATACTAGCTGTTGGTTTGACTTTGTTAGGCTGGAAATTACACCCTACTATATATTACGCATCGAACTGGCGTACCTCTGTGGTTAAATTATAGCATAAACTAAATATTTGATATATAATTTTAGTTATCTCTATTTATTTTTTCGCAAAAAAAACTTCTTTTTTTATGCAAATCAATATATCAATGTACTTCAGATAAAATACAATTTTTAACACAATGATAACTGTAAATAGTAAAATAAGATCCTGTCTGATTCACAAACAGGATTTTATTTTTCTTTCACACAGACTATTTTCTCTAATGGTAAAGTACAAAGTACCTGATCAACATTCTTATTTTCATCCAAAGATAACTTCTCCACAAAGTTTTCATCCTGATAAGCTGCAATCAATGTATCTTCACTTAAGATAAAATCTCTTGGCGTTTTCCTGCAATGATAATATTGCTTCGGCTGCCAGCCTTGTTCACCCCATTCAAAGTGAGTCAGAATATCAGCATAACGCACACTTGTATACAAATGCTTGCCGTCAGAGCTTAAGCGAATGGCTGCTCCGCTTCCCTCTTGATCGTTTTCCAGCAAAGAAATCTGTTGGATAAATGTATTCTGATTCATATCATACACAAACAATTCTTTACTTAATTCACTGATGACATACAGCAAGCTTTGGTCATGATTGAATAAGGCATGGCGAGGACCGCTGCCTTCCGGAAAGAGTATTTCTTTTGTTTGTTCATAGTTTTCATCAAAGAATATGATTTTATCCAATCCAAGACAAACAACACCAAATTCATGATTTTGATCATAAAACAATACTTCATGGCATTTTGCTTCACGGCCAAAAAATAATTGTTTTCTTAAAGTTAATTCATTCTGATTCCATTCATAGATCAAACACTGACCATCATGATAATGTGCTGTATAAATCAAATTATCTTTGATTTCCAGATAACAGGCCGGTTTCAGCGGCATGAGCTTTTTCGCAAGGCAATTGCCCTGCAGATCATAAATACCGATACCGCCTAAATTATTTTCCTTTAAGATAGTCGCAATAATATCTTTTACATCAAAATAAGTGGTATATTGGGCATTCACTATTTGTTTATAATCCTTAAAATCCGCATCACTGCAGTAAATGCCATCATTGTGTTCGCTTGGATATCCGCCAAAATAATAGTTTTTCATAATTTCCTCCTGCTTCTATTATACACATATTTGAAAACGCCGCATACTCATATGCGACGTTCTTGTTATTCGACAGATTTTAATGATTCAACCATCTTGATCTTCACTAATTTGTAATGCATGAATTTTGTGATCAGCCATGAGAAGAACATTGTAATGACAATACCCAATAAATAAGAAGTTGGGGAAATGACACGTCCAAACATGACATTATCCAATTCAGCCAAATTCATGATCAAACGATGCAATACTGTACCTAACAGCAATCCGACAAGAGCTCCGATGAAGGATAAAATCAGATTTTCTCTGAATACATAATTGGACACTTCTTTGTCATAGAAGCCCAATACCTTGATCGTTGCAATTTCGCGGATACGTTCAGAAATATTGACATTGGTCAAATTGTACAATACGACAAAGGCTAAGACACCGGCAGCAACTACCAATACAACAACGATCATTGAAATTGAACTGATCGTATTGGCAAATGTTTCTGCACTGCCGCGATAGAAGGAAATAGAATCTACATGTTCAATTTCCATCAGCTGTGTTCCGACACGATCTTCAATGACATCATCAATGCCTTCACTCTTCGCATAAACATTGGTTGGTTTCGGTGTATTGCCATAGATTGAACGGAATGCATCCTGTGACATGACAACTAAGTGTCCGACATAGTTTTCAATGACACCATTGACTGTAATTCGTTTGGTGACATCATCACGTTCAATTTCAAAGGTATCACCTACGCCAATATTCAAGTCATTGGCCATCTTTTCAGAAATCAATGCCCCTGTATTCTGCAGTTCATAAACTTCTCCCGTTACTCTGTTTCTCAACAGATGGAAGTTCGCAAATGTTTCCGGATCACTTGGCACCATGATTGTCACACTTTGATCTTTATTTTTGACGAAGACTTCTCCGCTGAATTCAGAAATTGTTGTGATTTCATCAATATCTTCCAGTGCAGAAATTTCTTCCAGCACATCTTCTCTCTGCACAACATTCAGATCATCTTCCAATTCAATATTAATATCATAATTCTGAATGACTTCATATTGCTGAGAAACAATATTGCCGATAGAATCCTGAATACCAAAGCCGGCTACAAGCAAGGCAGAGCATCCGGAAATACCGATGACAGTCATAAAGAAACGTTTCTTATAACGAATCAGGTTTCGAGCCGTTACTTTCATTGAGAATGAGAAATGCTTCCATAAGAATGGAATTCTTTCCAAGAAAATACGTTTTCCATTCTTTGGTGCTTTCGGACGCATCAACAATGCCGGTGTTTCCATCAATTCTTTGTATACTGCAAACATGGTGGCAATCAATGTAATCAGTATATTAGAGAGAGAGGCAATCAAAGCCAGCTCCGGATAGAAGGTGAAATGAGCACTCGGCAAGGAATACATGATATTCCATGCATTGAAAATAACAAGTGGGAAGATTGCAAAGCCGACAACACTTCCGACCACGCATCCGGCAGCACTGGAAGTAAAGGCGTAAATCAAGAATTTATTTGCAATGGAAAGCTTGCTGTAGCCCAATGCTTTTAATGTACCGATAGTTTCACGCTGTTCGTCTACCATTCGAGTCATCGTTGTCAAACAGATCAATGCAGCAACCAAGAAGAAGAACAACGGGAAGATCTGCGCAATAGCTTCCATACGGTCCGCAGCACTTCCATAATCCATATAAGAATAATGAGATTCACGATCCAATACGATCCATTCACAATCATCAATTGCCAGAATATCTGCCTCTGCCTGTTCCAATTCTTCACGAGCATCCGCTAATTCTTCTTCGGCAATACGGCGATTATCTTCCAGTTCCTGTGTTCCATCATAATATTCAGCCCAGCCTTCCGCAATATCTGCACGGGCATCGGCAATTTCCTGACGTCCTTCTGCTTCACCGTCAATCAGATCCTGTTCGCTTTCCGCCAATAATTGTTCATTGGATTCAATTTCGGCCCAGCCATCATCAATGGTCTGCTGAGCCTCATTGATTGGAGCCATTGCTTCATCATACTGTGCCTGCAATGGTTCAAGCTGAGCTGTCAATTGTTCTCGAGTTCTTTCCAATTCAGTCAGCTGTGTTTCAATCATTCGAATTTCCAGTGAGCTTAAATCTTCATCTTCCAATTGCTGATTCAGATCTTCACTCATCGTATCAATTTCATCAATGTTGGCATTTATTTCATCAATACCGGCAATCAGCTGTTCCATCGCCGCCAACGCTGTTTCCCTATTCGTATCCAATTCTTCCTGGGCACTTTCCAGCTCTGCTTTGGCATCCTCGATTTCCTGACGTCCATCTTCAATTTCCTGACGCCCCTCAGTTAATTGTTCCTCCAGATCAATCTCAGCCTGTGCCACATCTCTTTCTGCCTGAATCAGATCATTGTATGCATTAACAAGTTCCTGCTGAGCATCTGCAATTTCCGTTTCAGCTTCTTCTTTGGCATCCAAATACTCCTGCATGCCATCATTATATTCAGCTTCTGCTTCCTGCTTCACTTCCTGTGTTCTTAAGCTAGCACGAACACCGCCCAAAGAATCCAGTTTATCTGTGACAGGGTCAATATATTTTTCGAAGTATTCATCGTCATAAGAATTAACATCTTTGGCTCCCTGTACAGTTAAATAAATTTCTGTATAAATATCACTGGTAAAGGCCTCTTCCAAAACCATCAAATAGCCATCCAAGGAACCATTGCCGATATTCGTTGAACCTTTCTGATAAGAAAGATAATAAGGATTTCTGACGATACCGACAATTTCTAATTCCGTTGAAGCCAATGTATCTTCCAATGGATCCTCTGTTCCGCTGGACAATTGAATCTTATCGCCCATCTCAAGTCCCAGATCCATCATATTATTGGCATCTTCAATCACACATTCATTGACATTCTCCGGCAGACGTCCTTCAATCAAGACAGCCTGATTGATATAATTCGGATCATCCGGATCAGCATTTTTCGGCAAGGTCATAACTTTATAAGCATGCTGGTTTGTTCCTACCTGGAAAAGGACATCCACAGAATGTGTTGCCGTAATGCCTTCCACACTTTCAATATCTGCAATTGCTTCCACATCTTCTTCTACAAAACCCAAAGTAGAATACAATGTGATGTCCATCAAATTGTAGTCATCATAATATTGGTCAGCTGTTTCTTTCATGAGCGGTGCACTGGCACGAACCCCGGCAAAGAAAGCCACCCCAATCGCTACAATGGCAAAAATAGAAACGAAACGCCCCAGGCTTTTCTTCATTTCCCGAAACGTATCTTTATAAATTTTTTTCATTTTTACCACTCAATCTGTTCTACCGGCAATGGGTTTTCATTGACCGTAATCGAATCAATCTTGCCGCTCTTTACTTTAATTACTTTATCTCCCATAGCTGTCAGAGCCAAGTTATGGGTAATAACTATGACTGTCATGTTTTTGGCACGACATGTATCCTGAAGCAATTTCAAGATCTGTTTCCCTGTTTTATAATCCAGTGCCCCAGTCGGCTCATCACAAAGCAATAACTTTGGATTTTTTGCCAAGGCTCTGGCAATCGCTACACGCTGCTGTTCCCCGCCGGATAACTGCGCCGGAAAATTATCCTTTCTTTCGGCCAATCCGACACTTGTGACAGCTTCCATCACATCCATCGGATCTTTGCATATTTCACTGGCCAATTCCACATTTTCAACTACTGTCAGATTCTGTACCAAGTTATAAAACTGGAAGACAAATCCAATGTCATAACGGCGATAAGTCGTCAGTTCCTTTGCCGAATAATTCGAAACAAGCTCCCCATCCACGATTACTTCGCCGCTAGTCGGTGAATCCATTCCGCCTAAAATATTCAAGATTGTTGATTTTCCGGCACCGCTGGCACCTGCAATCACCACAAATTCCCCCTGCTTGATTGTAAAATCTACACCGTTCAAAGCAGGTATGTCGACTTCACCGACATGATATATCTTTTTTACATTTCTGAATTCAATAAATTCACTCATGATTGCCTCCATTGATTTTTTTACTACTAATTATTGTAACATGATTTTATGTGAGAATTATCAAAATAATGCTATTTGTTCAAGAATAAGTATGCATATGAATAGGATGCAGACAATAAAAGTGAATTTTCTTGTACACATTGATAAAACTGTCATGTAATATCCGATCTATGTACAAAACATACAAAAACCTGACAATCGTCAGGTTATTTGATATGAAATGTTTTCGGTGCCTGAGTATAAACCAAGGCCAAAGCAATCAATACATAAATCATTGTAAAGACAACCATGCTCAAACCAAAGACAGATAAGCTCATCGGCAGACTTAAAAACTGATAAGCTACAATATACGTAATAATGATCACTGCCTGATAAGCAATGCTTTTCATTTCTACCTGCTCATTGAAAGGCTGAAGCAGATAATACAGCACCAAATAATGCACTGAATAGAAAATCGACATGGCTAAGATCGTCACAGCAATCAAGCCATAATCAAACCAGCTGCCCCCTCCGCTTATAGCCAGCAATCCGGCTAAGCAAAAAGCAATACATAATGCCGGCAGTAAATTAATCATTACCAATGTCCTTAATCGCTGCGTAAACAAAGCTAATAAGAACTTCGGCTGACGATAAAAGCGATAATGAAGCATCGCATTGTCACAGTTAATAAACATTGACTGTGTAATCTGCTGGCCGCGATTCAGATAATACATGACAAACAAGAAGAAAGGTACACCATTTAAGATCAGCCGCTGTGCCTCATCTTTCAGTTCCGGCACAAATACCAAGACAGCAGCACAGATTGCTCCAATCAAAACCACTCCCAAAGCAATCCGTTTGGCTGAACGTGTCAGAATAGAAGCATGACGTTTGGTAAATATCTCATTGAAATAAGCTACGCCTGTCTTATTCGTCTTAATTTCATTGTATTGAATCTGTTTCGCTGCATTTTGCTTCAAAGCATTTTGAGAATAGCTCTTGGCATCAAAAATAACATGATCCGGTTTCAACAATTGTTTGTAAATAACTGCATAATCTTCAAAACGTATCAGATAAATACCAGCCAAAATCCCTAAAATCATACTGATAACAAAAATGATCCAATAAACATTCACATTCAGTGTCCAATTGAAAAACAGCGGAACATAAGCCATTCCCAATAAAAGAAAAGCAGCACCCCACATCAATGGCTGATTTGCCGCATTTTCATTGCGGACTTTTCCCGTATATTGATAGAAAATCAAAGTACAGGCATTGAAAATATTTTTTACGGCAATCTGAAGAAACGGCAAAGACAAAAGCAAACCCAGCGGCAAATCAAACCAACTGCCGGCGATGAGCATGATTGGCAGATAACCCGCTATGATTCTTGCACAGGCATAGAAGTATTCACTCAATACACATCTTTTGGCATTCATCCGCATTAATATAATGGCATAATAACGATCTTTGGTAGGATTAAACAAAAATGTATTCATAAAACCGCCGATCCATGTCAAGCACAAGAAAATCTGACCAAGTGCATTTTCAAGACTCAATGTCTGAACAGCCATCAAAGGCAAAACCACCAGAATCAAAAGATACAATATTTTCGTTAAAAATAAAGTTATCATTTCTTTGATTCCCACAAAAATCATTACAATGCTTTTGAATATATCAGAAATATTCATCCAGTCATCAACATAGTCTTTCGCAATCGGAATTGAACGAAGATGATACAGGAATGAATTGACTCGATAAGCACTATTCAGCTGAAATAGGATCTTCAACTCTTTCATGTTCATCCTCCTTCAGTCTTTCCAAAATCATTGCTTTGAACGCTTCATGATCCCCATTCATTGAAATCTGTTCGAGCTTGCCGTGATGCAGCAGGACAATTTCATCGCATAAATCCAAAGCTAATTCCATGATATGAGTCGAAAAAATAAGAATTCGCTCTTTTTTGATCTGTCTTAACAGCTGTTTCATTTCTTCCGCGACAACAACATCAAAAGAAGTCAATGGTTCATCCAAAAGCAATATTTTCGGATTTGCAATGATATGCACCAGCATCATCATTTTATTTTTCATCCCATGTGAATAATCTTTGATCAAACGATCTCTATCTTCCCTGTCGATACGAATCATATCAAAATATTCATCTTCTGTTTTGACATCCGCCATCTTATCATGATTAATGGAAATAAAAAATTTCAAAAACTCTCGGCCGGTTAAAAATTCAGGTACAGCCGGAGTAGAAAGTACATAGCCGATATCGTCAGGCTTCAGCGGTGAAATTCCCTTTTCATCCTTAATTTCAATGATCCCGCCATCCATCGGAATATCTTCATTCAAACAATTGAAAAAAGTAGTTTTACCTGCTCCGTTTCTGCCCAATAATCCATAGATCTTTCCCTTTTCAAAAGTGAAATTCACCGCATCTAAAACAACTTTCTCATTGTATTTTTTAGTTAAATCGCGAACAATTAATTTCATAATCTTCCCTTTCTGATATCTGCAGCTATCTTGGTTTTATTATAGAATTGAGGCCTGATGAAAACAAGCAAAATTACAAGAGTGTCATGTGACAAGGATGTCATGTTTATCATGATTATCTTTCTTGACAAAAAATAGAAAATTCATATAATGAACATTGTTCAGTTTGAAGGGAGGAAATCGAATGAATACCCTTGTTACCTCAAAAGAAGCACTTTTAAAAGCTAGCTGTGAGCTTATCAAAAAACAAGGTTTATCTGCTCTCAATATCCGAAATGTAGCGGCTTTCTGCAATGTCTCAATCGGAACTATCTACAATTACTTTCCTTCAAAATCTGATCTTATCGCTGCCGTGACTGAAAGTGTTTGGTGTGATATTTTTCATTTTTCAGAAAATCAGATGAATTTTGAGCACTTTACCGATTGTGTTCAATGGGCATTTGACAGTCTGAAAAAAGGAGAAGAACAATATCCCGGCTTTTTAACAAATCATTCTGTATTTTTCATGAAGAACGATAAATTAATGGGTGAAAAGCTGATGCAGCAATCATGGATACATATCCAAGAAGGCTTCAATCATGTTTTAAGCCATGATAAAAAAGTGCGCCAAGATGCTTTTGATGAAAACTTCACGCCGAATACATTGATCAGAATTATATTCTCGTTAATGATTTCAGCGATGATACAGCACAATTATGAATGCGACGGCATCATCAGCTTCATTCATAAAATTCTGTATGAAACAATTGATTAGGAAAGCTAACTATATAAAAATCAAGGGTTTTTGATGAAAAAGTATGAAAATAAGAAAATCCTGAATTTAAACAGTTAGTTGATCAAAGATCTTTGAAAAGTGAATAGAGATTTGTAACTTTTGGGTATGACAAAAACACCCTTTTGAGGGACAAATTATGAAATTATTTCTATTTTGTTTCTATTTTAATAACTCAGGATTGAATTTTTGATTTGTAGTTAATAAGTGATAGATAACTCTCAGTAGTTTTCTTACACAATGCCCCTGTGCACAACGATGACTCTTACCTTGAGAACGTTTCAAATCATAGTAGTCTTTAAAGACCTTATTGAACTTGATCACAGGTGTGATGATCTGATACAGTGTCTTTCTGAGATATTTGGAGCCTTTTTTGGTGATCGCTGTATGCTCTGCATTAAATTGACTTGATTCGTAATGATAGGGTGCAACGCCTGCAGCTTTAATTATTTTTTTCGCATCAGAGTAATTGCTTATATCTCCTAATTCAGCTAAAATAGAAGTACCAGAGAAATGTGAGATTCCTGGTATGGTGAGAATAGGAGAGTTGCTTTTGGTGGAGAACTCTTCTATTTTTTTATCTATCTCAGCAATCTGTTCTTTGATAAGTTCTATCTGGCTTACAAGATGCTTGATCTGAATAACTTCAGCTGAAGAGGACATTCCAATAGAATTCTTAGCACATTCCTTAAGCATTTCAGGAGTCAAAGAAATATGTTTGCCTCTGCATTGAATATCAAAACATTTACGAATCGTCCTTATATCGGTATTAGCGATGATCTCAGCGCTGCCGAATGCCTTGAGTACATTCATATAGACATGTCCATATTTGGACTTAAATAGGCTATTAAACTCAGGGAAAACAACATCAATAGATTTCTGCAGTCGATTGGTATAGACATTTAATTCTTCTTTGAGATTATGATGATGTCTCGTTAATTGTTTCTGTTCATAGAGTTCAAAACTGTTGATCTGAGTTATACGATATTGCTTTTTACGTTCAGGAGTATCCAAAACATCACAGATAGTTATTGTATCAAGTTTGTCGTTTTTGGAAACACTCCCCTGCATCTTACGAGTCATATCAGTGGTTCTGGGGTTGATCAAAGCCACAGGGTAATGTTTATCTAAAAGATATTTCAATAAAGCAAAATGATAGTGACCGGTATCTTCCATACCGATGAGCAAGGAATCTTTAGAATAAGATTTCATATTTTGGATGAGCAGATCAAATCCCTCTTTATTATTGGCAAAGGGAGAAGGCAGAACATCAAGTTCACCGGATTCCTTGTCCATAATACAGAAGAAGTGACTGTTTTTTCCAATATCAATTCCAACTAATTTCATACATAATACATCCTTTCGTTCATAGATTGTGTGAAAATGGTCTCCACAGCACTTAGACCACAAAACCTGGTGCAAAATACGAATTCAAGACCCATCTAACTAATCATTGTTTAGGAATAAGGTGTGGTAAGATCCTTTCTAAAGTAGTCAAGCCACAGGGACAAATACAAATCCATATTCACGATATTCAATTTTACAAAATAACTGAACCGTAATCAACCACGGTTATATAAGGTTGATAGAAAGGAAAAGGTATAATGTAAATGACTAGTTAAATGAGTCATTTATAATATACCAGGGACAAATACAAATCCATATTCACGATATTCAATTTTACAAAATAACTGAACCGTAATCAACCACGGTTATATAAGGTTGATAGAAAGGAAAAGGTATAATGTAAATGACTAGTTAAATGAGTCATTTATAATATACCAGGACAAAGAATATGAAAAAAATCTACAATACTTCAATGATCTATTTGATCTTCGCTCTTATCGGAGGTGTATTTTTCAGAGAATTTACAAAACTGAATAATTTTGTCGGAAAAACAACTTTAGGAGTTGTTCATACACATTTATTTGTATTAGGTATGTTTTTCTTTTTAATGGTTGCTTTGTTTTGTGTGCAGAATCGAAGTCTACTGCAAAACAAAACCTTTCAGCGCTTCTATATCCTCTATAACATCTCTTTGCCATTGATGGTGATCATGATGCTTATCCGAGGAATTACACAAGTATTGAAACTGTCTTTAAGCAATGGCATCAGCGCCATGATTGCTGGATTTGCCGGCATTACTCATATACTGATCGCAATTGCACTGATCATGTTCTTTGTTTCACTGAAACAAGTGTTTAGTGAAAATAAATAAATTCTGTCTGCTATCCATCGGATAGCTTTTTTATACAAAAGAAGGGCCAAAACTGACCCTTCTGTTTCACTTAACTTTTGCATTTATCTATAATCTGTATTAACTCATCAAAACTTTTTATCTGATAATCTGCCTTGGATTGATCCAATCCAAATGGACTGAACCGGGCAGCTACTTTTATTTCTGCATTTTTACCTGCCTGTATTCCGTAAGGAGAATCTTCGACTACCAGACATTCTTCTTTTTCGTAACCAAAATATTTTTGACAATATAAATATATGTCTGGGGCTGGCTTGCTGCTGACAAAGTCATCTCCGCTGCAAATCAAATCAAAGTATTGCAGAATATCTGCCTGCGTCAAAGCTTTATGAATATATTTCATACTGCTGCTGGAAGCACAAGCCATTTTGATTTCTCTTTTTTTCAGTTGATCCAAAACTTGAGGAACATCTGGAAATAACACTTCAGCAAAATTAAAATGACTCTTTTTCTCAGTTTTATACGCCCTTAAGCCATCACGAAATGCTTCTTTATCAATCTTATCTTCATATCCCTTTAGGATAGATGTCCACGGATCCTGTGATTTATGTGAGCCTATCAAAAGATAGAGCCGTTCGCTTGGCAGCGGTGCATGAATGGCTTGAATATATTCTCGGTTTAATTGCTGATCATATGTTTCCGAATCAAACAAAACACCATCTAGATCAAAAAAGATTGCTTTTATCATAATAACTCCATTTCTCCATCAAGAATTCTGTCAATTTTTTTCTTAGCTTGTTTGCTTGCTGTATTCTTATAAGCAAGTTTCAGCATTTCTTGACATCTATCCATATTATTAGCAATTTTATATAATTTTGCAAGACGATACTGATAAACTGATTTTGCATTAGCATCAATATCAGTTTCTAGAAGCTGCTGCAGCTCATGAATTTTTGAGATATCCTTTTTAACATATATGTCATATGTTAATTGACAATCATACAAAAGCATCTGCAGTTCACCATCTTGTGTGTTTTCAATCGCTTTTTTCATATGATTGATCAAATCTAACGTATCAGTTCTTTCCTTCTCAGCATAATACCCAATTGCTATACTATAAAATGCTTTTTGATTATTTTTATTTAAACGAATTTTTTTCATTTTCTCAACAATTTTTACAACTTTTTCTTCTTGATCATTTGCAACATAAAAATTTAATTGCATAATCAATCTGGTGGCATCAGACATCAGCATTTTTGCTTGTGGAGATACAACCAAAAGATGAAAAGCTTCCTCATCTTTATTTATATAAGCCGCTTCATAAATAGCCTTCAGCAATTTATTGAGCGAAACCTTACGTATACATTCACCTATCATAAAAAGTGCTATAATGAAGACCCAGATCCATATATTTCTCATTCTGCTACCTCCAAAAAGCAGGACGCTTGTTACGCCCTGCTCATTCATTACATAATTCCTAAGAATGTCAATAAAATTCCCAGTCCCAACAAGCCAAATATAATGGTGTTAACTTTTGTTCCTTTCATAATCAAACGATATACAAATAATGAAAGAAGCAGCGGCAATAAGTTTGGCATGATACTATCCAATACATCTGCAAGCACAAATGTTCCGCCGCCCAATTCAAGCGTAAACGAAACTGGAAAACTTACAATTTGTGGAATCATTCCACCAATAACCATCATTGCCAACACTTTAGCAGATTCTGTTAATTTCGCTAATGTGCCATCTGCTTGAATCTTAGCTAAGAACTGACGGCCTCCATTATAACCTAGTTTAAATCCAAACCATCTTGTTAATGTAGAAGGAACTAAATTTAAAAGCAAATATAAAATTACCCCCAAAATGTTTCCTTCGGCTGCTAATGGAGCTCCTACGCCACATGCAATCAAACGGAATGTACCCCAGAAAAAGCTGTCACCAATACCTGCAAGCGGACCCATTAAAGCAATTTTCACTGCGCCAATACTTTCAGGATCAAATTGCCCGCTTTCATCATTAGCATATTCTTCTTCCATTGCACAGGAAATACCTAAGCAAAATGGTACAAACGCACACGTTGTATTAAACATTGTATTATGTCTTCTCAATGACTCAATAAAATCATCTCTCTCAGGATGTAATTTCTCAAGAACTGGAATCATAGCACGCAGATAGGCAATTCCTTGCTGCTTGTCATAAGAATAACATCCCAAAGCTTGATAAGAACGCCAGAATACAGAATTAAGTTCTTTTTTTGATAATGATACGTGCTCTGCCATATTTAGTCATCCTCCACTTCATTTGGTTTTAAGAAAAAGTAAATCAAGGCTGCTGCTACACCAGCTAAAGCAGTTGCTACACTGCCAAAGCCAACAAACGTCGGCAATAAGAATCCAATCACAAAGAAACCAACAAATTTCTTATCAAATGAGAATTGCATTAAAATCGCAATCCCAATTGCTGGCAAAATTCCACTGGCATTTGATAAACCATCTCGAATAATCTGCGGAATATTATCAATAATTGCTTGAACAGCTGCAGATCCAGCAGAAACTGCTAAAAATACTGCTACAGCATACATAATTGCTTGAGTTGCACAACCAGCTAAACCAAGCCACCAAATTGCTTTTGTATCTCCTCTTTCTACAGCACTATTTGTCATTGGTGACCAGACAGTTACAGTAATTGTATTATTAATCGTTCCAATCAATGTTGCTAACAAACCTACTGGAATTGCAATAGTAATGGCTTCAGCCACTGATAAATTATTTATTATTGCTAAGCCGCACGCTACAGTTGAACCAGTTACAACCTCAGTAGGAACAGCTCCTACCTGTACAACACCGGCCCAAATCATTTCTAAAGAACCCCCGATGATGATCCCCTGTTGTAAGTCACCCAGCAATAGGCCAACCAAAGGACATAACCAAATAGGTCTTGCAATCATCTGCTGACCCATCCATCCTTGTTCCAAACGGCCATATGCTGCAACTAAACTTACCAAAAATGCTTGAAGTACCATATTTTCTCCTTTCGTCTATTTAAATTTCTTTTCAATATCGTGCCATTCGACTTTACTCATGGCAGTTGTAATTTGCGCAAAAACCTCTCTTCCTTCATCATGCAATTCCTTTAAAAGCTTGTATTTTTCTTCAGTGATCCACACACCTTCACTGATTTCCGTTTTCCCTTCAGTTACACGGCCATTTCCTCCATCGACTTCAGGCCCAATATTAATATGCTGAACACTAGGACATCGCTTAGCTATATAATAGGCGTCTTCTACAGTGGCCACTGTCATAAATATTTTTTTATTTTCATATTTAGGCCCATTTATTCTCTCAACAGCTTTATCCAAAGTCCAAACAAAACACTTTTCAACTCCGCCGGGCTTAGCAAGTTTTAACGTCATTGCATGAAACTCATCATTTGCGGCTGCGTCATTCGCCACTACTAGAATGTCTGGGCTATATACCCCGCACCAAGTTACTGCAACCATCCCATGAATCAAACGTCCGTCTACTCTTACCAGTTGTACCATAATTCTTCTCCTTCCTAATCATCTTCCTCATTCTGCATATTCATCAGACAATCATTCATATAACAAAACTGCTGTTTGGCTGCTTCAATTGCCTTACGAATAAAATCACCATCGATATCTTTTTCAGCAAAAGCACATTCCAGAATCACTGCCAAATTCATTCCTGTTACAAGATGAAAATCACCATCAGCTAGTTCTCTGAAAAAAACCTGATTGACCGATCCCCCATACAGATCAGTAAATACAACGCAG
This sequence comes from uncultured Traorella sp., assembly GCA_944324265.1. Lineage (GTDB taxonomy): Bacteria > Bacillota_I > Bacilli_A > Erysipelotrichales > Erysipelotrichaceae > Traorella. The sequence continues at coordinate 28,627 of CALUVS010000022.1, forward strand.
TTCTTATCTTTATGCTTTTCAAGCATCTCAGAAACTTTTTCCTGAAAACCGCTGTCTGTCATTGTCTGTTCCAGAACTTCAATATTGTCCTTGCCAAAGAAACGGACTGTTTCTCTCATCCCTGATGCCAATCGGCTATGTGAAGCAAGTATAATCTGATTCATAATGATTACCTCCTCCCTTTGTAATGGCGCTACAAGAGCTATTAGATTTAATTAGATTTTACCAACAATAATATATATTTGTCAACATAAAATATATATTTTATTTACCATTATTTTTCACAATATATCAATAAATTATATTTAACCTATATAAATATTGATTTATAATCCTTATTTCTACGATTTTTCATAATAAAGTATATATTTTATAAAAACTATATCTCGCAAAAATATATATTTATTGTTGATTTATTGTGTTCCCTCTGTTATACTTTACTTGAGCTATTAGATCTACATTTAAACAAAGGAGGAACTTTATCACTATGGAACGTAAGAAATTATCGATGATAGGCCATGTCAAAGACACACCTCGTGTACTGAGAAAGGCCTACGATATCCGCAATGAATACATGCATGATTTTGTGGAAGCATTTGTGAATCATGATTTCAAGAAAGTTTATTTTCTTGGTTCAGGTACCTCTCACCATGTTTCACTGGTCATCCGCAATATTTTCGTAGATATTCTTCATGTAGAAGGAGTTGCTTGTGAACCGACAATCTTTACTTATCATGAAAGCATCAACCCTTCTCAAGCATTTAAAAAAGAAGAAATTTGTGTAATTGGCTTTTCTCAGCACGGAGACAGTATTTCTACCTGCAATGCTGTAAAAAAAGCGCGTGATGAAGGTTATTTCACCATCGGTGTTACAGAACAGCTCAACAGTGTATTGGAAGAGCTCTCCGACTGCTATTGTCATCTAGTATGTGAAGAAGAAGAAATTGGACCAGAAACTCGCGGTTATACCGAAACAATCTTCCAATTCTATATTCAAGCGATTGAAATTGCTCGTGCTAAAGGTTTAATCAGTGAAGAACAATACAAACAAATGAATCAGGATGCTCTTGACCTTGCGGAAAACCTGCCGACAATCATCAATGAATCCATTGATTGGTACAATCGCAATAAGGAAGAATTTCTGCAGATGACCAAATCTTCTATCGCCGGCTACGGAGTGAATTTCCCGACTGCATTAGAAGCACGTCTGAAATTCTTTGAAACCTATTCCCGTCCATGTACCGGATATGAAATGGAAGAACAGATGCATGGTCCGATGAGAGCATATAACAAGGATAATTATATCTTTATGATTGCTTCTGAAGGCAAAGAAGAATTGGCTAGATTATGTGAACTTATACCATACTACAAAGATGTCTTTACTGAACATGTATTTGTTGTTACTTGTGAAGAAGGTGTAGAGATAACAGACAGAGATCTGAAATTCTCAGTAAAAACAACCGACATTCTTTCTCCGATCATTTATGTCATCCCATTCCAGGTATTGTCTGCCTTGATTTGTGAAGATGTCGGTATTGACACAAAAGTAAGTCCAATTAAAAAGCGTTATGTGTCCTCTCATTATCCAAGTCAAAGACACGGAAATGTCACTGACGCTGAAACAAAATAAACTTTGCGTATCAGAAAAACTCGTTTTCAATACGAGTTTTTCTTGCGTTAAAGCAAATCAGGAAGTAAAATGATAAGAGAGAGGGTTTTATGCATAAGCTACCAAAATACGTTGAAATAGAAGAATATTACAAAGATCAAATAGATAAAGGCATCATTCCTAATGGTGCATTATTTCCGCCTGAAAATGAAATCAGTCAGCAGTTTTCGGCAAGCCATATGACAATTACCAAGGCTATGAATGAATTATCATCCAAAGGCTATATCAAACGTATTCCCGGTAAAGGAACATTTGCCTCTGATAATTATAAAGCCGTTATCAAAAAACCTTTATTCAAATCAAATAGTATTTCTGCTCAAATTCTCGCTTCAGGGTTGACTCCAAAAACTGAATTATACAAATATTCAATTATCAAAGGAAAAGAAATACCGAATGTCGCAAAAAAAATGAAAATAGGCGAAGACGATTTCGTTCACTATTTTATACGTCTGCGTTATGGAGATGATAATTTGGTATGCATTTCTTACACTTATATTACGCAAAATATCATTCCATCGATTGATATTGCCCGATTGGAGGGGTCATTCAACACATACGTGGATGAATTGAACATCCATCGTTCTTATGGTAGCACTGAATTTTGCGCTACTTTGCCTACGGCAGCACAGGCAAAAATTATCGGTACCAATCATGTTCCCTTATTAAAGCAGACAATTCTTTGGAATGTAGAAAATTCTCCTTTTGAATTAACTTATCATTATTTTATTGGAGAAAAATATACTGTCACACAAGACCTTCAGCTAAAATACAATGAAGATGGACAGCGCACAAAAGAACCCTTGACAAACGGTGAAGATCATCACTAAATTGAACATTATCCAGGAACAGGTTTATCTGTTTCTTTTTTATCTTAAGACATTCAGATATAGTTTCTGTATATAATAATAGGAACCAATCATATCAGTTCCTATTATTCTTTTTATTAAGTTTTATTTTTTAAAAAACTGCGGCAAATATTCTTTATTGGCTTCCAGCATTTCATCAAAGATTTGATTTGCTAATTCATCTGAAGTAATCAATGGATTGTTGTTTAAGGCCGCAATGGCAATATCCTTATTTCCGGTGACTGCTGCCTGAATACATAAGTTTTCAAATCCTTTGATCATCTGAATTGGTCCTCTGATATTGCGGTTCATCTTACCAATATTCAACGGTTTTGGACCATCTTTCGTAATAATGCAGGCACATTCAATGACCTCATCATCTTCCAAATCTTTGATAGTTCCATTATTCAATGTATTGACATATTGAATATCTCCTGCATTACTGTAAATAGAAGAAATAAGATTGCAGGCTGCATCACTGTAGTGAGCTCCTCCTCTTAATGATAATTCTTCTGGTTTTACATCCAGTGAGGTATCTTTGTATTTTTCAAATAGATTTTTCTCTACTTCCTTGACTCTCTGTGCTCTCACACAGCCTTTGCTGAATTCATCCAATTCAGTTTCCAGCTGTTCTTTTGTGAAATAGTAATAATTGTGATATGGACATGGAATTGCTCTTAAACCATATAACAAGGATTTAGAGAATGGCATAGAAATGAAATTCTTCATGGAAATCACATCTTCTTTGCCTAATTTGCTGTAAATTTCCAGCACTCTGTCCAATACAGATACACCATCTAAGAATACATCTGTAGCATAGATGAAATGATTGACACCTGTCAGTTCAAGACGTACACGTTCTGGATCAGCATTCAATAATTTTGAAATGCCTAAATGCATATTGATCGGTAAATTACATAATCCAACTACTCTTCTGAAGCTAGTGTGTTGCAGAATGGCCTGTGTGACCATACCAGAAGGATTGGTGAAATTGATCAGCCAAGCTTCCGGACATAATTCCTGAATATCTTTGACAATATCCAGCAAGACAGGAATTGTTCTTAAAGCCTTGAACATTCCGCCTAAACCATTTGTCTCCTGCCCAATCAATCCATGACTTAACGGAATTCTTTCATCATTGATTCTGGCATCCAATAAACCTACGCGAATCTGAGTCGTAACAAAATCTGCATCCACAAGCGCTTCTCTGCGATTTAATGTCGTATGAATTTCAATCGGAAGATTGGCTTTGTGAATCATTCTTCTGGCCAATGCCGCCACAATTTCTAATTTTTCTTTTCCCTTTTCAATATCCACTAACCATAATTCTGTCAATGGAAACTGATCATATCTTTTAATAAAACCTTCAATAAGTTCCGGTGTATAGCTGCTCCCGCCGCCAATCGTAACAACTTTTAATTTTTTATTCATAAAATACCTCTCTTTCAATACACTTTCTCCGTTCTTACATGATATAATGTATCATATATGATATATATTTTGAACGGAGGTTAACATGGCAAAAATTAAGCAACCATTATACTTAAATATAATGGAAATCATAAAGGAAAGAATTCTGACCGGCGTCTACCCTTTGCACACCAACATTCCTACTGAAACTCAGTTAGAAGAAGAATTTCAGGTAAGCAAGATTACTATCAGAAAAGCAATTACCATGCTGGAGTCAGAAGGATTTTTGGAAAAACGCAGCGGTTTGGGGACAAAAGTTGTCAATAACGGAATCTATAATGTTTTGTCAAGAACACAAAGTTTTGCCAAATGTCTCAACAACCAAGGTTTTTCATTTACACGAAAAACGGTGAAGGTTGCTTCCTTTGATTTGCCGAAAGACCATGAATTACATACTGTTTTCGGTGATACTTGTTACTTGATCATCCGTCATTATTTTTTGGATGATCAGCCTTATATCTATTACACACATTATTTATCCCCAAAGATGCATATTGATTCAGCCATTCATGAAGAAAATTTCTCTATCTATAAGCAGATGTATAAAAGCAATATGTCAATTTCTTCATTTATTGATGAATTTTATGTAGATACAGATACTGCTGCCGCACAAGAATTCTTAAATACAACACAGCCGCTATTAGGCAGAAAAAGAACAACTTTTGATGATAAAAACAATATCATTGAAGTTTCTTATGCCCAATACAACAGTTTTATGCACAATTACGAAATTCATTTCGATATCTAGCTTTTCATACAGAATGGCAGTCACAAAAACTGCCATTTTTTTATTTAGAGACCAATGGCGCATCCATCTGCCCGAGGATCACTTCCGCCATAATAAACGCCATTTTCACGAATCTCAATGACCTGCGAAGCTCCTGAACAGCTATAAGGTGCAATCACTTTCACATGATGTCCTTTTTGTTTCAGCAGCTCAATGGTTTCTTCTCCAACCGTGCTTTCAATCTTCAGAATATTTTCAATGTTCTTGGCTACATTAGTTGTCTGAACATCTGACCACTTTGGTGCCTCCACAGCTGACTGAACATCCATCTTAAAATCAATTAAATTAGTAACAACCTGCATATTCCACTGCGGCTGATTGTCACCGCCCGGCGTATTGCCCAGCCATTTTAAATTTCCCTTTTCATCTGTGATCATATAAGTAATCAATGTATGCATTGTTCTTTTTCCAGGAGCAATGCAGTTTGGATGTCCAGCTATTAAATTAAATCCTCCGCCTGCACGGTTATTTAACAAAATACCTGTTCCTTCCACAACTTCTCCGCTTCCCCATGTATTGGCAATACTGTGAATAAACGAAACAGCATTGCCTTCTTTATCCACAACAACAAAGCTTGTTGTATGACCCATTTCATTATATTCAATCATGTCTTGTATATTAGATGTACGATTCCTGTCAATTTTTCCTGCGCATTGAACAGCATATGCTTCAGATAAAACTTGATCAATCGGATTTTTGACACACTTTGGATCACCGAATAAATTTGCTCGATCCGCAAATGCTCTTTTCTTAGCTTCTACCATTAAATGAATCGCTTCAGCACTTGTGTTGCTGTACTGTGACAAATCAAATTGATTTAAGATATTCAATTCCTCCAAATGAATAATTCCTTGACTGACTGGAGGTGTCTGCCAAACAACATAATCTCTGTATTTTACATGTATCGGATTTTCTTCAGTCGCCTGAATTTCTTTAAAATCATCAAATTCCAAAAGTCCATTTTTCTTTCTCGAGTAATTCACAATGGCTTCAGTAATTTCTCCTTCATAAAATACTTTTCTTCCATTCTGTGCAATCTTTTCTAAAGTAACTGCATAATCCGGATTATAATATAGTTCTCCGGCATCTTTTGGATTTCCTTGCTCATCTAAGAACATTTCACTTAATTCTTTTGAATTCTGAATTTTATCAAAATCTGTTCTGATATGACGAGCTACTTTTTCACTGATCGGGCAGCCATTTCTAGCCAGATCCACAGCATCATCAATCAAAGTATCAAAAGACATTGTTCCGTATTTTTCCAAGGCCAATAATAAGGTATCCAATTGCCCAGGGACAGAAACAGATAATATACCTGAATTAGGTATATTATCTATTCCGTTTTTCTGAAAGTATTCCAGTGATGCTTTCTTTGGTGCAATTCCTGAACCATTGAGACAATGAATTTTCTTTGTTTTGGCTTCATAATACAATAAGAATGCATCTCCGCCTAGACCGCACATATCTGGAAGTACAACACCACTTGTATTGGCCATCGCTACTGCCGCATCAATGGCATTTCCCCCGTTTCTTAAAATATTAAGACCGCTGGAGGTAATCAATGTATGTGCAGACGATACCATTCCTTTTGTGCCCATTGCAATTCCACGATGTTTCATAAATACTCTCCTATTCAGCTTCTTCTAAGTGTTGTTCCTCTTCAAGTCTTTGTTTTTCTACAATCTTAAAGAATGGATAATAAACTAAAATTGAAATAATAAATCCAACCAATGCCCAAATAGCTGCTGGGATATTACCGCCTGTTGTAAAGTAAGCACCTAATACCGGAGGCATTACCCAAGGCACCTGAGCTACTGGTCTGCCGATAATATTGAAATACATCAAGAAATATGTACCCGTCAATAAGATCACGTCGACTAATACAAATGGGATCATCATGATTGGGGTCATAACAATCGGCAAACCAAAGATAACTGGTTCATTGATATTGAAAATACCTGCAGGCAGAGATAATTTTCCTAACATGTTCAATGATTTTTCTTTTGAGCGTGACATCAATACACATAATGCTAAAGTCGCTCCGGCACCGCCCAAAGAAATAAAGCATGGAATAAATCCGGTTGCTGTAATGTAAGGAATAGCTTCTCCTGCAAGATAAGCTTCCGTGTTGGCTGTAATAAATGTTGTAAAGATTGGTGTACCTACTGCATTTAAGATAGATTGACCATGAATACCTACACACCACAATAACTGAGATACTACCATGAACACCAAGATACCTGGATAAGAGTTCAAAGCAAATACCAATGGTGAGAATAAGGTAGTAATGATTTCAGGAATATTCAATCCCAATACAGCACTGAAGACCCATAAAATTGTCAGAACAAATGCACCAGGAACTAATGTTGCAAATGATTTACCTACAGAATCAGGAACACCGGCAGGGAATTTGATTGTATAGCCTCGTTCATTAAAAAACTGTAATACTTTTACTGCAAAGATAGCAACAATGATAGCAGTGAAGATACCTTTAGATCCAAAATATTTGGTTGTAATGACATATGTTTCATCAATTTGAAGCATCATGAACCCAACAAAGGATAAGACACCGCCCATAATACCGCTCTGATTAAATTGTTTCGCTAAATTATAACCGACTGCAAATGCTACATATAAGGCAATAATACCAATGGTCATTGAGTTAGGAACCCCTAATATTGCTGAATATGGAGCAATAAATTTCAGCCAAGCATCATTTGGAAACTGCTGAATGATAATAAATAATGATCCAAAAATAGTGAATGGAACTGTGGCTACCATTCCATCCTTAATACCGATAATGTAGGGATTATCCCCAAGTTTCGCAAATACTGGAGCTAATTTGTTCTCCATAAAATTCATGAACGTATTCATAACCATCCTCCTTCATGTTCATGCATCAACATTCTATTGATATGTTCATTATAACATTATAATGTTTAAATTCAAGAGATAAATTTCAATTATTTCAATTATTTTTTAAATCAAAAAAAGAAGACACTCATTGAAACACAAGTGTCTTCTTTCTCATGTTCGAATTTATTCAGAAAACTGAAATTGATCTTCACGAACTACTATTTTCAAATTATTGTGCAGCCATAAAAAACTAGCTGGCAAATGTGTTGAGATTTTCTTTTCCATGAATGCTTCAAATAAATCTTGCTTATCTTCCCCACTCATCAATAGAACTACTTCTTTCGCATCTAAAATATTCTTCATTCCAATTGTCATTCCCTTTTCAACTGGATTTCCCTGAAGCATTGGATGTGTTTTTGTTTTTTCATCTAAGTTAATCACATGTGCATAAGGAGTTAAATAATCTGATGGCTCATTCAAGCCTAAGTGACCGTTTTTTCCAAAACCTAAGATACATAAATCAATAGGTTTCTCTTCTAAAGCTTTTTCTACTTTTTGAACTTCTTTTTCACTATCCTTTGCATCAGGGAGAAAAGAGATAAAATTTTCATCATTTATACCTAAAGGCTTTACGATTCTATCACGGATATATTTTTCACAAGAAATATCTGATTCACTGGATACATTGACCCATTCATCTAATTTTGTAACAGTCATTTCATGAACATCAATATTTTCATCTATAACTTGTTTAGCGAAAAGACGATAAGCCAATTCAGGTGATCCTCCGCTAGCCAAGCAAATATTAGCTTTCGGATTTTCTTTGATGCATTCAAGCATTCGTCTTGCACAATCATTCGATAATTCATCAAAATTCTTAACTCGAACTATCTCTACCATAAATACCACCTTTACTATAAGATACCAAAGTATGAACAGATCAGTACGACAATAAATGTTACGACAATCAAAATAGCAGGATTTACATTTTTCTTCTTCAGGAAGTAATATAAGATACCTACATAAGTAATCGCCAATAAATTAGGGAATATTCTATCCAGCAATTCAGTCTGTAAATTCAATATAACATCTGCACTCAATGGAATATTGACAGTTAATTGCAATGAAATATATGTCGCAATTAATCCTCCGATAACCATAATACCAATGATGCTGGCTGCACGTGAAATCCGCTCTGCATTTTCATTGATTGTTTCGATAGATTTTGTACCTAATTTATATCCAATGTGAGTCAAAGGAACTCTCAGTACCAGCAAAGAGAAATATACAGCTGCGAATAAAATTGGTCCAAGTACATTTCCTTCTAATGCAAATGAAGAACAGATACCTGCCATGATTGGCAATAATGTAAACCAGAACAACGCATCACCAATACCTGCCAAAGGTGCATATAATGCTGTTTTGATTCCTTTGATAATGCTTCGATCTTCATGTGATTCTTCCAAAGAAATCAATAAGCCGCCTAAGAATCCGACAAAGTTTGGATGTGTATTGATAAATTCCATATTGTCTTTTAATGCTGCTTTTAGTCCCTCTGGATCATCTTTATATATTTTTTGAAGAAGCGGAATCTGCATGAACGTAAACCCAGAAGCCATCATTCTTTGATAGTTAAAAGTTAAACATACAAGATTAGAACGCAACGCTAATTTTGTCAGATCTTTATCAGTTACTACTTTTTTATATTCCGTCATCTTCGCTACCTCCTAACTCAGGTGTACTTTTTTTATTATTATAGTCAATAATAGCAACACCAGCGGCTACAACTGCCAATGGCAATAAGTTGCTGAATGGAATGAATGTCGCAAAAATAAATCCGAAAATCAAGTAAGGAACTAACCAACCCTTTAACATGATCTTTAATAACATTGCAAATCCAATTGCTGGCAATACACCGCCAAGAACTTCAAAGCCGTGTGATAACCAAGCTGGCATCATATTTACTAATTCTCTCATAAGATCCTGTGCTGAATATGCACAGAGGAATACAATAATTGCGTAAACAAGTCCTACAAATAATAATGAACCGATATTTAAAGCATTGAACTTTTTGATATTTAATTCATCAATTGCTTTATCCATCACAGGCATCAAGAATGAATATCCTGACCAGAACATTAAAACAACATACTGCATCAAAAAGCTGAATGGCAATGCCAATGCTAATGCTTGAGTAGAATCTACTCCTGTTGAATAAGCCAGTACAGGTGCCATGATACCTGCCAAAATTGGGTTTGGTGGTTGAGCTGCGCCAGCTGGCGTTAATCCGGCAAAGGCCAATTCAGTAGCTCCGCCGCATATCAAACCTAACTGTAAATCGCCTAGAATGAGTCCTGCCAAGGTTCCGCAAATAATAGGTCTAAACCAAAAGAACACTTCCAGATAGAAATCCATTCCGACAATAAACGCCATTAATGCAAGCAAAATACCTTGAGTATCTAAAATAACTTGGGAAATCGAGGAGCTACATAATTTCTTGTGGCTCCTTCTTTTTTCGCTTTCCATTA
>CALUVS010000023.1 GCA_944324265.1 uncultured Traorella sp.
CGGGTAATACTCTTTAAAACGGTGGATTTTCCCGCACCGTTTGGCACGATCAGCGTGACGACCTCACCCGCGTCGATTTCCAATTCGATCCCCCCGATCAGGACCTTTTTGTTGTAACCTACGCTCAGACCGTGTGCAGAAAGGCGCGTCATGCACTTTTCCTCCTGCTGTTCAAAAGCATGCATAAATGCTTTCAGCTCTTTCATGTACAAATGTCCAATCACACTGACAACACCGCTCATCCCTGCCTGCATGCCTTCCAGCAAATAATCATCCTGACCGCTGTATATGAGAAAGTCTTTGGTATTTGCCAAAACTTCTTTGACTTGATCCAAATCACGGCAGGCTTGCTTCAATGCAATGATATTAGGATAATCATTCGCTAATTGAATAATGGTTCTGCTGGTCATTGCCACACCGCATCTTTTGGGAACATGATATAAAATAATTTTTTTGACTGTCTCTGCGGCTAAGGCAGAGAAATGTTCATACAAGCCATACTGTGTCGGCTGATTATAATATGGAGTTACGATCAAATATCCTTCAAAATCCATATCTTCCGTGATTTTCAACAAACGCATGCTTTCGCAGGTAGAAGCAGTACCGATGCCAAAATAGATCTCTGCCCTCTTATCAGTTGCTGTGATGACATGTTCCAGCAAGGCTATCTTTTCATTTTCATTCAATGCAGAAGTTTCCGCTGTAGTCCCGCAGACCATAAAACCATCACAGCCCTCATCAATCAATTTCTCAATCAATCGATCCAATGCAGTATAATCAATATCATTCATAATTGTAAAAGGAGTAATCAAAGCCGTATAGCACTTATTCATATTTTTTCTCCTTGATCACCGGCTGGATCTGTATATTCTGCAAAGCAAGCTGCAGTGTCTTTTCAATCATATCAAAACAAGCCACGCAGCTATTGGGTTTCTGTATATGATCATCTTGTTCAAAAGGAACAAAATAAAAGTTTTTGGTGTTATATAACTGGAATACATTTTTGGAAGAAAGGCCTAATACATCATTGCTGGCCAGCGCAATCACAACATTTTTCTGATTGCGGATCATTGCTTTTGCTGCTAAAGCTACCGGGCAATCATAGGCCCCATTGGCTAAACGAGACATAATATTGGCAGTCGCCGGCGCTATCAGCATGATATCATATTGATTCTGCGGGCCGATCAATTCTGCCTCAACAATGCTTTGAATGATCTTCTTTGCAGAAATCTCTTCACAAGCTTTCAAAAAATCTTCCAGCTGAAAAAAGCGAGTCGATGAAGCAGCCGTATTTTTTGTCAGCACAAATTGTATTTCCATCGTTTCAGAAAGTTTCCGGCATTCTTCCAGCACTGCCTGATGATTGCAGAAAGAGCCGCTGATTCCAACTAAAAGCCTAATCATACAAAACCTCCTGCAAAGTTTTCATCAATAAATTAGCTGCACTTAATGGAGATAATAAAGCCGGCAGCGGTCCTGCATGAACGATACGCACTTGTCTTGTTCTTAATAAAACTTCATTGATATCGGCATCTCCTACTAAATTGATGATCAGATTTTCATCCATTTTGCGGATCATATCCTCATCAATAATATTTGTTAAGGACGTATTGATGATCACATCAAACGGTTTCAATCGCTGATAATCTTCCACCGTCACAAAATTATCCTTTGCATCCTCCAAATGTCTTCGAATCACACGTACCCGAACACCTAACAGCCGCAGCATATTGTAAATTGCTTTGCCGCTGGCTCCAAAGCCGATGAGATCGACCTTCAGATCAAACAATCCCTTTTGTGTATTATCCAAAAGCAAATATAAGACACCCTCTGCAGTCAAACGAGAATTTCCTAAAGTATAAGACTCCATCTGTGAAATATCTAATATTTTCCGATCATAGGTGACAAGCAGATCCGTGACATTGCCGCAGATAATCAGTCCGTCACGTTTGACCATCTGAATAAATTCATCTGCTATTGGAATACGCATTCCTTTCATCATCATTGTCTTATCATTCCGAATGCCCGAAACAGGCAATATCAATATATCCAGATCAATATGGACCGGTTTTCCATCCTCAAGCAAAATACAATCTGCCGTATGTTTGAGCTGCTGGTATAAAAGAAAATTACGGCGATCACTATTACAAATCCCTATCATCCAACACATCCTTTCAGACTATCCTATGCATTGGCCTATGATTGGTGCAATACTGAAGGCAAACAAAAAGGTATGCAGAGATACATACCTTTCTTGTCATTTATAACTGAGGAATTTCTTTCCCGCAATGAGAACAGTAGCGAGCCTCTTTGATGGTCTTTTTACCGCAATAAGGACAGAAAATCATATCGATGTTTTCTTGTGGTTTTTCTGTATTCCCATACTTTTCATTCAAAGGATCTGTTTCTTCGCCGACATCCGTAATATCATAGACAGAATAACGATTTTTGCTTGTCGCATTTTTAAAATTATAAACAGCCTGTACAACTGCTATTACGACAAAGACAACCCCAAACATACAGAAAAAGAAAGGAGCACCCATCGAAATTGCGGATAATGTCCAGAATACTCCGATCAATCCGATTACTATGCTCATAAAACCGCCCATCATCGATGGACCGCGCCCAGGTTTGATACTTTTCATAATATTCTCCTCGTATAATAGTTTTGTAAAGGAATTTCGCCTTTATAAACATAGATAAAATCATCTATGTAAACATTAAAGTCTTTATCCCGATATGATATCCCTGTAAATAAGGAATAATTCAATGGTCTACTCCTAATTCTCCTTGCCATTCTGATTCTTGCGTGTCAGTTTAGTGCTTTATTAAGCCTGGAGCCCATTCATTCATCTTGTATTTCTAACTCAGAAGCTGCACATTGGTTTTCATCGTAGCACTTGTTTCATGTGATGATTACCTTTAGTGCTCATAGCGAGGTTGATCATAGTGAATGATATCGGGATAATACGTTGCTTTATTTCTTGAACATTTGACAGAAAGGAGGTTGATACCATGAATACTACTTCTACACTGTGTGTTGGTATAGATGTTAGTCTTGATGCCAACCAGGTCTGTGCCATGAACTTTGATCAGCACAGATTCTTCAATAAGTCTTTCGAGAACTCTCTTGAAGGAACCAATCAACTGATAAAGGAAATTTCTCAGATCATGCTTTTTCATGGCTTTAATGCTGTGACCTTTGCTATGGAAGCCACTTCTCTTTATTTCTTCCATGTTGCTAATTCTCTTTCAAATGCTGAAGAACTTCAGTTATTCCACGTTGAGGTCTATTGCCTCAATGCTAAGGTTGCCAAGAAATATAAGGAATCTTTTCTTGGCATGCCTAAGAATGATCCTCTTGATGCCTATAGCCTCTGCGATTTTGTCAGAGTTGGCAGGTCCAAGAAGCTCAATCAATGGTGCGGTGCCAATTACATAGCTCTCCAAAGAGTCACCAGATACCGCTACCACCTTGCTTTGCAGCTTACCAGAGAGAAGAACTATGTTTTGAATAACATCTATCTTAAGTTCTCTCAGCTTCGTAAAAAACAAGGCAAAACGGATTGTGAAAATCCTTTTTCTGATCTTTTCGGCGCCACCTCATCAGCTATCCTTACGGACTTCGCTTCTATTGATGACATTATTTCTATGCCTATTGAAGACCTTGTCGAATATATTGATACGAAAGGTAAGCACCGTTTCTCTGATCCTAAGAAAGTCGCTACTTTGCTGCGGCAATGTGCTTTGAATTCATATCGCCTAGACAAAATTTCTTACGATGCCATCAATATCTCGATTGCCTCAAGTCTGCGTATGATCAAGCTGATGGAAAAGGAAATCAAAGATCTTGATAAACAGATAGAGGACTTCGCTAAGGGCCTGCATTCGAATGCTTATACCGTTTTATTATCCATCCCTGGGATCGGCCCTGTTTTTGCCGCCGGTATTATTGCTGAGATAGGAAGCATTGACTGTTTCCCTAATCAGAATAAATTGGCAAAATATATCGGACTTGTCTGGGATGAACGCTCCAGCGGAAAACTGGTGTCTGAAGATAATAAACTGTTGATGACCGGTAACGCATACTTACGCTACTACATCACTCAGGCTGCAAACAAATTCAAAGACCAAGATCCATACTATCATGAGTTTTATACACGCAAGTATAATCAAGCATTAACTCATAAACATAAAAGAGCACTCGTTTTAACATCTAGAAAATTCGTCAAGTTGATCTATGCACTGCTACGCAAAGAGCAACTTTACTCCGCCACAGGTGAAGTACTTCCCTTAACTGAATAATCCTTAAAAAGTTCATTTTTTCTGAACTTCTTTTTAGTGCGCCCTTTTTTTATCATCTCCTTACGATTTCCTCTGATTTATCTCTTGACATATTACCAGAAGGCTTTATATTTATTGTAACACAATCCTATAAAAATAACAGTCCATTGCTGGACTGCTATTGTTCAATAACATAATAATTTCGTTTGCCTCGTTTGATCAAAGTTTTATTTTCAATCAAAGCCTTTTCCTTAGATACGATAAATTCATTATCTGTAATTCTTTCTCCATTGACCTGAATTGATCCTTGTGAGATCCACTCTCTGGCTTCACGCTTGCTTGAAGCAATACCTGATTCCACCAAAGCTTCAGTCAATGAAACACCATCCTGAACAGTTTTCTGTTCAAAGCCATTCATAGCTGCTTTAATTTCATCATCAGCCAATTCTTTGATATTTCCTCTGAACAATACTTCTGTAATCTTTAAAGCTTTCTGCAATTCAGCTTCTCCATGAATATCACGGACAACTTCTGCTGCCAATGCTTTCTGTGCTTCACGTTTGTGAGGTTCAGTTTTTACCTTCTCTTCCAACGCTTCAATTTCTTCTTTGCTTAAGAATGTCAAAGTTTTCAGATAATCAATGACCTTGGCATCTTCACTGTTGACTAAGAATTGATACATTTCATAAGGAGAAGTCTTTTCTTTATCCAGCCAAATGGCTTTTCCTTCACTTTTTCCGAATTTTGTGCCATCTGCTTTTGTCACTAACGGCATTGTAAATGCATAAGCTTCTTTTCCTAATTTTTTTCGGATCAATTCAATCCCGGCAGTAATATTTCCCCATTGATCCTGACCGGCAACCTGCATTACACAGTTTCTTGTTTCATACAAATGCATGAAATCCAATGCCTGCAAGATCATATAAGAAAATTCAGTGAAAGTAATTCCTTCATCCAATCTTCTGGCAACAATATCTTTGCTCAACATATAGTTGATATTGAAATATTTACCATAATCACGCAAGAAATCCAAAACATTGATATCTTTGATCCAATCATAGTTATTCACAACTTCAAAGCCGAAAATCTCTTGTGCCTGCTTCGTCAAGCATTCAATGTTATGAGCAACTTCTTCTTTGCTGATCATCGCTCTTTCTGCAGTAGGCTTTGGATCTCCTACCTGCCCGGTAGCTCCTCCTACAAGCAGAATTGGATTGTGTCCGGCCATTTTCAAACGCTTAGAAATCAAAAATGAAGAATAGTGCCCAATATGCAAAGAATCACCTGTTGGGTCAGTTCCGATATAAAAAGTTAAACTTTCATTGTTTAACATATCCTCCAATTTAGGTGAACTGATATCTTTGATCATGCCTCTCCATACTAATTCATCATAAATTTTCATGTTGTTCCTCCTCATAAATAAAAAAAGCGTCCTCATCCAAGGACGCATAACGTGGTACCACCTTAGTTCACTTTCGTGCACTCTTTCTTGTAACGTAAGAATACGACTTATCTTTGCAATAAGTGGCTCCAAGCTGTATTTCCATAGCTTCACTCATGATTCTCACCAGCCATCATGTCTCTTTAAGATTCCCTATGGTTCTTGTCTTTTCAACGCCTATTTTGTTGATTTTCTAGCGGTATAAATATAACTCAATTCAATTTCCTTGTCAACCACTTCTTCATCCTTATGCAGCATCTTTGTCATGACACGCATAGCTACAGCTCCTAAATCATAGTCAGGAATCTTGTAAGCTGAAATCTGCGGACGAGCCATTGAATTAAATTTACTGTCTAAGATACAGATGACTTCCATATCTTTCGGTACTGCAATATTGTGCTCTGAAGCTGTATTCAAAACAGCCATAGCCTGTGAATCACGGTAAGTGACTACTAGATCATGTTTATGATTCACAAAATATTTCTGCAGATACAAATAGGAAGAACGATATTCTTTCGGTATCTCAATAAACTGATCAAATGTCTTTCCTCTTTCTTCAAATGCACGATTCATCCCGCGCAGCAATTGACGAATGAAAGATGGATTTCTTCTGTCTTCTACCAAAGCAATATCATCAATACCTTTATCTAAATATTTGCCGGCCAGATCATAAGCCAGTTTTTCATAATCAATATAGACAGAACCAATCGTTTCATCAGAAATCTTATTGCCGATGACAACAATCGGAATCTGATAACGTGTCAAAGTTGCTAATTCGACCTTGCTCAGCTTATCATTAAAGATCACAACACCATCTGCTCTTGATTTAATGACATTGTCAATGACTTCAGTCATTTCTGTAATTCCTTCTGTTGCTGTATGCAAAGAAATATTATATTTATAAATTTTTGCCACATCAATCAAGCCATTGATAATTTGTCCGGTCATAAAGAAACTCGTTTCCGGAACAATCAATGCAATGGTTGTTGTTTTCTGCAAGGCCAATCCCTGTGCAATGGCATTTGGCTTATAGCCTAATTTTTCAATAGCTTCCTGTACTTTGATTCGCGTATCTTCACGTACGACTTCACTGCCGTTGATAACACGAGAAACAGTGGCCAATGAAACATCTGCTTCTTTTGCAACATCATAAATGGTAATTCTTTTCATTTCTACTGCCTCCTGCATTATTCCTTATCGTCTGAATCAATTTCATCTGCCTTCAAAACTTTTCTCAGTCCTTCATATGCAGCATTTGCCGCACTCAGCATGCCTTTGCGTACTTTCAAGGCTCCGCTTTGAACTCTTTCATCATTGACAATTTCAACGACCTTATCGCTCACCTTATCAATTGTTTTGGCAACTGTTTCATTGTTCAGGATTTCCTGAATTCCGGCATCCAATCCGCCGATCACTTTATCACTTACCTGATTGAAAGCCACCTTACCGCTTTCAATTTTTTCACGAAGTTCTTCATTATTCTTTAATTCTTCGATAAATTCTTTAGATTTCTGGATCAAGGCATCCATTTCTGCCATAAATTTATCTTTCATTTCATTGACTTTTTCAGAATCCTTGTTTTCTTCTACCCATTTCTTAAATTCTTCTGTTCTTCTTTTAATTTCCGCAGTTAAAAGATCCAGATATTTCTGTGTCAATGAATCATTTTTTTCATCTTCCAAAGTAATGATCTTATATTTCAACTCTTCTTCTACATTTTCTACGATCTTTTTTTCTTTTTCTTCCATAATTATTTCCTCTTTACTCAGATGAGCTTTCTTTTTGAATGATTTCTTCTGTTTTCAAGTCATTTTCATTATTGGGTTCTGTCTCTGGTTCGGATTTCTCTTTATTGAAAATTGACTGAAGATACTCTTTGATAGCTGCAAAATTTTCTGCCATCATCAATGCAATCGTTTTGACTGCATGTTCACTTAAACGATGTATTTTTGTAACACTTTCACTTAATTCTGTCGCTGTCTGCAGTGGTGCGTCAAGTTTTCTTACCTGAATTTCCACTTCATGTATTGTCTGGTTTGCTGATTCTACTGCCTTGTTGACATTGGTCAGCACTCCTAATAAGCGATGCACCAAAACAATCAAATAAATAAGCAGGATCACACCAGCTACCGGCAATATTTTTAAAGCAATTTCACTTAAAACTGCAAAAAATTCTTCCATTCCCATAACACACCTCTTTATTAGTATAAAACAGATTGTAAGCCATTTCAAGATTTATGAAAACTTTTCACAAGATCTTTGAATTTATAGATATCTTTTGAACTCATAAACAAGAGAACAGCCTCTTTTTCTTGAGCTAAGATTGCTGCATTCTCCTCATTTTCAGTCATGACTCTTGCCTGCGGCAAAAGCGCTGCTAAATCATATATATCAATGTCAATTCCTTCTTCTTTCGCTGCATTTTCCGGGAATGGACAAAGCACAACTTCATCTGCCGTAGCCAAGCTGGCAGCAAAATCATTCATAAATGCATAAATACGAGAATAACGATCCGGCTTAAAGATCGCCACAATTTTTTTATGCGGATAACGAATTCTTGCTGCTTCGATTGTTACGCGGATAGCTGTCGGATGATGAGCATAATCATCAATATAAACAAGGTCATCATCTTCTTCGATATTAAATCTTCTCTTTACACCGCAAAAACTTTTCAAGCCATCCTGAATCTGCTTTGCACTTAATCCTTCACAAATACCTAATGCAATAACACTGAGTGAGTTCCATAACAAATGAACGCCGACAAAAGGAAATTCAAAATGACCAAAAAATTGACCTTGATATTCCACATCAAAGCGCATGCCCTGTGCATCTTCACTGAAGTTTAAGGCACGTACATCATTGCCTTTTTCACAGCCATAGCGAACAATCGGACATTGGATATGCAGTTTTGCAATATTGGGATCATCGCCATAGACAATACAGGCTTTTTTGGTCTGATTTGCAAATGCTTCGAATGCACTGCAGTAATCAGCCAGATCCTTATAATAATCCACATGATCCAGATCAATATTGGTAATAATCGCATAATCCGGATGATAAGCCATAAAATGACGCTGATATTCACAAGATTCTAAGACAAAATATTTGGAATCCTGATGCATTTCACCGGTTCCGTCTCCAATCAGATAACCGGTTGGCGCAACAGTTGACAGCATATGTGACATCATGCCTGTCGTAGTTGTTTTGCCATGAGTGCCGGCAATACAGATTGAAACATAATTTTTCAGCATCTTGCCCAAATACTCATGATAATAATAACAAACCACATTGGACATACTTTTTGCCTTTGCCACTTCTGCATTGCTCTCATCAAAAGCATTCCCAATAATGATCGTATCATGCTCATGAATATTTTTTTCATCAAAAGAAGTGATCTCTATTCCTCTTTCTTCCAAAGGAGCCTGTGTAAAAATATACTTCTCAATATCTGAACCGTTGACCTGTTCACCTAGATCATAGAGGATGCATGCCAATGAAGCCATGCCAGATCCTTTAATGCCAATAAAATGAACCATGTGCTTTTTCCTTCTTTCTATTCCTCTTTTTCTTCATCAATCTGCAGCTTTTCTACATCATCGCCAAAAAGCGAAAACTGCATGCAGTCTGTATTTTCTTCTTCTGTATATAATATTTCTTCCAATTTTACTTCATCTTCACCCCAGTCATCACCGACAACAACTTCCGGTTTTTCTTCTTCAATGCGTTTCATGGCTTCTTTTTCATGAGTTGCCAATTCACTTTGACCATACATCGGAGAAATCACCGTACCTAAGGCATCACTTCTGCGTTTTGGTGCTGTATCAATGATTGGTTTCTTTTTCTTATCTTTCGGCTCACTGGTACCGCCATACATCGGAGAGATGACATTCATGTCAACGACTTTCGGTTCAGTATTTTTCACTGACTGAGAGAAAACGGGACGAGCAGGCTTTTTTTCCTTTTCTGCCGCTTCAGGTTCTACTTCAATTCCAAAGCTTTTAGGTGCTGGTTCCTGTGAGACCATCTGCGGTGCTTCATATACTTTTTCCTTTTCAATTTTCGGTTCGCTGCGATTCGCAATAATATCCGCAATATCCTTGCGATTATTAGCAAAATCAATTTCTTCAATTTCGGATTCTTCGATTGTTACTTCCTCTTCTTCAAATAAAAGATTCTTCAGCCACTCAAACATACTCTCACATCCCTTCTATTTCAAGCTTGCCAGAAATTCATCTATCTGTGCTTCTGTTTTTCTTAATTTGGAAACAAAACGTCCGCATTCTTCATTATTTTTAAATGCTACAAAGGATGGTATGCCCAAGACATTCAGCTGCTGGCACAAATCAATATATTGATCACGGTCAACATAAATAAATTCATAATCACTGTATTTTTCAATCAGCTTCGGCATAAATGGTTTGATGAACATGCAATCCGGGCACCAATTGGCTGAAAAAACAAATACAACGATTTGATTGTTTTTTTTCTTTTCTTCAAACATCTCCATAGATGTTAAGGAATTCATCATTGTTTTCATTCGCTTTCTCCTATTAAATCTGATAAATAGCCTTCACTCGGCAGATCTTGTGTAAATTCATCCAGATTTTCAGTCAGATATTCTGAACTGCTTTTCAATGAATATATAGATACTATTTCTTCTGAATCATAGGTCACAGATTGACCGATATCAAACATCGTATCAATCAGAGAACTTAATTCAGCACCTTCTGCAATCGTATAAAAATAAACATATTCCATATTTAAAATGAAAAAATACTTGCCGTTGTCCAATTCATCAACAATACAGCTGTAATTATGAACCTGTCCATTTTTATTGCGGAAAGTTCCTTCATATTGAATTTTATTGCTGTCAGAAGATACAAGTCTTGTATCATTCATTTCCATGAACATATAGTCCACTTCATAGTAGTAATCATGAATTACGACAGCATTCGGGTTGAAATTCATGATAAATTGTGTGCCGTCTTTTTTTAATACTGAACTAAGATCATTGCTTAAAACACGCCCGATGTCTCGAGGCAGATAATAACTGTACAATGGCTTATTCATATTTGTAAAGGTAACAGCTTCCTGATGTGATGAGTCCTGAAGTGACTGCTGAAGATCATTCTGCAATGTTTCTCTGTTAAAAGTGCATCCGCATAATAAGAGCAGACACAGCATCAGTACAACTTTTCTTCTCATCTAAAACCTCCTATATCTGCCAGACACCTCGATAAATGGGATTCCCTTTTGCCATGAATTTGCTTTCATATTCGCTGATGGCATCCTCCGGATGCTCCTCTTCACGAAAGTTCAAAGAAATCTCGCTGCATCTGAATCCCTGATCCTGAAATTCCAAGATTGAAAATTCAAAAAGCTTGCGATTATCTGTTTTCATGATGATCTTTCCATCATCATTCAGCATTTTTTTATAAAGATTCAAGAAATTCGCATGAGTCAAACGACGTTTGCCATTTCTTTTTTTCGGCCAAGGATCTGAGAAATTCAGATGTATGACATCAATTTCTTTCTCCGCAAACCATTCACTGATATTTTTGGCATCATCGACAATAAATCGGCGATTATCATGCATCTGATTTTCGACTTTTTTTAAGGCTACCGCTGCCACGCTGTGATTTTTCTCAATGCCGATCCATCCGCATTGCGGATACATCTGTGACATGGCAATCCAATAATCCCCTTTGCCGGAGCCGATTTCCACGTGAAGTTCATCGCAATGACATATTTCTTTCCAATGTCCAGCCATCGAAGATGGATCTTTGATGATCACATCCTGGCTTTCCAAAAATTCTTCTGCCCACTTGATTTTTCTTACGCGCATGCTATTTCCCCAGTTCTGCTAAAGCAGCTGCATAAATAGCTACAGATGTCAACATTTCATCAATATTGATTGCTTCATCAGCTTGATGAGGTCCACCGATAGCTTCATTTCCGGTGGCTGGATGTGGGAATTCCGGACCAAAAGCAACACAATTCGGCAGACATTTTGCATAAGTACCGCCGCCCATTGTCAAAAGCGGAGTAAATGTATCTTTGGAATATTGCTGATAAACACGATATAAAGTTTGGATAAAATCAGAATTTGGATCTAAGAACAATGGCTTTGTATCATGTGCCAATGTATAAGTCAAAGGATAATTACATTCCTTGAACACTTCATCCATGTGAGAAGTAATCGTCTCTTTGTCTGTATCATTTGGATAACGGATATCCAATACAATCTTGATCTGATCGCTGTTCACTTCAATGACACCCGTATTCAAAGTCAAAAAGCCCATATAAGCTCCTTCTTTATCAATGTGCAGACCTGTACCGCGCCAATCATTCAATAAAGCAGCAGTCGTCAATAAGAAATCATTTCCATAGCTGGCCCCAATGAAATTCAGCAGATGAATGCCGGCATTATTGCCAAGATATGGCATAGAACCATGCGCAGATTCTCCTTCAATTGTCAGCTGGTAATTCTCACCGCATTTGGCAAAGCTGCCTTCCAGATGATGACTCTTTAAATAAAAGGCAAATTCTTTCTGTTTTTGTTCATCAAAGTCTTTGACAACAGCACTGGCTTTGCCGATCACAACATTTGGTCTTTCTCCTGCCTGCATGGAAAGAATAGGTGTTTCAGCACATCCTTCCAAAATGACATTCAAGATTCCTTTTTCACCATAGACAACCGGGAAAGAGGCATCTGGAGTAAAAGATACCGTAGGGATTTCACCATGATCACAATAATATTTCATGCATTCCATGCCGCTTTCTTCATCACAGCCGCAGATCAGCATGACTTTTTTATTCATCGGAATATTATTTTCTTTCAAAATACGCATCGCTGTCAATCCGGCAATCACCGGTCCTTTGTCATCCAAAGTACCTCGTCCGAAAACAAAGCCATTGACTTCTTCACAGCCAAAAGGATCATGATGCCAGTTCTCACCGACAGGAACAATATCCAAATGACCTAAAATACCGATGCTTTCTTCTTGTGTGCCATATTCAATGACACAGGCGTAGCCGTTATAGTCTTTGACTGTAAATCCGGCTTTGCGCCCGATTTCCATCATTTTATCTAATGCTGCACGGCAGGCTGCCCCAAAAGGCGCATTATCTGAAATCGTTTCATTATCTTTTAAGGAAGGAATTGCTACTAATTCACGCAGATCTTCCAAAAATTGCTCACGATATTTTTTTGCTTCTGTTTCAAAATTCATCTTACAACACCTCTACACTATTTTAGCACAAATCAATCATAAATGTACTTTATTTTCATATTTGTTACATTCTTTTCACTATACCTGGACAGAAAAAAACAGAATGTTATCAGCACTCTGTTCTATTCTTCGCTTTTTTTGAATAAGACTTCTCTTGGCTTGCTGCCGCGGCTTGGACCGACAATGCCATTTTCTTCCAGCATATCGATCAAACGTGCGGCTCGCTGATAACCAATGCTGTATTTTCGCTGCAGCAAGCTTGTTGAAGCACGCTGTGTTTCTATAACAAACTGCTTTGCTTCGCTGTACAGCGGATCTTCTTCACTGCCGACAGCAGCAGGTCCGCCGGAATCAACGATCTGCAGGCGAATAAATGCATCATCATACATCGGATGTCCCTGAGAAGAAGCAAATTCAGTGACACGATTAATTTCATCATCACTGACATAAACTCCCTGGACACGAGTAGGTGCTGTTTCACCGGCCGGAATATAAAGCATATCGCCCATTCCTAGCAATTTTTCTGCGCCCTGCTGATCGAGAATCGTACGAGAGTCAACCGCACTCGAAACAGCAAAAGCAATACGCGAAGGAATGTTGGATTTGATCAAGCCTGTAATAACATCTACACTTGGTCTTTGAGTCGCAACAATCAGATGAATGCCCGCTGCACGTGCCAGCTGTGTAATACGCTGAATGCTTGATTCTACATCCTTAGCCGCCACTAACATCAAATCTGCCAATTCATCAATAATAACAACGATCCAAGGCATTTTTGTACGATTTTCTTCCGGATGTTTTGCAACATATTCATTATAGCCGCTGATGTTGCGGACACCGACTGCAGAAAACTTATCATAACGCTGATCCATCTCATTGACGATGACCTTCAACGCACGGCTTGCTTCTTCCCCATCATTGATGATTGGAGCAATCAAATGCGGAATCTGCTGGTAAGCAGTAAATTCTACTTTCTTTGGATCCACCAGCAATAATTTGACTTCATCCGGTTTGGAACGCATCAAAAGAGAAATGATGATAGAATTCACACAGACTGATTTTCCTGAACCTGTAGCTCCGGCAATCAGTAAATGCGGCATCTTATTCAATTCTCCATATACCGGCTGTCCCAGCAAATCTTTTCCCAAAGCAAACAGCAATTTGCTGTCTGCATATTTTTCCGGCACACTGCGCAGCAATTCTCGAATGCTGACAGTGGTCTTATCTATATTCGGTATTTCAATTCCTACTGTTGACTTAGACGGAATCGGTGCTTCAATACGAATATCCTTCGCCGCTAAAGCCATCTTGATATCATTCTGCAAATTGCTGATCTTATTGACGCGCACCCCTGGTTCCGGCTTGATCTCAAACTTAGTTACGCTTGGACCGATATGTGTTTCCACAAGCGTCGCTTTCACGCCGAACTGTTCTAAGATCTGAATCAGTTTTTCGCCGCCTTCAGCTGCTGCAATGCGATTGCTTTTGGAATTGGCATTGCGTCCGACAGCATTCAGCAGTGATAAAGCAGGCAATTTATATCGGCTGTAATCAACCAAAAACTGACTTTTGCTTTCTTCTTTATTTTCATTATTTTCCTGCGGCTCAGCACTCTTAGCTTCCGCTTCTTTTTCACTGACCTGATTTACAGGTACAATGGTCTCCAAAACATCTTCCGTCTCTGCTTTTTCATCATCGACATCCATCATCTTAAAGTCAAATTGTGTCTGTACATCATCATAATCCAAATGTGAATCATCATATTCAATGATCTTCTGTTTGGCTTTTCTCTCCGCTTTTTTCTTTTGACGCTGTGTCAAACTTTTCTTGATCACAGCAAAGAAATTACGAATTTGTGCAAACAGCTTTTTCATATAAGCATTGCTTGAAAGCATGACCAGGCCAAACAAGACCATCACAATCAATACAATACCTGTTCCGTAATAACCGAAAAAAGCTGTCATCAAAGCATATAAGGCTGCACCGATCAGTCCGCCGTTGCCGACAGAAACAATCAAAGTATCCGTCAAGATAGCTCTTGTATTGGATACATAAGCATCCAGCACCTGCATTCCTACAATACTTTTATCCTCCGGTGAAGCAATCCAGATCATCCAAGCCAAAAGAAAGCAGCCGATTCCGATGACCGTTCTTGTCTTCACTCCATTAATTGTTTTCTTGAACAGCATCATGACACCTACAGCAATGATGCCCAAATAAACAACATTGGCTAAATAACCAACAAGATAAGTCATAAATCTTGTCAGCATCTCACCGACTAATCCTAAGCGCAGAATACCGATAATGGATAAGGTAATGCAAAGAAGTGCATAAATGATGACCAGAATTTCCTGATCTACTTTTTTGGAATTCGACTTGCTTGACTTTTTACTCTTAGCCATCCTTTCTCCCCCTAACGTTCCTGATTGATTTCAATGATCACCGGAAGGATCATTGGACGTTTGCCTGTTTCTTTCAATAAATAGCGAGTCACCTTATCTTTGATATCCATGCGTGTCGCAATGTTTTCATACTCATGCTTGCTGACATTTTCTTCAATTGTACTTTCCGCTATCTTCATAACCTCTTTTAAGATATACTCTGCATCTTTCAGATAAATCAAACCTCGTGTCTGCACATCCGGTCCGCCGATGATCTTTTTGGTATTAAAATCCACAGAAATACCGATGATCATCACACCATCTGTAGATAAAACTTCACGATCCTTCAAAACAACACCGGTAACATCCCAGTTCTCTTTACCATCAATCAATGTATCTTCCAATTCAATATGATCAGCAACACTCTTCAATGCTTTCTTTTCAAATGTGGCAATCTGACCATTATCCAAAATAATGATCTGATCCGGACGATATCCCATCTTTGTTGCCAAATTTGCATTGGTGATCAAATGACGATATTCCCCTTTTACCGGCAGATAATAGCGCGGACGGAATAAATAAAGCATCATTTTCAGATCCTCACTGGAAGGATGCATCGATAAAAATTTCTTCGGAATCGTATAAATTTTTCCGCCTTCCTTATAAATTTCGTTCTCCATATTATTGGCTTCCAGCTCTGTCCCGCTGACAACAGGAGAAGCAATGACGATCGTATCACTCTTTCTGAAATTGACCAATTCATCTTCATGCATTGCAATATTCTGCAGCGTACGATACAGATTCTTGCCTCTGCCGGTAATCAAAACAATAATATCATCCATTTCATCGACAAACTGCTTATCACTGATCACCAATTCCTTCGGAAATTTGTAATATCCCAATTCTTCCATCCGATGCAGTAAATATTTGCATTCCTCGCCATGGAAATACACACGTTTATTCAGCTTTGTTGCAATATTTAAGATTTCTTTGATTCTGAAAATACTCTGTGAATAAGCAGATACCAAAATACGGTGCTCACTGCTTTCAAAAATAGGTTCCAGATAAGACTCCAGTTTATGGAATGGTGCCGTATGACCGGCATTTCCTGAACCTACAGACTCATTTAACAGACATAAAACACCTTTTTTTCCGATTTCACTAAGATCATTGATATCAAAATTATATTCTTTGCCGATCAAGTCATAATCCACAATAAATTCACCCGTATAAACGACATATCCTTGGCTTGTTTCTATCGCAACCCCAAAATTATCCGGATAAGCATGAGTCATGGCAAATGTTCTGACATTGACATTGCCCAGTTTTACTTTTCCGGTACGTTTTACTTTGTTGATTTTGAAATCTTTGACCCCTTCTTTTTTCAATGTGTCACGCAGTACATTGGCTGTCAGCGCTCCGGTATAAACAGGAATATTGACCTGTTTCAAAAGATACGGCAAAGCCGCAGACACATCATCATGTCCGTGAGTAATAAATATTCCTTTGATTCGATCAGCATTTTCAATCAGATAAGTAAAATCCGGAATAATAAATTCTACTCCCAGCTGACCTGCCTCAGGAAACTTAATTCCTGCCTCTATTAAAATGATGGAATCATCGACTTCAACGACAAACATATTTTTGCCATCTTCATCAAGACCACCTAACGCAAATATGCGAACTTGTTCCATAAGAACCTCCTTCTATATGAACAATATAGATTATTATATTGCATAAAATAAATGATAATTTAGATACATTATATCATATCTGTATGTGAAACACAAAGATAGTGAATGAGCTGAGTCATCACTTTTGACATAACAATTTTACATCATCCATCAAAAAAAGAAAAGCGAATACTCGCTTAACTTACTTTATTGTTTGACCAATTCTCCATCCATTGACCAAGATTTTGTCTCAGTAATCAAAACATCCACAATATCTCCGCATTGAATATTTTCACCTTTAAAATTGATCAGTTTATTTGTTTCAGAATGTCCGCTGAATACATTTGGATTCTTTTTGCTTGGACCATCCACCAATACCTTCACAATTTTGCCTTTATAAGCTTCATTTTTGATATGAGACCAGTGATCTGTATGTTTCATCAATTCCTGAAGACGTGCTTCCTTGACTTCCATCGGAATATTGTCTTCCATCTTAGCTGCCGGTGTTCCGACACGAGGCGAATAAATGAACGTAAAGGCATTATCAAACTGACATTCATCTACCAGCTTCAATGTATCCTGGAACTGTTCATCTGTTTCATTTGGGAACCCAACAATGATATCAGTAGAGAATGCGGCATTTTTTACTTTAGCTTTTAATTTATTAAATAAGGTCATATATTCTTCTGCCGTATAACGTCTGCCCATGATCTTTAGAATTTCAGAATTTCCTGACTGAACAGGCAAATGGATAAATGGCATGATGTTATCATATTTAGCGATAACATCAATCATCTCATCACTGAAATCCCAAGGATGTGATGTCATAAAACGAATACGTTCAATACCGGTTTTAGCGACTTCTTCCAGCAAATAAGCAAATCCTCCCTCAATATGAAGATCCTTGCCGTATGAATTGACATTTTGTCCTAATAAAGTAACTTCTTTATAGCCTTCTGCAATCAAGGTATGAATTTCATCCATGATATCTTCCGGCAAACGGCTTCTTTCTTTTCCTCTTGTATAAGGAACAATACAGTATGTACAGAACTTATCACAGCCATACATGATGTTGACCCAAGCCTTGTGAGTGCCGAAACGCTTTACAGGCAGATTTTCAATGACTTCTCCTTCTTTGGAGAATACTTCAATCGTTCTTTCTTTTGCCATCATAGCTTGATAAAGCAAGATTGGCAGACGATGAATATTATGCGTACCGAATACTAAATCGACATGATCATATTTCTCAATGATTGTATTGACAACATCCTCTTCCTGCGCCATGCATCCGCATAACCCATAGATCAGATCCGGATTCTTTCTTCTTAAGCGCTTCAAACTGCCAAGCTCTCCCAATACTTTATCTTCGGCATTTTTGCGGATGGCACATGTATTCATCAAGATCAGATCCGCTTCTTCCGGCGTATTCACCGGTTCAAAAGACAATTGTTCCAGAATACCGGCAATTGTTTCTCCATCTCGCTCATTCGCTTGACATCCATATGTTCTTAAATAATATTTTCTTCCTACACCTATATTCTTTACTTCAGGGGGAATGTTAAACAGTGACTTTTCAATTGCTGCCTGCTGTTTTGAACGTTTCTGTGCCTCTTTTAAGTCAGGCATGGACCAATGCTGATCTTTTTTCATTTGTCTCCTCCTATTTATATATTTATTTCCTCATAACCTTAAAAAAGCCAAGCATTGCTTGGCTTATTGTGTAATTGCTTCTACTGGGCAAGTTGCAACACATGCACCACAGTCAATGCAAGTTCCTTCGTCACAGACAGATTTACCTTCTCCGTCCATAGATAATGCACCAACTGGACAAACGCCTGTACAAGCAGCGCATCCGATGCAAGTGTCTCTATTAATAGTTACTGGCATGAAGAAATCCTCCTTTTATTACTTCTCATATTATACCATATCCTATTTTATGTTCAAGTTTTTTTGGCAATCTTATTGTTCGATCTTTTTGGCAACGACGACAAATCGCCCATTTTCTGCATCAAAACGGCAAGTAGACAAGGTCAGAAGCTGATCCCCATAACTAGCCTCTGCTTCAATTTCATACAAGGATAATGCTTTGATATTCTGAAGAAAATCATTCATTTCTGCTTCATTCTGTGCATCAAAAAACTGATAATATTTAAAAGTATTTTCTTCTTGCAGAAAGACCTGTGATTGAAAAACCGCAATGATCTCAAATGTCTGAAGTTCATCAATCAAATCAAATTGAATCGTGGGATGTTTTTCATAAAAAGCGGCATCTTTATACTTCAAAAGTTCAGAAAACATTTGTTCATCCAATGAATTATGGCCATAGATCAGCCAATTATCACTGGCCGGAGATAAGGTGCTGCGAATATCCAAAAACGGAGTGCCGAGAAAAGAATAATCTTCATTAAAATTTCTTCTTAAATAATATTCATTATCCCCTGCTCTCTGCATGACCGGATAATCAATATGCATTCCTTCAATACGGATCCAGCCGATCATATCAGGATTTTGTTCATGCAATGACGCATATTTTTCAAGCCGAAGTTCTTCTTCCGATTTCTTCTCCAATGCAGGTTCAATAAACATAGACTGCATTTCGGTATATAGATTTTGACTTTGATAGGCATCATATTTTTGATAGAAAATTATTCCTGCACTCAGAAAAAGTCCTGTCAGAGAAATAATTAAAAGTCCTATTCCTGCTTTTCTTTTCATACCTGTATCATAGCAAAAAACAAAGAAAAAGAGAAGATTATTCATCTTCTCTGATTTGTATTCGCTGAATCGATACAGCCGCATTGCTTTCTTCATCAATTTCAACCAGACACCCGCAGAAAATCCCGCGTCCCTCTGCAATTGTATACCGTGTTCTTTCATGTGACATAAAGCGCGTCAGCACTTCATTGATATCACGGCCTAAGACTGAGTCATAAGGACCGCACATACCTAAATCACTTATGGCCGCGCATCTACCGTTGACAATGCGCTCATCCGCTGTCTGCACATGTGTATGCGTTCCGACAGCAATGCTGACACGATCTGAAAACTGATAAGCAAATGCTACTTTTTCACTGGTAACTTCTCCATGCAGATCGACAATATGAAAGTCTGCCTCTTTGTATTCCTCCAGTATTTCAAGCATAGCATCGAAAGGAGAAGCTGTAACATTGTTCATAAATACTTCTCCAAGAAGATTACTTACAGCAATCTTCTTTCCCTTCACTTCAACAACAATTGTACTTTTTCCCGCTTCTGTCGGCTCCATATTTTTGGGGCGGACCATTTTCTCGCATTCATCAATAAATTCCAGCAAGACTTCTTTGGAAAAAGTATGATTGCCCATTGTAATGACATCGACACCGTAATTCAATAACTGATTGTATATTTTTCTTGTGATGCCTTTGCCGTGCGCAGCATTTTCAGCATTGCAGATAACCAAATCTACCTGTTCCTTTTCTTTGATCAGCGGAACATATTTGGCCACCATGGCTCTGCCTACCGCTCCGACAACATCACCGACCATCAATACCTTCATTATTTTGCCAATTCGCTGGCTCTTACTTCACGGATAACCGTAACCTTGATCTGACCTGGATAAGTCAAATCAGATTCAATCTTGTCACGGATATCTCTTGCCAGCTTCGCTGAAGCAATATCATCCACTTTATCCGGCTGTACAATGACACGTACCTCACGTCCTGCCTGAATGGCATAGCAGGAGTCAACACCTTCAAATGATTTCGAAATCTTTTCCAGTTCTTCCAGACGGTTAATATAATTCTGAAGCGCTTCATAACGAGCACCTGGTCTGGCAGCACTCAGTGTATCCGCTGCCTGCACCAAAATAGCAATAATTGAAGTAGGAGCTACTTCTCCGTGGTGAGACTGGATAGCATTCAATACAATTTCATTTTCGCCATGTTTTTTACAGAATTTATATCCTAATTCCACATGGCTTCCTTCTGCTTCTGTATCCAATGCTTTCCCGATATCATGCAGCAATCCTGCACGTTTCGCTAAATTCTGATTCAAGCCCAATTCGGCTGCCATCATTCCGGCAATACGAGCTACTTCCATGGAATGCTGCAAAGCATTCTGCCCATAACTGTAACGATATTTCAATCGTCCGACCAAATGAACGATCTCTCTGGACATCTTGCCGATTCCTAATTTGAAGATTGTATCCTCACCGACTTTTTGAATGTTGTTTTCAATTTCATTTCTGACCTTATTGACAACTTCTTCAATACGCCCCGGCTGAATACGGCCATCACGAATCAATGTTTCAAGCGCAATACGTGCGATTTCACGGCGCACCGGATCAAAGCAAGATACCGTAATCGTTTCAGGGGTATCATCAATGATCAAATCGACACCAGTCGCCTGTTCAATTGATTTGATATTACGCCCTTCACGGCCAATGATTCTGCCCTTCATTTCTTCACTAGGCAAAGCCACTACGGATACCGTACGATCGATTGACTCATCCTGGGCAATTCTTTGAATTGATAAAGCAATAATATTCCGTGCTTTTTCATCTGCAACACTTTTTGCTTCCTCTTCTTTTTCTTTGATATAGGCAACTACTTCTTTCTCCATACGTTTTTCAACGATATCAAAAAGTTCTTTTCTTGCCTCATTTGTAGACATAGCTGCTACACGTTCGAGTTCAACGACCTGAACGTCAATTTTTGCCTGCAGCTTCTTTTCCATCTCGTCCAGTTCAGACATTTTTTTAGTTAATTGATTATTCTTTAAATCGAGTTGCTGTTCTTTCTGTGTTAAGGTTTCATCACGCATATTCAGGTTATTTTCGCGTCTTAAAAGCTTGTTCTCCATATCGGCGACTTCAGCTTTTCTTTCCTTTATTTCTTTTTCTGCAGCAATTTTCAATTCATGTGTTTGCGTACGCCCATCCAGAATTGCTTGTTTGACAGTATTTTCTGCCTTGATTGTCGCATCTTCCAGGATCTTGGCCGCTTTAATCTGATCTCTATTTAACCCAGCTTTGGAAATCATTGCCATAACAACGACACCTAAAGCTAACCCTGCCGTAACTGACACGAGGATAGTCGGCATATCCATGCTCATTCCTCCTTTGTCATTTTTTCAAAATGAAAGTGTATACTTTCTTATATATTTTACACAAATCGCTTTCAATAAACAAGTGTCATATGCAAATAATGCAAGAAAAATGGGAGAAATAACGCAATTCTTCATAAAATTATAAAAGCCTCATGAAAAAGAAACAAATAATCATTTGTATTTCAGATTCTAAAAAAAGAAATGTCTTTTTTCATATGACTCTTCATGAATATTTTTTACTTGATATCCATAAGCTTCTATGGCTTCTTTTAATCGTTTCTGATCCAGATTCATTTCAGATAGTATCTCACTTCTTCCTTTTTTATGAGAAGAAGTTACTTTTTTAACATCAAATGCCTTTCTTATCGCATCATTCACATGTGCTTCGCACATCCCGCATGCCATGCCGTCAATTTCCAATATTGTTTTGATCATTTTAACCTCCGTCAGTTAGTTGCAACTAACTTATATATTATATATACTCTTCTTCTCAAAAAAGTCAATATTGATTTTCCGCTAAAAAAAGCAAAGATCACTCTCTGCTTTTGTTTTAAATTTATTTCAATATAGTTCCGATAAGATTTCTGCCGGCTCCATTGGCAAAATCCTTTGCACTGACTTTCTGCTTGCCTTCCATCTGTAAAGCTCGAACATACAAAGTATCCTCTTTCAATGCCACAAGCATACCGTTTTCATCAAAGCCAAGAATTTCACCAGGTTCTCCCTGACTTTTTCGGTGGGCTAAAGAGGCCTCATGAATTTTCATCTTTTTCTCCTTGCACATCACATAACCTACCGGTGAAGGAATCAAACCGCGAATATGATCGTAGACCTTCTGAGCTTCTTCCGTCAGATCAATCTTTTCTTCTTCTTTGGAAATATTATATGCAAAAGTTGCCTGTGCTTCCTCTTGTTCAATGAATACAGCTTTATCCTGCAGCACATCTTCCAGCACATCCATTAAGGCATCACTGCCGCAGCGCATCAGTTTGTCATGCAATGTCCCCATCGTATCATTCTCTTCAATTGGAATTTTGCGCATATGGCAGACTGCTCCGGCATCCATCTTCTTGACCATACGCATAATGGATACACCGGTTTCTTTTTCTCCGTAAAGGATTGCTTTATGTATAGGTGCTCCTCCCCTTAATTTCGGCAGCAAAGAAGCATGCACATTGATGCTGCCGTGTTTAGGCGCATTCAGAATAGCCTCCGGAATAAATTGCCCATATGCACAAGTGATGATCAGATCCAGATCCAGTGATTTGATCCATTCTGCACTCTCTTTGATATTTTCCGGCTGAAATACCTCAATGCCATGTTCCATAGCACAGCTTTTGACAGGCGTTGGTGTCAGCAATTGCTTTCTGCCGGTCTTTTTATCAGGCTGAGAAACAACAGCAACAGGTGTATATCCTTCCTGACACAATCTTTCAAGAATTGCACAGGCAAACACTGGTGTTCCCATAAATAAAATTCTGTTCATGATTTTCACCTCGCCTTTATTATACTCATAAATCGATTATTCGACAATTGCCATAAATATCGAAGCCACGGTTTCAACTGTTACGCGAACCCCTTTTTCAATGAATTCTGAACTGGTTTTCGCTAATTTGGAAGCTTTGTTCATTTGAATTTCCTTCACTTCAATTCCTTCAACTGCCGGAAACAATATCTTATGATTCACAACATCCTGTTCAAAGCTGTCAATCTTTTCCTCCAGCAATGAAACAGGCTGCGGCTGCATCATGGAGGATCCGATTAATACTAAAATAAAAACAAGTACACCATCAATGATAAATCGTTTCATTCTTCCTCCTTTAACATTTCTGTAATGGCATCAGCCAATATCTGCACTGAATTTTCTATTTCTTCATACGTATTCTGATCACTGCCCACTTCAATCAACATCATATTCTCATGAATATCTTGGTTATAATACGCCTCTCGGTTCATGGTCGATTTCATGATACCATCCACATAAGCATTGCTTTTGTCAAATAAAGTCATCGTTCTTTCATAAATATGTGCCTGATTCTCACTTAATCCGCCCAATACGCACATCATCTTGGCATAATTTTTGCCATTGGCATTTACATAAGCACTTTCTCTTGGCAATGAATCTCGATGAAAATCAACAATCAGATCATATCCTTTGCCGCTCATCAAAGCATCAATCAGATAATTGCGGCTGATCAGATAAGAATCATTATAATTCAATCCCTGTTCCTGAAGCGCTAATGCAAAATCAGCACTTTCCACTTGTACATGAATTCCCTTTTCTTCCAACAATGAAGCCAGATGTAAACTTGCCTCTACAACAGTATTTTGATCCATGTACGCTTCTTGCTGATGTGTCGAATAAATGTATACCGTTTTATCCAAATTGATTTCTTCTTCAATCAAAGGCACCGGCGGCAATTCCTCAATGTCAATTTCTCGCTGCGGAATATCTTCCTTTTTCACCATGACCATCATATTCATAGCCGATGTAATTTCCGGCAGCTGCAATGTCTGTCCGGTATAAAGAAATGTAGAAAACCAGTGATTGTCAGAAAACATGCTTTTCAGTCCGGCAATAAAAGGTGTCATCAAAAGAAAAAAACATAAAAGCAAAAGCTTGAAACAAATAATGAATGACTTCTTCATAACTCACCTCAAAGCATCTTATGCTTCTATGTTTTCAATCATGACTATAACTGCTGATAAGCCGGATGCACAAAACAATTCAATGCAAAAGATAAAATGGAGACAATCTGTGCACATTCCACATCGATGTTTCTCGGCGTAACAATACAGTTCAGATGCTCGTGGTCCAGATCAACTTCTTCGTTTAAGATATCATTGACAATTGCCCCGATGGTTGTGACTGTCGCCACCCCTAAAGAAATAACGGGCACCTGCATAACTTCTTGATTGATCGCCAGGCGATGATTGCCGACACCGCTGCCTGGCTGAATACCTGTATCTGAAATCTGAATGACCCGATTGATACGGGCATACGTATCTGTGGCCAGTGCATCAACAGCAATGATCAGATCCGGCTGATAAAAATCAGCGATTCCCTTGACGATACGTGCACTCTCAAGACCCGTCTGTCCCATGACCTTAGGGGCAATCGCAGCGCAATTGGCAATTCCTTCCTGTACATGATCTTCCAATTCAAAAAAATGAGCACTGACCAAAATTTGTGAGATCATTTTCGGACCGATGGCATCTGAGATCATCTCTTCATTTCCTAATCCGACAATCAGTATTTTTTCAATTGCAATATCTTGGGTCATTTTTTTCAGTATTTCCACTAATTGCTCACTGATACTTTGTCTCAGCAAGGCATCATCCATTCTTTCAAACTGCAATGTAACATAATCACCGACTGATTTATGAAATTCATTGTTCTCATTCAGAACTTTGATCCAGGTAACCTTCATTTTTTCATCATCCCGATATATTTGTTTCATCAATGCATTTTCGCTTACTTGGGCTAAACCTTCGTCAGCAAAATCACTTCTTGGATAAAAATGGTTCTTTTTCATATTCACCTCAAACATTAGTATAGCTTTTTTTAAATGTTTTATTGCATTTTGGTAAGAGTTTTGCTATAATCAGAAAGAATGTAAAGAAACAGGAGGTAAAGCAATGCCAAATATTAAATCTCAGAAAAAACGTGTTCTTACAAATAACAAGAGAAATGCCAGCAATTCTTCTGCTAGAACTGAATTGAAAACAGCTATTAAAAATGTTATCGCTGCAGTTGATGCAAATGATAAAGAAGCTGCTGTTAAAGCATATAATGTGGCTAGTTCTAAATTAGACAAAGCAATTACAAGCGGATTGCACCACAAGAACTTTGCTGCTAGACAAAAAGCACGTTTAAGCAACGCTATCAATAAGATTGCATAGCCAGTCAAAAGACTGGTTTTTTTATACAAAAAAAGGACTTTTCAGTCCTATTGATTTTCTAGTTCCATCGGTACAACACTGGCTAAACCGCCAAGTGAAGTTTCCTTCAATTCGACAGCAAGCTTTGTGCCTGTGTAATTCATCGTGTGAATGACCATATCCAAATTCACACGATTTTTTTTGATGCTGCCGACTTCTTCTGCCAGAAGAGCTGCATCCATGGCTCTTAATACAGCCACTGAATTGCGTTCAATGCATGGAATCATGACATAACCGCCGACCGGATCACAGGTCAGCCCTAAAAAGTGTTCAATGCCGACTTCCGCAGCATATTCGATCACGTCATCGCTTTTGCCTTCCACACAAGCCACAAAAGCACTTCCCATAGCACAGGCAACACCGATTTCTGCCTGACAGCCGCCTTGTGCTCCCGAAATGGTTGCATTCTTTTTGAACACATTGCCGATAATGCTGGCTACCTTCAAGCCTTCAATAACTTTGGATCTTTCCATATGCAGATCATGAATATAGTATCTGACAAGTGAAGGCATAACACCGCTGGCACCCATGGTCGGTGAAGTAACAGTTACTCCTCCGCTGGCATTCTCCTCACTGGCTGCATAGGCATAAGACATCAAAAGCATTTTCTGCTGACGCAAAGGTGAAGTTTCCTGCAGAGCCTTCTGATAAAGTTCATAAGCCACTCTTTTGAGTTTCAATCTTCCCGGCAGTGTTCCCTGAGTATGAAGACCATGTTCCACTGTCTGAAGCATCTGATCCAGCACTTGATTCAAATGATCATCGACATTTTCAAATTCATCCACATAATTTCTCAATGTCAAATTCTTTTCATGACAATACGAAACAATTTCTTCAAATGATGTATGCGGATATACCTCTTCCGGCTCTACAAATTCTTCTCCTTCAATATGGATGGCACCGCCTCCGACAGAATAAACCGTCCATTCTCCGATCATTTCATTTCCTTTGTACCCTTGAATCTTCATCGTATTGGGATGCACTGAACATGGTTCACCGGAAAAAGTGACATGACAAGGCATCGGTGCAAAAGTACGGATACATATTTCATCCGTTAAATGTCCTTTGCCTGTCAATGACAAAGACCCATATAAAGTGACTTCAAAACGATCGGCACTCGGAAAGGTTTTCATAAAATATTGACATGCTTTCTGCGGTCCCAAAGTATGCGAAGAAGAAGGACCGGGTCCAATCGCGTATAATTCTTTACAAGATTTCATCTGATTACTCCTTGACTATGTATAAGAAATAGCTCGAAAGCTAGATTCTTCGGTAAAATGCCGTTTTTGATTGCTTGATCACAGTTGGCCAGTTCATCCAAAAGCTGCAGCAATGTATCTGCACTCAATCCAAATACATTTCGCAGTGTCAGCTTGACACGATAAGGATGTGCTTTCAGTTCACGGGCAATGGTCTCTTCGCCCAGTCCTCTTAAGGAAAGTACCTTTACCTGATAATAAAAGCGAATCGATGTCGCCATGACAGCAATAAGATAAATCGGATCATTGTTTAAAGCTATCATATCCTGATAAAGCTGAAAAGCTGTTTTGGTCTTTCCTTTTAAAATTGATTCAATCATCTTGAATATGTCATCATCCAGCGGACGAGGCAGCAGCAAAGATAAAATTTCTTCATTGAGTTCATCCGGATATAAAGCACATTTGGTCAGCTGCTCATCAATGACACGAACATCCAAAGGCAGACGTTCCGCCATCATATTCTTTAACTGATCATTGGCTTTGATCTTCAGTTCGCGTATCTTATTCAAAATATACGTTCTTTTTTCCTGTTCATTCAATATTCCAAAAGAAATAGCATGACAGGTTGACTGAACAAGCTTCACAATTTTCTTTCGGGCATCCGGCTTTTCAAAATTACCGACAAGAATCAGCGTATTTTCAAGCAATGGATGGTTTAAAAAGCTTTCCAATAAGGATGTATCACCTTGACTGTCAGTTCCCAAAAATTGAGCATTTGCCGCAACAATAACCTTGCGCTCGGCAAAAAAAGGAGCCGTCATGGCTTCCTGCATCACCTCATTCAAAGAAGTATTCTGCAGATTATAAGTGATGATATCACATTCATGATCCTTTTGAATATCCTGAATAATTGACTGTATCTTCTGATTGATTCTTCCTTGTTCCAGCCCATAAAGAAAATAGTTCATGCGATCACTCCGCAACTATTATACCAAATTCTTTCAGTGAAGAGACAATGAAATTGAAATTCAGAAAACTTTTTATGGAAATTGCTCCGCTTTCATATGTGATCATCGTTTTTACTTGATAATTCGTCAATGTATCCAGCGTTTCCTGATGAGGATGTCCATAACGATTGTCGGCACCTGCACTGATCAATGCAAGCTGAGGTCTTGTGTTTTGAATAAAATAAGGTGAAGTAGAAGTATTCGAACCATGATGAGCAATTTTCACCACATCCAGCTTCATCTCATATTCCTGAACAATCGCCTCTTCCACACTTTGCGGTACATCTGCCAGAAACAAATAATTCAATCCTCCGATCTCTGTATAGTACACCAAACTGCTTTCATTTTCATCTTCCGTTTCCAGCGCATTCAAGGAAAGCAGATGCAGCGGATCTATCTGAATCTCTTGCGGCTGCTCAATGACCTCTTTGACTGGCATTAATTTCATCAGATCTTCTTTTCCTCCGCTGTGATCACTGTCTTCATGCGTCAATATCAAAGCATCCAGATGAAAAACACCGATGCTTTTCAGATAAGGAACAACCACTTCTTCCGCTAAGCTTTTATTATAAGCAGAGGGTATATCAATCAGGATATTGGCTTGATTGAACGGAGCACGAATCAAAATACAATCTCCCTGCCCCACATTGATGAAAACAACTTCGCTGTATGGCACAAAGTACGCCTGCAGCGGAATCAAGCATAAAGACGCCAAACAAATCAAGCAGGATCTTCTCTGCAGCTTTTCCAATAATTGCGCAAAGGAAACAAAAAACATCAGCGATAAAATAAGTGCAGGATGCCCAGACAAAACAAATGACGGCAGATACTGTGTCAGATCAAAAAGCCATTGAATCGGCAGGAGCAAAAAGTCCAAGATTGGCATGATCAGTACAAATAATCCTGTCAAAAAAGCGATGGTATTGATATTGCGATAAAACTTATGCAGAAATAATTCCGTTAGATTGCATTGATTGCTTAAATAACATTGCAGCCAACCGATAAGCAAAGAAGAAAAAAGCATCTTCGGCATTTTTGATACATTGAAGGAAGAAAAGAAACGCAATGCAAAAGGAAAAAGAAAAGCACTGTCAAATACACAATATGGATGCAGAAACATCAGGCAGAGCATTTCTGCGCCTAAACATTCTTTGGACGTCAAAGAAACATTCAGTCTCAATATATTATGAATCAATAAACGCTGAATTGAAAAATGAAAGCCAAAGCTGAACCCAAACAGCATCAAAACAGCACTGGCCAGCAGTCCGCAGCACCAAAAAGAAGAAAACAGATGCAATAGAAAACGATTGATGCTTGAAAAATGCAAACCGCCGGAGACAATCAGATAAGAAAGATCATCGGTCTGCTGCTGATAAAAAATACGATTCAGCACAGTTCTTTTTTCTTCATCCATTGCTTGAATTCTTTGATAAACTGCTTTCTGCAGACTGTCATGATTTTCGACAACAACATAATCATCGTCATACAAAGCCTTTTCAATACCTCTGGCAGCACAATAAGCCTGAAAATCAAATAAATGAAAATTCGATAACGATTGAACAGCACTGAAATCATCAATTCTTTCAATCACATCTTTTGGAAAAACTTCTCCATTGACCAATACTTTCATTCCATCAAAATCAGCAATTGCATAATTTGCTTTTCTTTCGATGACAATTCCCTGCCGGCTTTCATTCCGAATATTTGACGGGATCAAAGAAACTGCACACAGAAAAGCAAACAGAAGAAGTGCCTTTCCATCCGTTTTTCGATAATAGAGATAACATAGCGCCGCTAAAGCGACAAACAGCTGCATCCAAAAGCCATGGGCCCGCAGAAGCAGAAAATATGCCGATGCCAGCAGCAGCCAATTCATAAAGCCAGCCGATCCTTATTTTTTTCAAATAGTTTTTCACCGATACCTTTGACATTCATTATTTCTTCAATGCTCTTGAACGGCGTCTGTGTCCGATATTCAATGATTTTTTGTGCTTTTGACTCCCCAATTCCATTTAATGTCATCAGCTGTTCCAAGGTAGCACTGTTCAAAGATATTTTTTCGATTTCTGCCTTTTTGGGAATCACAATCAGATCCCCCGCTAAAATTGGTTCATTTAAGCTAAGAGAACTCAAATCTGCCGATGAAGTCACCCCCTGTGCCTTTTCAATCAGCATTTCCAGCGTTTCATCGTCAGAAATTTCATATACACCTTCTGCATTCACTTCACCTTTGATTTCTGCTTTTAATATTACTTCTTTCTTCGTCAGTGATATGATCTTAGGTGTTTGATTGAAAGACAAGAAGGTCAATAGAAAGCCCAGACTGCACAGCGATATGATCTTTTTCAAAATATCACCCCCTCTTTATATAGTCATTCAATCGTCAAAAGCACAAAAAAAATGAGCATTTCTGCTCATTGAGATTTAATATTGCTGGAAATCAGAAGCGGTATTTCAGCCCATTGACGGATATATTCAGCTATTTTTTCTTCATCATCGCCGAATTCATGAGCAATCTGCTGAATCGTCATACCATCTTCCAAATTCAGAAGTGACAGCCACGAACTGCGTTTTTCTGCAATTCTCTGCAATGCATCGCTTCCTTTGAACTGCTTATACTGCTTGATGAAAAAGTCATCACTGTTCTGCAATGTTTTTTCAATGATATGCGAAGCATACTGCTGTTCTAAAACACGCGCAATGATGCAGGTAGAAAGTGCATAGATCATGTATTTCTTTTCATCAGAAGCATTTTCATCGATTTCATTGATACGATTGAAACTGGTCTGGCTGACAAGAAAGCCCATGATCTTTGTATCTGGTTTTTTCTTAAAAAAGCCCATTTTATTTCAGTCCAATCTTTTCTTTGACTGCAGCTTCAATTTCCGCAAATAATTCTGTATTGCTCTTCAGTAAATTTTTCACTGCATCTCGGCCTTGTCCAATCTTTTCTTCTTTATAGGAGAACCAAGCACCGCTTTTCTGAATAATATCATGATCAACCGCCAAATCCAAAACTTCGGCAAGATAAGAAATACCTTCCCCGTACATTATTTCAATGACTGCTGTTTTGAATGGCGGAGCTACTTTATTCTTTACTACTTTTACATTGACTTTATTTCCTATAATGTCGGCACCGCTTTTAATAGCTTCGCTTTTGCGAATATCCAGACGTACAGAGGCATAAAACTTCAGCGCACGTCCCCCTGGTGTTGTTTCAGGATTACCGAACATCACGCCGACCTTTTCACGCAGCTGGTTGATGAAAATAGCAGTACATTCACTTTTATTCATAACACCGGATAATTTTCTCATGGCTTTTGACATCAAACGTGCTTGCAGTCCGACATGAGCATCACCCATTTCACCGTCCAGTTCAGCTTGCGGAACCAAAGCCGCTACAGAGTCAATAACAACCAGATCAATCGCTCCTGATTTAATCAGCATTTCTGTAATTTCCAATGCCTGTTCTCCGCTATCTGGCTGAGATAAGATCAAATCATCAATATTGACACCTAAATTTTGAGCATAGATAGGATCAATTGCATTTTCTGCATCAATGAAAGCTGCTCTTCCGCCGCGTTTCTGTACCTGCGCAATGGCATGCAGAGCCAAAGTTGTCTTCCCGCTTGATTCCGGACCATATATTTCGATGATGCGGCCTTTAGGATATCCCCCGATACCCAAAGCCATATCCACTTTCAAAGACCCGCTTGGAATGGCATCTACTTCAACGCTGGCACGATCGC
Organism: uncultured Traorella sp.; assembly: GCA_944324265.1. Taxonomy (GTDB): domain Bacteria; phylum Bacillota_I; class Bacilli_A; order Erysipelotrichales; family Erysipelotrichaceae; genus Traorella. Next base: position 31,994 of record CALUVS010000023.1, read on the forward strand.
CCAGCTTCATGATAGATCCCTTGCCGTATTGCTTTTCAATCTGTGAGATAGTATCTTTTAAAAGCTGTTCTTTTTTTGCGTTTTCTTTTTCCAATGCCTTATCTGTTTTTTCCATATATAATTCCTCCACTATACTTATATACAAGTCATTGATCTTTCTGACAAAATATCAATAATTTTTTCCGATAAAATGACACAAGCTTCTTTTCGAATCTCATTTCTTTCACCGCTTAGCTGCAGCGGAAAGGAATAGCAGATATCTTGGATCATCACTGCAGCATAGATACAGCCTACCGGCTTATCATCACAAATACCTGGTCCTGCATTGCCTGTAAATGAAACCGCAATATCACAATTTAAAAGCTTCTGCGCTTTTTGAGCCATATCAATCGCTACTTCTTCACTGACAACACCAAATCTTTGAATCAGTGCCTCATCAACATGCACCACTTCGGTTTTGATGCGTGTGGCATATGTGACAACACCGCCGACAAAGACCGCACTGGCACCGCTGACTTCACTCAGCATGGAAGCAAATAAGCCGCCTGTACAGCTTTCACATGTTCCGATAGTCAGATGAAGTTTCCGGCATAAATCAATTAATTCTTTCATTTTACATACTTTCCATAACAATGTCTTTCAGTTGCATAAAATAAGTTACACCGCTGGCCACTGAGATCAGTGTCGCAAGCCACAAGAAGAAATCACTCATTGGGAATCGCATCAATTCAAATGGCAGATTATTCAATAAGATCAAAATAATCGCAATCATCTGCGTAACTGTTTTCAGTTTTCCCAGCATTCCGGCAGCTACCACTTTGCCCTTCTGAGCAGCTGTCATACGCAGACCATCCACAATTGTATCACGCCAGATCATGATCAATACCGGCAATACCGGTACTGTTCCCAAAGCGGCAAACATGACAAACATTGTATTGACAAGCAGTTTATCCGCAATTGGATCCACAAACTTTCCGAAAGAAGTTACCAGATTGTTTTTTCTGGCAATTTGTCCATCCAGAAAATCTGTAAATGATGCAACACAGAATAATATCAAAACAAGTATATTTTTCAGTGACAGCGAAACAAATCCAAATTGAAATTCAGGCATGATAATTCCGAATTGTGCATAAGGGAAAATCCATACCAAAACCACTACCGGTACCAAACATATACGAAAAATAGATAATTTATTGGGCAGATTCATCTGTATTTCCTCCTATTTCAAAATAGATATCCTGTGTCCCCGGACGCTGGGCAATCGAAGAATCAATCTCTACCGCTTCATCATTGACATAAAGCTGCATACCTGCAAAATAACCGAAACGCAGCTTCAGTTCTTGATTCACTGCCGGATCCATTTCAATTTCCAATGTACTGCCGGCATCATAGATTTGGCTGACAGGTGTTCTCATATCAACACCATCCATGGTGGCCAAAAACCAAGAACTAGGAACAAATTCAATTCGAATCACAATTTTTTCAGCTGCGTTATAGATCATATAACGATTGGTTTCTTCCAGTTCCACACGCAACGGTTCTGTTTCTGAAGTTTCCTCATTATTGTTTGGATCCTCATTTTCTTCCTGCTGGGTTGGTTTATCATTTTCATTTTCCACAACAGGCGGAATCGGCTCATTCGGTTCCTCATTCTGATTTAAATTGCGCAGCAGATAATATCCGCTGACAGTCAAGACACATACGGCCAAGATGGTGACAATGGTCAAAAAGCTGACCAAAGAAAAATCCAGCTTGCCGCGGCTTTGATGCTTATGCACTGCCGGACGCTTTCTTTTTTTTCTTTCAACATCTTCTTTTTTATTCTTCTGAATATTTTCTTCCATTTTGATATGGTCGTCTGCTTTTTTTACTTCAAATGCCCGCGTATAATCATCCAGTGATTTATTCAGCAGCATTTTTATCTGTTCATAATCCGCACTCACCGCATCACTGTAAGCATGCAAAAAGAATCGAAGATAGGACAAATCGTTTTTGAAATAATCCAGATTGCCTGCTTCAATCGCTTTGATATGCGGCAGTGATAAGCGAGTTTGCTGACTGATTTGTTCAATTGTTAGTCCTTTTTCAAGTCTTTTTGCTTTCAGAATCTCGCCAATTTCTTTCATAGAATCACCTTTTTTCTATAATCTATCATATTATAGCATAGTTTATTCTTTTAATTCAATAAACATTGATTTAATAAAAAAACCTCATCAAAGAGGCCTGTCTTTTACAGTTTGAAAAGAAATGAAGGGATCACAAAAACTTTCAAAAGTCCCGTAAGTATCGGAAAATATTA
>CALUVS010000024.1 GCA_944324265.1 uncultured Traorella sp.
TGGAGAGAGCAGCACATTATGGATGCAAGGATGTTGGATTTGTGCTGGATAGGGGATATTTTTCGATGGCAAACATCAGATATTTCGAAGAGCATGAGTATGATTACATCCTGATGACCAAAGGGAATGCGAAATTCATACAAGAAACGGTGGAAGAGGCGAGTGTGAAATTGAGGAACGGATATTCCAATTATATGAAAGGGTATGAATTATATGGGATGACGGTAGAGAAGGATCTGTTCAATACGGGGAAGAAACAATATGAGCATGTGTATTATGACGGGATAGAAGCAGAAAAAGAGAAAATAAAGATCCATGACAGATTTATGAAAATGGATGAGGAGCTTGAAAAAAAGAAGGCAAAGAAGATAAAAAAAGCAAAAGATGTGAAACGGTATGAAAAATACTACAGGATGAAATATGATGAAAATGGATATTTCATGAATTACCAAAGAAAAGACAAAGAAATCAATAAGCTGATCGACAAGGTGGGGTATTTTACGATCGTGACCTCGAAAAAAATGGATGCAGAGGAAGCATTGGAAACATATCGGGACAGGGATGCGGTAGAAAAGATATTCGGGATGGAGAAGACATATTTAGGGAATGACGTATTCAGGGTACATACAGATGAGAAACTGGAAAGCAAAATGTTTGTATCATTCATAGCGCTGATCATAAGAAATGAGATCCACAAGTCGTTGAAGGAACTATACAAGACAAATCGGAAGGAATATACGGTACCGAAGGTACTGAGGGAGTATGATAAACTAGGGGTGACAAAATTAGCAGATGAGAAATATCATTTAAGATACAGGCTTACGAAAAAGCAGAAGATGATATTGAAGGCAATCGGTGCCAATGAGGAAGAATACAAGCGGTTCGTAAAAGAAGAAATGGATAAGCTAGTCAATGATTAGCCTATCCATTTTATTATAGATGTATATTTTTTGAAGAAGTTGACGTCATAAAGCATTTATATTTCACGTGAATATAGGAGAAATGTGATTTGACTTAAAGTATTAAAACTATTATTATTTAATTTAGAGGTGGTAAATATGAAAAAGCAAATTACTTTCTTATTAATGGTTCTTTTATTAGGAATCTGTTGCAAACCTGTATGCACACATATTCATGATGAAGATTGCGGACCTAACGGTGAAAATTGCACACACATATGTACAGAAAATAATCCGTATAGGTTTGAGGAACCTGATCTTTAAGAAGTCAAGTTTTGACTTCTTTTTGTGTTTATAAGGAGAAAATAATGAAAAATCAAGATATAAACAGAACTGGAAATGCAATCTATATAACAAGAAAATCAAAATGTATTTCTTTGAAACAATTAGAATCTATGACAAATATTAAATATCAGATCCTTTCCAGATATGAAAAAGGAATTGAGATTCCGACATCTTATAATTTACAGAGAATTGAGGAAGCGTTGCAGATACAATTATCTGCCTCCACAGTAATCGATGACACAATTTATCAATTATATAATGATTTTCTTTTAGATGTTTTTATGGGTGAAACAGATTTAAGTAAATATGAGCAGCAGATTTTAAAAAACAAGGATAATTTTATTACTTCAAAATATTTTTACCTCGTTCAGCTTATGACTTATGTAATTTATGTTCATGAAAAAGAGATTTCATCAGCCAGTAAAATGGAAAAGAATTTAGAAAGAATAATTTGTTATGATCAAAAAGCCGGTTATTTGTACTGGGAATACAAGGGATTAAAATATTACAAACGCAATATGTATGAAAAGGCAAATGAATATTTTGATGATGCCGCTAAACTCATTTATGATGAATATAGTTTAGCCATCAATTATTATCATAAGTTCTTTGTTTATAAGCATAAGAACATGCTCTTTGATGCGAAGCATGTCATTGAAACGGCAAAATCTATTTTTGAAAAATATGGTGCAATCAAACGTTCATATAGCTGCAACATGTGCTTGGCAGATGTTTATACGAAAAGCAGAAAATATGAACAATCTAATAAACAATATGAAATTTGTTTGTCAATGGCCAAAACAATGAACTATAATAACACTTATTTGGCTAAATTATATCGCAATATGGCATGGAATTGTATTAAAGGAAAAGATTATCATAACGCCATTGAAAAGTTAGAACAAGCACAAAAATGTGAAAAATATAATCCACTTATGATTCTCTATTATATTTATGTATATTATGAACTAGAAGATTATAAAGAAGCACAGTTCTGGGTAAGTGAAGGAAGAATGGAAATGAAAACACGTGAGTATCGCGACTTATTGGACCTATTTAGCAAACTTGTTCGCAATCAAAGAAATGTTCCTAATGATGAACTGATTCAAAAAGCCATTGAAGTTTATGAATATTTTATGAAATTAAAAGATTATGATTTAAGCGAATTTTATGTTGATATAGTCATTGAATTATTGGAACTAAAGGGTGATTGGGAAAGAGCCAATGTGTATTTGAAGCAAAAAAATAATTACGCGTATCTTTAATTTTTCACGTGAATACAGAAATAATGTGATTTTTCAAAAGCCTGTATGCTTGTTATAATGAGGTTGGTTATAAATTCATAATAAAGAGGGCAGGCATATGAAAAGAAATATTGTTGTGAAATTACTGATCATATCATTAGTAGCCGTAACTACTTTTTTCAGTATGAAAGCTTATGACAGATACTTAACGAGCAATATTTTTTCTTATGATGAAGTAGTTGAAGAGAACGAAGAAGTAAGATATTTGTTGACTATTCAGAATACGATTCATGAAGAAGAAAGAGAAAACTTTTTCAATGATTTAATGACTCAAGCAAATGTCCTGCAATTAAATTTCTATCAAAGCGGTACAGATGATAGAGGCAATCAATATATTTTGGCTCATTCAAAGGATAGGGATTATTTTGATAAGATACTGTTGGAAGAAGGAGAAGTCAGTTTAGAAGCGAATTTTGAATATTCTGCTCAATCTCAAGATCCACAAAAGAAAATATATATGGTATTTCCAAGATCATTGACAATTACGGAAATGACTTTTGACCATCCGATTTTTTCATTAATTGGGTTTTATTGGGTATCAGGAACAGGGAATATTTCAGGTAATTTGGAAACATTGATTGCTTATTTTAATGAGCATTATCCTGAATGTCGTATAACTTATGATCGGTTAACCAAGCATACAGAGTCCCCCGGTGTAATTGATTTCAATCTGATTGTACTGTATATCATGATTGCCGGTATTATTGCTTTTGTGTATGTTGATCATATATTCAAATCAGTGAAATCAATTACCATTCATAAATTGGAAGGCATTTCTGATTTCAAAATCTATGTGAAATTTGTATTGATTCCATTGCTTCGATTAATTCCGTTAATCTTAATTGGCAATGCATTGTTATATATGATCTTCATTCAAAGAAGTTTATCTGATGCCATCGTTTATATTCTGTTTAACTTGTTTTTGAATGGTATCTGGTATGCATTGGTGTTATTTTTCAGCGGAATGGTATACATCTGTATTCACTATATCCCATTCAATCTGATTATCAAGAATATGCAGCCATTTGCCTTTTTGGAGAAAGCTGTTTTAATGTTTCGAACCTTATTATTGATTGCTTGTTTAAGTACCTTGAATCAAGGATTATCTCAGATTCTTTTCATTTCAACGATCAATTATAACTTACAATTTAACAGTGATCATCTGAATCATCTTTATGAATTCGGTACATATTACTTTGATACCAATTATTCTCAGTTTTATGGGGCTGAGCATTTGAAATCAATCTATGATCAGCTGGTAAATGAGAATGATGCATTTGAATTTCTGACAGATAATGATTCTATAGAAATAGACAATCAAGTTCTTCCGATTATTATCGTAAATGAATCATTCTTAAAAAAACATGGAATTATCTCTCAGAATGAGACAGTTAATTATAATTCGGCTTACATTCCAAAACAATATATCCATGCAATGAACGAAGAAAAACGATATGAATTAAAGAAGTTGATTCATGGTCCATATTACGAATACGAAGGGATTGATTATATTGAATATTTTTACAGTTATGAACCGCATCAAGTGAATAATTATGACTATGTCCAAGCATTGCAAAATTCGACTCTTACTGATGCCGTTTATTATGTTACTTTTGATTATGAAGCGATTAGATATGATGTACAATCATTATTATTTACGTACGATTCAACGAACATCAGTGCTCAAGAATATATGGATCAGTTATTTGCAGAACAAGGTATACGTAAAACCTTTGATGTTGTGAATATGAAAGATTCTATGACAACATTGGTAAACATGTATAATCAGAGAAGTGTGCTGCCGATAGTGAATGTGATATTGCTTATTTGTCTGATATTAATGGTAGATTTTGTTCAGTATTTGATATATGAGGCAAACAATGAAAAACGATTATACATTGAATGTTTTGAAAATATCGGTGATAAGCATTGTTTCAAACACAATTTATTGCCGAAAGGTTTGATGGATCTTGCGGTCATTGCTTTCATGATGATTTTGTATTCATGGACTTCAGCGATTTTCTTGGCAATTATTCTTATTACAGAAACTATAGGTATTTATGGATATCACAGATACAGAAAAAACAGAAAGATCAGGTGAAAAGATGAAGATAGAAGGAAAAAATCTAAAGAAATCTTTTGGAGAACATGTACTTTTTGAGCACTTTCATTTTTGTGCAGAAGCGAATCAGATTACGGCCTTTGTTGGGGTGAGCGGATGCGGGAAAACCACTTTATTGAATATGATCGGATTGATTGAAGATTATGATGAAGGGGAAATCCTGTATGATGGATTATTTGTGGATAAGAAAAAGATCAGGAAGTTTCGAGGTGAAAACATTTCTTATATTTTTCAGAATTATGGTTTGATTGAAAATGAAACTGTGAAAGAGAATCTATCGATTGTCAATCATTCTTATACCAAAAAAGAGTTTACAGAGAAAATGAAACAAGCATTGGAAATTGTGAAATTGAAGGGATTTGAGAATAAGAAGATTGTAGAATGTTCCGGAGGGGAGCAACAGCGAGTAGCAATTGCCAAAGCCATTATTAAAAACAGTAAGATTTTGTTGGCGGATGAGCCTACGGCATCGCTAGACCAAGAAAACAAAGAAATTGTCATGCGCATGTTAAAGGAATATGCTAGAGAAGGGCGTTGTGTCATACTGGTTACTCATGATTTAAGCATTTTGGATTTATGTGATAAGACAATAACAATAGGAGGAAAGGAATATGAAAAAAATTAAATCAATCTTATTACTGTCAGTATTAGGGGTAATGTTTTCGATGCCTGTTTGTGCTGCCGTGTATTCAATCTCTACTTCAACATACACACTTGCTTATAAAGATTTTCCAAGTCAGTTAGCCGCTGAAACAGCAGCATCTGTGCGTGCAGGAACTGCAATTTCAGCATGTGTAGGAGTCGATAATGCAGGTGGTGAATGTGGACTGCTTAAAACAGGTGAGATTTCAAAAAAGAAATTATTCTTTAGCAGTGATTACTATGATGATCATGTTCATTTTACAAAAGACGCAAATGGTAATATAAGCAATAAGAAATAACTGCAACTGAGAAATACTTAACTTTTTGAATTTATTAAGTCATGAGTAGCATAAGAAAAAGCGTAATGTAATTTATCGTGTGGTTTTGAAAAAATCCACTCTAATTTATCGTGTGGGTATAAACTGAAAAAAGGTAGGAAATTTGGTAAAATGATTACCAGAAAACCTACCTTATTTTTTTTGTCAGAGAGAAATAAATGATGTGTTATTTTTTGTAATTGCCTCTTGGCTTAGAAGTCCTTTTATCGGACTTGAGATGTTCAGTTGCAGAATAGAAGATCTTGTTATTGAGAGAATAGATCATCCTCTTTCTAAATCTGGTGAAATTGGCAGCACCTCTTGAGACACTGAGATTAGCTCTGATCTGACTGTTGATATTTTCAGATAATGCATTTGAAAGCTTTCTGTTATCATAAGGTCGTTTAAATGAATTGAGAATATAGGGCCTATATTTTTTGATAAGATCGATAAAAGACCTATACTCAGGAATGTCAGCGATAAGAAAAGCAGATATTATTTCGTCCAACCATTCTGAAGCATTTTCAAATGTAGCTTCTTTATTGAACCTCCGATACATTTCTTTTAACTGATAAGCACAGGTCAAATTTTCGTTAATATCTAAAAGCATATCATATAGATTACGATAATTGAGGTTCTTCTTGAAATGGCCATTATATCTAGGCTCGTTATCCAGATTAAAATCAGTTTCAAGCAAACGATGCCATGATTTAAGAAGATAATATGTATCACTGTCATATACAACCTGATTTTGGATATTGATGCGGATACGGCTAAAGCATTCACCCAGATGCTTGATCACATGGAAAGGATCCACAGCAATTATGGCATTCTTAAAGTTTTTCTGAGCCACATCAATATAGGCATCCCACATATCATCGACAGTAATATAACGAACATTATCTTTTTCAGACTGAGGGATCTTTTCAAGATATTTGTTTAGATAATCTTTGGACCTGGAAGGTAATATTTCGAAAAGGGAACGTTCCATATTATCTACAAGAACGCACAGATAAGAACTACCATAAATGGCCATGTCAGAATGGATTTCATCAATGCCGATGGATTGAGGAAGCTTTAATCGAGGAATATTGACCCAGCTGTCAAATAATTTCTGAACAGTAAAGCTAGAAACGTGATGACGCTGTGCGATATCCTTGTAAGTAAAATTGGGGTTTTTGAGATCAAACATGATAGCTCTTTGAGTGGCGATGCTAATAGAAAGGCCGGCAAAGGCAAAAGGATTGTGTTCAAGGAAAGTGTGAGAACACTGGGTACATTTATATCGGCGAGCATACCAGATGATATTGCCGTCAAAATCGAGAATAGCGGGATGCTTGATAGTTTTCTTGTGCTTTCCATGAGAAATGGCTTTGGCACCACAAATAGGACACTCCATAGGTTTAATAGATAAGGTGATATGAATATTCAAAGAGCCATCTTCTTTGATAGAATGAATAGATTCAATATTTTCAGGTTTAATATTGAAAGCAGCTGTGATAAGATTGTTCATAGGAATATAATTCCTCCCTTCATGTAAAGATATCTCTCTGACAAGTGAAATCTTAGCATATGAAGGGATTTTTTATGTTTGAAAAGGATAAAAAAAATGTGGGTAAAACTATACCCACACGAAAAAAATTCATAGTTGCGAAAATGCCCACACGAAAAATCATTGCAGTCCCACACCCACACGATAAATTAGAGCGCCAGAAAAAGGACTGATCATTGTTTCAGTCCTTTTCACTTTATTCTAATTCAAATTGTCCTGTATAGAGTTGATAATATCGTCCTTTTTGAGCAATCAGTTCATCATGGTCGCCTCGTTCAATGATTTCTCCGTGATCCAATACCATGATGGCATTGGCATTTCTGACGGTAGATAAGCGGTGAGCGATGACGAACACGGTACGGTTTTCCATTAAGCGATCCATCCCTTTTTCAATTAATTTTTCAGTACGGGTGTCGATGGAACTCGTAGCTTCATCTAAGATCAGTACCGGAGGATCTGCAATCGCAGCTCGGGCAATGGCCAATAATTGGCGCTGTCCCTGAGAAAGATTGGCGCCGTCTCCGCTTAACATCGTGTCATAGCCATCAGGCAGATGGGTAATAAAACTATGAGCATTGGCAAGCTTTGCGGCTGCAATGACTTCATCCAATGTGGCATCCAATTTACCATAGCGAATGTTATCTGCAATTGTTCCGGTGAATAGATGAGTATCCTGCAGTACGATTGAAATAGAATGACGCAGTGATTCTTTTTGTATCAATTTGACATCGATGCCGTCATATGTAATGCTTCCTTGATGAACATCATAGAAACGGTTGATCAGATTGGTAATGGTTGTCTTTCCTGCACCGGTAGCTCCGACAAAAGCAATTTTTTGACCTGGCTTAGCATAAAGAGAGACATTTTTTAATACATCGGTTCTGCCGTCATAACTGAATGTGACATCATGGAAACGAACATCTCCCTGCAATGGCACTAATTCAACGGTATTATCCGCATGGACATGACGCCATGCCCAATAACCGGTATGCTGTGAACACTCTTCCAAAGTTCCATCTTCCTTTTTCAGAACGGGAGTCAAGGAGACAGCTCCTTGATTGATTTCTTCCTTTTCTTCCATAACGGCAAAGATTCTTTCGGCACCAGCCAAAGCTGCCAGCATGAAATTCAGCTGCTGAGTAAACTGATTGACTGGCTGAGCTGTCTGTCGGACAAAGACCAAATAAGAAGATAAGCTGCCCAGATCCATCAAGCCATAGATAGTCAAGAAACCGCCTAAGCAAGTAACAAGAGCATAATTGAAATATGACAGACTGACAACGGTCGGAATGGTTCTGCCGGAGAAAGTCAGTGCATTGGTAGCTGCATCCTGCAGTTTTCCATTGTGCTGATCAAAGCCTTCAATGCTTTGTTTTTCATGATTGAACACTTTGACAACCTTGATGCCGTCAACCATTTCTTCGATATAACCGTTTAATTCTCCCATAGCTTTTTGCTGTTTGGAGAAGTATAGCTTGCTTTTCTTGCTTAAATACTGAATGATCAGATACATAATGAACATACAGACAAAGACAATCAAAGATAATTGCCAGCTTAATACAAAGATCAGCGTCAATGTTCCTACAATCATAATAAAGCTTTGAATCAGTGTATCAAAACAGTTATTCAAGGCGTCTTGTACAGTATCCAAGTCATTGGTAAAACGGCTCATGATTTCTCCGTGTGTATGTGTATCAAAATAGCCAATCGGCAATTTTTGAAGATGATGGAAGAGATCTCTGCGGATTTCTTTGAGAATCTTAGAAGAAGTGTGGATCATTAATTGCTTATAAATGGCTGTAGCGGTAGCACCAATCAGATAAACAATCACCATCAAGCCGATGAAATGAACAAAGCCTTCAAAATCGCCTTGACCTAAATATTGATTGATGATCGTACGAATCTGGAAGGTTCCCCAGAGATTGACACAGGTGCTGATGATGACAAGGATTGCGACAATTCCTAAGGCAAGGGCATGATGAGCCGCATAGCTCTTAAATGAAGATAATGTTTTTTTGATATCCTGCGGTTTTGCATTTGTCAATTGCCGTGCCATTATAAACCAGCTCCTTCCAATTGTGAATAATAGAGTTCCTGATAAATAGGATTGTTCTGAAGCAATTCTTCATGTGTACCGACAGCATTGATCTTGCCGTCATCCAAGATCAGGATCTGATCGGCATGCAAGACACTGCTGACACGCTGAGCAATGATGATTTTTGTCGTATCTTTTAAAGAAGCTAATCCTTTGCGGATCGTGGCTTCACTGGCAGTATCGACAGCGCTGGTAGAATCATCTAAGATCAAGATCTTCGGTTTTTTCAGCAAGGCTCTGGCAATGCACAGACGCTGTTTCTGTCCGCCGGAGATGTTGACACCGCCTTGTCCCAGATCTGTGTCATAATGATCAAGAAAGCGATTGATGAATTCATCGGCACAGGCAATCTTGCATGCCCAATCCAATTCTTTTTCATCAGCATTTGGATTTCCCCATAACAGATTGTCACGAATGGTTCCGCTGAATAAGACATTTTTCTGCAGGACCATACCGACACACTCACGCAGATGTTCTACGGAATATTCTTTGACATTGTGATCATCAATTGTAATTTCTCCTTCGCTGACATCATATAAGCGAGGAATCAGCTGCACCAAGCTTGTTTTGGCACTGCCGCATCCGCCAAGAATTCCCAAAGTAGAACCTTGCGGAATATGCAGATCAATATCACTTAATACATATTCTTTGGCAGTAGATTTATATTTGAAATAAACATGATTGAAATCAATGGTGCCATGCTGAATCTGCAATTCTGTATTGCCGCTGTCTTTGATATCCACAACTTCATCCAATACTTCAACAATACGTTCCTGACTGGCGATGGAGCGTGTCAGCATCAAGAAGACATTGGACATCATCATCAAGGAATTCAGGATCTGCATGACATAGCTTAAAAAGCCGGTCAGCTCTCCTACCTGCATCGTACCAGCTAAGATCATTGTGCCTCCAAAGTAAAGAATTGCCACAATAGTCGGATACATGACATATTGAAATAAGGGCATGTTCCAGACAGAAATGCGAAATGCGGATTCGCTGTGCTTCTTCAGCTGTTCATTGATTTTCTCAAACTTTTCTTCCTCGTAGCCTTCTTTTACATAAGATTTGACAACACGGATCGCACTGAGATTTTCCTGAACAACAGTATTGATGCTGTCAATGCTGGACTGCATCAGTTTGTACAAAGGACCTACTCGCCGTACAATCACAAATAAGCCGATGCCTAAAACAGGTGTTGCAATCAGAAAGACAAGAGCAAGCTGAGCATTGATCGTAAATGTAAACAACAAGGCTAACAGCAGCATGAATGGGGAACGAATCAATGGACGAAATCCATTGCAGATAGCATTCTGCAGAATATTGACATCACTGGTCAGACGCGTAATCAAAGATGAAGTAGAAAAATGATCAGTGTTGGCAAATGAGAAATCCTGTATTTTTTCATAAACATCTTTTCTTAATGCAGCCCCAAATCCTTGTCCGGCAATCGCTGCATAGCGGGCATAAAGCGAACCCAATAGAAAGGCAATGAGTGCACATCCCATCATCAACAACCCATTGACAATAATAAAATGCGTATCTTGATTCATGACTCCATAATCGATGATATCTGACATCAAAACAGGAATGACAAGTTCAAAAACGCATTCTCCAATGACACATAGAGTTGCTAAAAGAAAATATTTCTGATATTTCTTAGCATATGGCAATAAACGATGAATCATATTCTCCCTCCTCCTTTTATAAATCTTTTTCTGTTAAGTTGTGATACATTCGAGCTAAATAGCTCTGAAACTGTTCTTTTTCTTCTGCACTGAATCCCTGTAAGGAAATAGCCTCTACATCCAGACAATGCTGTTCCCATTTTTTCAATGCCTCCAAGCCCTTTTCCGTCAATAAAAGCTGATAGGCTCTTTTATTCTGCGGATTCGTTTGACGCAGGATCATTTCTTTTGCTTCCAAATTGTCCAAAATACGGCTGACAGTTGCATTTTCAAGATCATATTCCAAAGCAATCTCCTTTAATTTGCAATAAGGATGATCACGAATAAAACGCAGCACTTTGGGCTGTCCGGGAGCTAATTGAAAGGATTTCATGTTTTCGCGATTCTTCTTGCGCTGAGCATGAAAGGTTTTGAACAAAGACAAATACAAAGGCATTTTCATAAAATCTCCTTTAGTTAGCATACTAACTATTTGCATGTATTGTATTATAATCTTGTTTTGTTCATTTATCAAGTTATAAAATTACATATAAAAAAACCTTCAGTGATGAAGGTGATTGTTATTTGATGATAAGTCCTAATAATCTGGCGATTGCACTGGCTTGTTCCATGGAAACAGTTAATCCCTGCAAAGAATCACTGGATAATACAATGCCTTCAATATTTGAAGTGCTGAAATCCAGATCTTTCAGGGAAGTGTTGATAAATTCAGCTTCTTTCAGAACATCTTCATGAAAAAGCATATTTTTGAATTTTGCGGCAACAAAAGATCCATAAGTACAGTCACTGTTCACAATTTCTGCTGTTTTGAAGACAGCACTGGAGAAATTGATATAGTTCATCTTGCATTGAATAAAAGAAGTATGCTGAAGCAGTGTGCCGGAAAAATCACAGCCGGTCAAACGGCATTTGATGAATTTGACTCGATGCAGTGTTCCTTTTTCAAAGGAGATGTTGGAAAGATCACAGTTTTCAAAAATACAGTCACAGAGATCGCAGTTTTCAAAGCTGCAGTCAGAAAAATCTGTATTGGTAAGTACAACAGTATCACAGATGATCTTGGTATCCTGGATATCGAAAACAGCTTGATTATCAACAAAGGCATATTCGATGCGTCCTTCTTCTTCCAAATGTTTTTTGAAATCATTGATTGATTCCGTAATAATTTTTGTTCTTGGTTCTAATACTTTTTCCATATTCATCATTATACACAAAACCGAAGCTGATTTGAATAAGTCAAGACTAGTATTTTTGAGTGACTCGATTATAATACAAGTGAGAGGTAGAAAATGAAACAAATAGAAATGATTGCAGAGCTTCTTCATATTGAAGAAAGCCAAGTAAAAAACACATTGAAATTATTGGAAGAGGGCAATACGGTTCCGTTTATTGCACGTTATCGAAAAGAAATGACCAAGGGATTGGATGAAGAACAGATTCGTCAGATTTCTGAACAGTATGAATATCAGATGAATTTAGAAAAGCGAAAAGAAGATGTTGCGCGTCTGATTGAAACACAGGGAAAATTGACGGATGAGATCAAGGCACAGCTGCAGGCTTGTGTGAAATTGTCTCAGGTGGAAGATATTTATCGTCCTTATCAGCAGAAGCGTAAAACAAGAGCAACAGAGGCTATTGCCAAGGGATTGGAGCCTTTAGCTGATTGGATGCTGAAGATGCCGAAATATGGTTCTGTGGAGGAAGAAGCTCAGAAATATGTACAGGATTCTGTCAGCAGCATTCAGGAAGCGATTCAGGGGGCATGTGATATTATTGCAGAAAGAGTCAGTGATGATGCTTCCATTCGTCAGAAATTTTATGATTCAATGATGAACTACGGCAAAATTGTGACCAAGGAAAAGAAAAAACATGAGGATGAGAAAAAGGTATATCGCATGTATTATGATTTTGCCAGCCGTGTATCTTCGATTCCGACACACTGCATCATGGCCATCAATCGAGCTGAAAAAGAAAAGGTTATTACCGTAAATATTGAGTTTGATGCTCAGTATGCGATCAACAATGCGATTTATCGCTTTACAAGAAAACATGAAAGCTGTGCAAAAGAATATGTCGAAATGGGAGTGATTGATGGATGTCAGCGTTTGATCATTCCATCCATTGAAAATCAGATCCGCAAAGAATTGACGGAAAAAGCACAGCAGGCAAGCATGGATGTCTTTTCTATGAATTTGGAAAGACTTTTGCTGCAGCCGCCTTTGAAAGATAAGATTATTTTAGGATTTGACCCAGCCTTCCGTACCGGATGCAAGCTGGCTGTCATTGACCGTATGGGCAATATGCTGACGGTCAGTGTGATTTATCCGCATCAGCCAAATGCGAAAGTCGAAGCGGCAAAGAAAGAACTGGAACGTTTGATCACACAATATCATGTGGAGGTCATTGCTATCGGCAATGGGACAGCTTCCAGAGAAAGCGAGAAATTTGTTGCTGAGTTTCTGAAGGAAAAGAAATTGGATGTATCCTTTGTGCTTGTCAGTGAAGCAGGGGCATCTGTTTACAGTGCTTCGACCTTGGCGCGTGAGGAATTTCCTGACTTGCATGTGGAACAGCGATCAGCTATTTCCATTGCCCGCCGATTGATGGATCCATTGACAGAATTGATCAAGATTGATCCGCAGTCCATCGGAGTCGGACAGTACCAGCATGATCTGCCGGCCAAGCAATTGAAACAGCGTTTGGAATTTGTCGTTTCGAAAGCTGTGAATCTGGTTGGAGTCAATATCAATACAGCCAGTGTGGAACTTTTGAAAAATATTTCCGGTCTAAGCAGCGGTGCAGCTTCAAGCATTGTGGAATATCGTGCGGAACATGGTCAAATTACAAGCCGCGCACAAATCAAAAAGATTCCGAAGATCGGGGCCAAAAGCTTTGAACAGGCTGCCGGCTTTCTGCGCGTACTGGACAGCAGCGAACCGCTGGATCAAAGTGCCATTCATCCGGAAAGCTATGATAAGGCCTATCAGATATTAAAGCTTCTAGGCTTAGAGGCCAGTGATCTGGGCAGTGAAAAAGCGATAGAAGCGGTCAATAAGATCAATCAGGAGGAAATCTTAAGACAAGTTGATATTGATGAATATACATTAAAAGATATATTGGATGCCATCTGTGCACCATTAAGAGATTATCGTGATTCTTTTGATAAGGTCATGCTGAGAAGTGATATCTTAGAATTGGAAGATCTGAAGATTGGAGAAAAATTGCAAGGAACTGTGCGCAATGTCGTGGATTTCGGTGCCTTTGTGGACATCGGACTGCATGAAGACGGACTTGTTCATATTTCCAATATGACAAAAGAGCGATTTTCTCATCCTTCTGAAATAGTTTCTGTCGGAGATATTGTGACCGTTTGGGTAAAAAAGATCGATGAAGAGAAACAAAAAGTTCAATTGACAATGATCAATCCAGCTTAAATTTCCGATGCATTCGGGAATTTTTATAAACGCAAAGCAATAGTATCATTTTTATTTTAAAAATGATAATTTATTGAAAATAAAGTACAGATATATTATAATTTATTCAGGTGATATGAATGAAAGAGACAAAATATCTGTACAATACCAAGGATATTTGGAAAATGACGAATATTTATTGCCGATATGGAATGGTCATGTTTACCAAGCATGCAAAAGAAATGATGGAGATGCGCAGGATCAGTGCAGATCAGATCCTTCATGTCATGACCAATAAAAATGGTGAATCCTATGTGGTGAAAAGACAGCGATTTCAGAAAAATAATCATAATGCGGATCGGTTTTTGGTCTGCGGGAAAATAAAAATAAGAAAAGAAGTAAAAAAAATTCATGTTGTTTTTACTGTTTTCCGCAATAGAGAAGGATATGTCAGTCATATTTTGGTGATCACAGCATTTGTGCCTGAGCGTCAAAAACAAGTTTCTTGGTGTGTGAAGGAAAGCTGCGATGCAGAATATCAGATCAGCTGTATGGGACGAATTCATCATTTTAACCATAGTTTTCAATGGCTGAAAGGACTATAATATGAGTTAGGTGATAATTATGTTTACAATTCAGATCAATAACACAAAAAAAATTCAATGTGATCATCCTGTAGAAATTATGCGTTTGATACAGGATGATGTTTTAAAAAACAGAATTTATGCAGTGACATTCAACGGTCAATTGATGCATTTGGATGAATCACTGGAAGAAGATGGTCAATTGGAGTACATACTGGATGACTCAACAACAGGATCCATGATTTATGAGCGTACGCTGAGTTTTGTGTTTTCAGTGGCTTGTGCTTTGGCTTTCGGCGGCAGTCAGGTTGAAATCAAACATACGTTTGCTTCTGGCTTATATTGTGAGATACAGAAGAAAATTCCGTTAAGGGATGAGGATTGTGATTTGATTGTTTGTCAGATGCAGGAAATCATTAATTCCAGACAGAGAATCTTAAGAACGGAAATGCCTTTGGAAGAGGCCGTTGCTTTATTTGAAAAAGAAGGATTGCAGGAGAAGGCGGACTTATTGCGGTATCGTCATGCAAAAAAAGTCAGTGTTTATCAGCTATGCGGATTGGCTGACTATTATTATGGTGTAATGCTGCCGAATGCTTCGTATCTGAAGCAGTTTTCGCTGAAAAAATACGGTAAGGGCTTATGGCTGTCCAAGGAAAGTACATTCATTGATCAGCCGAAATTATTTGAAGCTTATGAAGAATTTGAACAATGGGGCAAGAAAATACGTGTTTCTACTGTATCGGATATCAATCATATTATTGAACAGGGAAAATATAAAGAACTGGCGATGATGTGTGAAGCCATGCAGGAAAAGAAATTAGTGGAATTGGCTGAAAAAATTGTGCATGCCAAAGATACGAAAAGAATTGTTTTGATTTCAGGACCAAGTTCGGCCGGCAAGACGACCTTTTCAAAGCGTTTGTGCATTCATCTGCGCATTTTAGGTGTTGAGCCTGTGCAGATGTCATTGGATGATTTCTATGTGAATCGTGTTCAGACACCAAGATTGAGTGATGGTTCTTATGATTTTGAAAATGTGGAAACATTGGATCTGAAGCTGCTCAATGAAACGATGACGGCGCTATTAAACAATGAAGAAGTGGAACTTCCGCGCTATGATTTCCAATTGGGTGAAAGAGTCTGGGAAGGCAATAAGGTTCAATTGAAAGAAAATCAGATCTTGGTTGTGGAAGGCATTCATGCTTTGAATCCGCGCTTGTCCAGCCAGATTCCTGAAAGTGCAAAATTCCGTGTCTATATCAATGCTTTGACGCATTTGAATTTGGATAAGCAGAATCGTATTACAACAAGTGATTATCGTCTGATTCGCCGTATTGTCCGTGATTATCAGTTCAGGGGCTATTCAGCGACTCAGACAATCTCGCAATGGCCGCATGTAGTCGAAGGTGAAAATAAATATATTTATCCTTATCAGGAAGAAGCAGATTATGTGTTTAATACGTCATTGGCTTATGAAATGCCAATCTTAAAAACGATTGCGGTGCCGGTGTTATCTGTCATCAAAAAAGGTGAAAAGGAATATCTGCGGGCGAATCGGCTTGTCAAGATGCTGGCATATTTTTTGGACGGCGATGTGGATGTCGTCTTGAAAAATTCTATTTTGGCTGAGTTTGTCGGCAACAGCATATTTGAATAACAGGGGGAATGCAAATGGAATATATCATCATTGGATTATTAGCAGTTATTGTCATCTTGCTTTTGATCTTGTTGTTTCGTCCGAATAAGAGCAATCAAGAATTGATGAATATGAAGCAGGATATCAATCAGCATACAGCCAATTTAGGTTCATTGCTGAGTGAGACACAGAAAAGCAACAATGAAATGCTCAATGAGCGGTTGAAGGAAATGAGTGCTTCTATTGCCAAGCAAAATGAAGTATCGGCTTACAGCAATGAGGCATTGCGGAAGCAATTGTTTCAGACAACTTCTGCTTTAGAGGAAAAGATGAATGCTTTGACGATGCAGAATGAAGAAAAATTGGAAAAAATGCGTCTGACAGTCGAACAGAAAGTAACTTCGCTGCAGGAAGACAATCATAAGCAGCTGGAGGAAATGCGCAAGACAGTGGATGAAAAATTGCAGGATACGCTGGAAAAGCGAATTTCTCAGTCTTTCCAATTGGTAAGTGAAAGATTGGAACAAGTATATAAGGGACTGGGTGAAATGCAGACATTGGCCAACGGTGTCGGTGATTTGAAAAAGGTATTGAGCAATGTCAAGACACGAGGTATTTTAGGTGAGATTCAGCTGAAAGCGATTCTGGAAGAAATTTTGGCACCGGAGCAATATGAAGAAAATGTGGCGACACGCAAAGGCAGCAGCAATCGTGTGGAATTTGCGATCCGTCTGCCGGGAAGTGATGATAAATGTGTATATCTGCCGATTGATTCAAAGTTTCCGGGAGATAAATATGCGAAGGTTGTGAATGCTTATGAGAGCGGCGAGCCTGATGTCATCAACAAGGCTTTGAAGGAATTGGATGATGTCATCAAAAAAGAAGCCAAAGATATTCATGACAAATATATTGATGTACCGAATACGACTGATTTTGCTATTATGTTTTTGCCGTTTGAAGGTTTGTATGCGGAAGTGGTGCGCCGCGGATTGGTTGAAGTGCTGCAGCGGGATTATAAGATCAATGTGGCCGGACCGACAACGATGGCAGCTTTATTGAATTCACTGCAGATGGGCTTTAAGACGCTGGCTATTCAAAAGCGTTCCAGTGAAGTCTGGGATATTTTGGGAGCTGTGAAGAGTGAGTTTGCGAAATTTGCCAGTGCTTTGGAATTGACGCAGGAACGTTTAGAAAAGGCACAAAGTGATCTGGAGAATTTGGTTGGTGTACGAACACGTCAAATGCAGCGCAAATTGGATAAGGTCAGTGCGATTGATGCGCAGAAAGCCAAGCAGCTGATTGAGGAAGAATAATTTGAGTCATTCCAAATGACAGAGCAAGCATCAAGTGATAAAATATTTTTAACGATGGGAGGCAGATATCATGGAATATAGAATTACAGTTGATGGTGTAGATATCATTGCAAATGAAGATTTAAGTGAAAAAGAAGCAGAGGCTTATTTAACTTGGGCCAAGCGAAAATACATTCATGAAAATATTGAGAGCGTAAAATTGACTTTTGATGGAGATGATGTTTCTACGGAAGTGAAGACCGTACCTGTCGGATTTGAAAAAATTCGCCGTATTACCGGCTATCTTGTAGGAACAGTTGATCGTTTCAATGACAGCAAGCGTGCTGAAGAAAGAGATCGAGTGAAACATATGTAAAAAAACTGCAGAAGCAGTTTTTTTCTGATACAATGAAAGCAATATGGAAATTAAAGATGAATTAACAGAATGGTTTGCGAAAAATCATCGTGAACTGCCTTTTCGAAAAAACAAGGATCCTTATTCGATTTGGGTCAGTGAGATCATGGCTCAGCAAACGCGCATTGAAACGATGATTCCTTATTATGAAAGATGGATGGAAAACTATCCGAGTATTGAGGCATTGGCGAATGCTTCCATTGAATCTGTCTTAAAAAGCTGGGAAGGATTGGGCTATTATACCCGTGCCAGAAAGCTGCATGAAGGTGCCAAGCAAGTCATGAATGAATATGGCGGTGTTTTGCCTTCCGATGCTTCTACATTAGAGAAGATTGCCGGAATCGGTCCTTATACTGCAGGAGCAATTGCTTCGATTGCTTATGGACAGGAGGCACCGGCTGTGGATGGCAATGTGCTGCGGGTTGTTTCTCGGCTGCTGATGATGGAAGAGGATATCATGAAGCAGGCAACGCATAAGAAAGTCAAAGCAATTGTCAGGGAATGGATGAAAGGGTCTCGTACCTCAGATTTTACAGAAGGATTGATGGAATTAGGAGCTTTGATCTGTACACCGACAGTGATCTTATGCGATCAATGTCCTCTGCAAAAGAAATGCCTGGCTTATCAGCATCAGCGCCAAAAAGATTTTCCGATCAAAACAAAAGCAAAGAAACCGATTGAAATTCAATATCAGACACTTCTGATCAGAAAAGACAATCAGATTGTGATCAGCAGTGATGATTCTGACGGCTTGATGAAGGGATTATGGCGATTGCCGCAGAAAAAGGAATTTGATACGCAGAATTATACTTATTTAGGCAAAAGCAAGCATGTTTTTTCTCATCGTGTCTGGCTGATGGACATTTATGAAGGAACAGAGTATGTACTGCAAGAACATGAAAAATGGATTGCGGTTGACCAGCTGAACGATATATCACTTGTCGGTGCACATCGTAAAATATTGGAGAAATATTTGTGATGACTTCTGATCATGTTCTTAAATGAAAAGATAGACAATGGTAAGGCATTCGATTATAATGAGATTTAGAGAAGTTATTATCTTTGAGAAGGAGAGATTGTCATGAAAATTTTATTAGTATGTGCCGGCGGAATGTCTACCAGCATCTTGATGAAGAAAATGGAAGCTTATTGGGCAGAACATGGAGAAGAATTGCAGATCAAAGCAGTAGGTCTGGCAGAATATGGAGATGTATACAAAGATTATGACATCATCATGGTAGGACCTCAGGTAAGCTATCGTTTAAAGAGCATTGCCAGTGATACAGGACTTCCATGTGAAGCAATTCCATCATTTGACTATGCCGTAGCTAACTGCGAAAACATCATGAAGTTAGCGAAAAAATTATACGCTCAGAAATAATTGATGAAATTAGGAATCGGTGTCGATTCCTTTTTTATTGAAAAATTCATTGTATATGATATAATCATTCGGTATGAGTCAATCGAGTGATAAAATGGCCTCTTGGCCTGTACCCAAATTATTATTTTCAATGGGGATTCCTGCTGTATTAAGCATGCTGATACAAGCATTGTACAACATTGTCGATACGATATACGTTTCTAATTATTCTCAGGATGCAATGTTTGCCATCGGACTTGTTTTTCCGATGCAGATGGTTTCTTTGAGTTTAGCATTAGGAACAGGGGTAGGTATCGGAACACTGGTTTCGAGGAAGTTAGGTGAAGGAAATAGAGAAGAAGCCACTCATGTTGCGACAACGGGTATCATTCTTGCTTTTGTTCATTGTGTGATTATTGTTTTGCTGGGAGTACTCTTTGCAAGACCGTTTTTACAGATGTTTACGGATCGTGCAGATATTATTGAATTAGGATATCAGTATCTGATCATTGTCATGGTATTCAGTTTTGGACAGATGTTTTCTATTTGCTTTGAAAGAATACTGCAGTCACAAGGGAATATGATCATTCCGATGATTTCGCTGATTGTCGGAGCTGTGACCAATATTATTTTGGACCCAATTATGATTTTTGGACAATTCGGCTTTCCGGCACTTGGCATTGCCGGGGCAGCGATTGCTACGGTAATCGGACAGATCTTCGGGATGATTGTCGTAGTAGCTGCAGCTCTGATCGGCAAGCATGAAGTCAAGATTCAATTCAAAGGATTTCATTGGAACAGCAAGATTGTCAAAGATATTTATGCAGTCGGTCTGCCGACAGCCATCATGAATATGATCGGATCTGTGACAACAACACTGATGAACGGTGTTTTGGTCGGCTTCTCTGAAAATGCAGTGACCAGTTTATCTTTGTATTTCAAGCTGCAGTCATTTGTCTTTATGCCGGTATATGGATTCAATCAAGGAGCTCTGCCGATCTTATCTTATACATATGGAGCACAGAATAAGAAACGTTATATGGAAACCGCACGCCTGTATTTGCTTTCAGCATTGACCTTCATGGCAATCGGAACGATATTGTTTATAACTGTACCGGAATTGATGCTTTCCTTCTTTGAAATGGATGCTCAGCTGCAAAGCATAGCGGTAGTTACTTTGCGAATCATTGCGCTGTCATTTATCCCTGCAGCAATTTCAATCGTTATATCAACGATTTTCCAATCTTTCGGCAAGGGAACGACTTCAATGATTCAATCCATTTTGCGTCAGTTAGTGATTTTGATTCCGGTGGCTTATCTTTTAGCAAGCTTCGGCAATTTGGATCTTGTATGGTATTGTTATCCGATTGCGGAAATAGCTGTCGTGATGATTTATGTGCCATTGGTGATTAAGACTTATCACAAAGCTTTTGAACGTAAAACAATCTAGAAATGCTTCGGCATTTCTTTTTATTTGACTTTATTTGGGATTCATATTAAAATAATGATAGATAATTGTTCAAAATTGAACTGTTCAATTATGCACTTTTGGAGGCATTATGGATAATTGGCTACAAAATATTATTATCAGCAAAGAGCTGTATGAAAAAGTTTTTGAATCAGTATGCAGAAAATATCATGTGACTTTTACCGAAATGGTCATCTTGATGTTTTTAGCGAATCATCCGGAAATGAATACAGCAACTGATTTTGTGGAAAAGCATCATGTAACAAAATCGACCGTTTCGATGGCTGGCAGAGCATTGCAGGAACGAGGATTCATTACCGGTGAATTTACTGATGGCAATCATCGTACGATTCATCTGAAGCTATCTGATTCAGCGAATGAGATCATTCAGGAAGGAAGAATGGCTGAACAGAAATTGATGGAAATCATGACGTATGGCTTTTCAGAAAATGAAAAAAATGAATTGCAGAACTATTTGCTCCGAGTCTCTCAGAATATTCATGAATATCATAAATATATGAAACAGATGCAGAAACAAAAATAGATTGGATCTTTCTGTATGCCCCAAGAGAAATTCTCAGGAAAGGAGGTAAGTTTTGAATCCAAAACTAAAAGAAAAAATACAAGAATCTTTAGCAGCAGTATTGCCGATCACGGCCATTGTTCTTATTTTAAGTGTGTTTGTTGTTGAACTGGAAATAGGAACAGTGGTCATGTTTTTTGGCGGGGCCTTAATGCTTATCTTAGGAATGGGCATGTTTCAGTTAGGTGCTGAAACGGCGATGAGTCCATTGGGCGAGGGTATTGGTGTACAGATGGCAAAAGCCAAGAAGTTTATTATTCCGGCTGTTTTAGCTTTTGTTATGGGAATTTTGGTAACAATTGCAGAACCTGATCTGCAAGTTCTTTCTGCCCAAGTTCCTTCTATTCCCAATGCTGTCTTGATCTGGACTGTGGCGATTGGCGTCGGCATATGTTTGGCTTTAGCTGTGCTGCGTATTGTTCTGCAGATTGATTTATCATTATTTTTATTAATTCTTTATGCGTTTATATTAATTTTCTCTTTCTTTGTTCCGGATAATTTTCTGGCTGTAGCTTTTGATTCCGGCGGTGTGACAACAGGACCAATTACAGTACCGTTTATCATGGCTCTGGGAGTCGGTCTTTCTTCAGTCAGAGGGGACAAGAATGCTTCCAGCGATAGCTTTGGTTTAGTGGCCTTATCCAGTGTAGGCCCTATTGCCGCTGTCATGATCTTAGGCTGTTTCTATTCGCCCCAAGAAGCGGTGTATTCTGCTTGGGAAGTTGCATCGGTCACAACAATGAGAGATGTGGTTCGTGCGTTTACAATTGAAATTCCGCTTTATGCCAAAGAGGTCATCATATCTATATTGCCGATTTTTGCAGTTTTCTTTATTTTCCAGTTTTTGACGCAGCGTTATCAAAAAAGACAGGTGAAACGTATTTTGGTCGGCTTTGTTTATACGTATCTTGGCTTAGTTTTATTCTTATGCGGAGTGAATGTCGGATTCGCACCGGTAGGCACAATGCTGGGAAAAGAACTGGCCGGCAGTGCACATCAATGGATCATGGTGCCGATTGGCATGCTGATTGGGTATTACATTGTGAAGGCAGAGCCTGCGATTCAGATCTTGAATCGTCAGGTACAGACAGTTACCAATGGAATTATTTCTGCCAAAGCCATGAATCGTGCACTTTCAATCGGAGTAGCCATCAGTATCGGTCTTTCCTTTATCAGAATTCTGACAAGCATACCGATTCAGTGGATCATTATTCCCGGATATATTCTTGCTTTGGCACTGTCTTGGATCGTACCGAAAATATTTGTCGGTATTGCCTTTGATTCCGGCGGTGTTGCCAGTGGTCCGATGACGTCAACCTTTCTTTTGCCCATGTGCATCGGAGCCTGTGAAGCTTTGGGCGGAAATATCATGACAGATGCTTTCGGTGTTGTTGCCTTGGTTGCATTGACCCCGTTAATTGCGATTCAGATCATGGGATTGCATTATAAGATTAAGCAAAGCCAGCAGCTGAAGATTACCAAACCGGATGCATTGATTCCGGCAGATGTAGATGCAATCATCGAAATTGAGGAGGATGAGTAGGATGAATGAAAAACAATTATCATTGCGTGTATTGATCTTGATCACGACTCCTAAGCTTTCAGAGAAAGCGATCGCTTTATTCACCAAAGGAAATGTACCGATTCAATATCAATGGAATGCCATCGGAACAGCTTCCAGCAAAATGATGGATATATTAGGCTTAGGCAGTCCGGATAAAAGCATACTTTTCTCAGTTATGCCGAAGCCGTTTGCGGATATTATGTTAAGAAAACTTAAAAATGATTTAAAAATGGAAAAAATCAACAGCGGAATTGCTTTTACGCTGCCGCTGTCCGGTGTCAATAATCTTTTAGTTCGAATGCTGCAGAATTTAGAAGAATACAGTGATGCTTTACCTGCAAGAAAGGATGAAAACATAATGACAGAAATAAAATATGCATTGATTGTGGCAATCATCAATCCTGGATTCAGTGAAGAAGCGATGGATGCCGCAAGAGAAGCCGGTGCTCAGGGAGGAACAATTGTTCACAGCCGCCGTATCGGCAATCAGGAAGCAATGAGCTTTTGGGGAATGAGCATTCAGGAAGAAAAAGAAATGCTGTTCATCGTTACACCAAAAGAAAATAAATTAACGATCATGCAGTCTATCGGTGAAAAATTCGGCATTCACAGTGAAGCCAAAGGAATTGTTTTATCATTGCCGATTGATTCCGTGATCGGCATGAATGAATAAAGGCACAGAAATCTCAGTTTCTGTGCCCATTTTCTTATAGTGAATTTAATAATCCGCCGTTTTTTAAAATAGTAATCTGTTCTTCATTATAAGGCAAGCTGACCGCAAAGTAAAAATCTTTGGTAACATTGTAAACCGTTAAGGTACTGTTTGGCAGAAGCTCTTGCAGATGATCAAAGACCAATACATCTTCTTCCTCAATGCGATCATAATCGTTTTCATCTTGGAAAAGACAAGGCAGAATGCCGAAATTGATCAGATTTGCCTGATGAATTCGCGCAAAGCTTTTGGCGATGACGGCTTTGATGCCCAAATACATCGGTGCTAAAGCGGCATGTTCTCGGCTGCTTCCTTGACCATAATTCTGTCCGGCAATAATAAATCCGCCGTTTTTAGCGATAGCTTCATCATGGAAAGTGCTTTTCTGATTCATGAAGCAGAATTCGGATATTTTTTCAATATTGCTGCGATATGGCAGAACTTTGGCGCCGGCCGGCATGATATCATCAGTGGTAATATTATCTTTTACTTTGATGATCACTTGTTTTTCAATGCGATCACTGAGCTTGGTATTTTTTGGCAGCGGTTTGATATTCGGACCGCGGACAATTTCTTTCTGCGGATCACAATCCGGTTTCAATATGCATCGATCATCGACCAGATAGCTTTCAAGATCCTGAGCAGGCTCATAATCCAAAGTTCTAGGATCGGTAATGACACCGGCAATAGCTGAAGCAATGGCTGTTTCACAGGAAACAAGAGCTACACTGGCAGATAAAGTACCGCTTCGTCCATAGAAATTACGATTGAATGTCCGCAATGAGAAAGCATTGGTGGCAGGAGACTGTCCCATACCGATGCATGGACCGCAGGTGGATTCCAATAGGCGGATGCCGCTTTGAATAATATCCGTTAATTTTCCGGTTTGGCTTAAAGCAGTTAAGACCTGCTTGGATCCGCAGGACATTCCGCAGCTGACATTGGAGGCAATGGTATGTCCTTTGACGATGTTGGCGACTGTTGCCAGATCCAGATAGCTGGAATTCGTACAGGAACCAATCAGGACTTGATCAATAGGTCTGCCGGCCATGGAAGCCACAGTAACAACATTATCAGGTGAATGAGGCAGAGCCATCAAAGGTTCTAATTCATTCAGATCAATGACATATTCTTCATCATAAACGGCATCTTCATCAGCGATGATTTCCACAAATTCATCTTCACGATGCTGTTTCTTTAAAAATTCATAGGTTCTTTCATCACTTGGAAAGACAGAAGTCGTAGCTCCTAATTCAGCGCCCATATTGGTAATGGTAGCACGCTGAGGCACAGAAAGTGTTTTAACGCCTTCACCGCAGTATTCAATGATCTTTCCGACACCGCCTTTGACAGAAAGCATGGACAATACCTTTAAGATGATATCTTTGGCAGCCACTCCTTTCTGCAATTGTCCTTTTAATTCCATTTTTACAATGGCCGGCATATTCAGACGGAAGGCACGTCCGGCCATAGCAGCCGCTACATCCAATCCTCCGGCTCCAATAGCAATACTGCCGATACCGCCGGCTGTAGGGGTATGGGAATCCGAACCCAGCAGTGTCTTGCCTGGGCGGGCAAAGCGTTCCAAATGAACTTGGTGACAGATGCCGTTGCCGACTTTGGAATAATAGATGCCATAGCGATTGGCTACCGTCTGCAAGTATTTATGATCATCCGCATTTTCAAAACCATTCTGCAAAGTGTTGTGATCGACATAGCTGACAGATAATTCGGTTTTGACTTTATCTACACCAATGCTTTCTAATTGAAGATAAGCCATCGTACCTGTGGCATCCTGGGTCAATGTCTGATCAATGCGGATACTGATCGGCTGACCTTTTTTCATTTCACCGCTCACTAAATGAGCCGATAGTATTTTTTCACTTACTGTGTTCATATTCTCACCTCGTTTCATTATTATAGCATGGTTTTTCTTGAATGAACTATTTTGGTGGGATATAATGATAAAAATGAAAGTAAGTGATACACATGAATGAAAAGATATTAGAAATATTTGAACAATCTATTCAAGAAAATGCCATTGATAATGAACTTTATCGCCGCTATGATGTAAAAAAAGGTCTTCGCAATGAAGATAATACCGGTGTGCTTGTCGGATTGACCAAAATTGCCGATGTTGTGGGCTATGAAATGATTGACGGCAAAAAAACAGATGCTATGGGAAAATTATATTACCGCGGCTATGAAATCAATGATCTGATTGATTATTTGGATCGTACGCAGCACAATGGCTTTGAACAGACAGCTTTTTTGATTTTGTTCGGACATCTGCCTAATCAAGAAGAACTGAAGCTTTTCATGGAGGAAATCCGCAATAATTATGAACTTCCTGCCGATTTTTTGGAATTGAATCTATTGCGTATGCCGGCGAAAAATCTCATGAATAAGATTCAGCAGGCAGTATTGATGCTTTATGGCTATGATCCTTTGGGGGATGATACCAGTGCTCAGAATACATTGCGCCAAGGTATCAGTATCTTAGCGAAGATGGCCAGCATCATTGCTTATTCTTATCAATCCAAGATGTTTAATTTTGATGATGAAAGTTTAATTATTCATAAAGTAAAACCTGCTTATTCGATTGCAGAGACTATTCTGCGTCTGATCCGTAAAGACAAGCAGTTTACTGAAACTGAAGCCAGTGTCTTGGACTGCATGCTCATACTGCATATGGATCATGGCGGGGGAAACAACTCTACCTTTACCAATGTTGTCATTTCTTCAACTGGTACAGACTTATATTCTGCACTGGCCGGCAGCATCGGTGCTTTGAAAGGACCAAGACATGGGGGAGCCAATTTAGCAGTTGTAGAAATGATGAAAGCTGTGATTGATGAAATCGACATTACGAAAGATGAACAGAAAATCAAACAGCTGATTTATAAAATCTTGGATAAACAATTTTATGATCACAGCGGACTTGTTTATGGCATTGGTCATGCCGTCTATACGTTATCGGATCCGCGTTCCTTGATCCTGCAGAAACAAGCTTATAAATTGGCAGAAGAAGTAGGACAGGTAGAAGAATTTGAATTTTATCAGCGTTTTGAAAAATGTGCAATAGAATGCATCAAAGAAGTCAAGGGTAAAAATGTTGCCAGCAATGTGGATTTTTACAGCGGTTTTGTTTATCGTATGTTAAATATTCCGCAGGAACTCATTTCGCCATTGTTTGTCTGCGCCCGCTTGGTTGGCTGGCTGGCACATAACATTGAAAATAAATTGTATTGTGATCGCATCGTTCGTCCGGCAACCAAATATGTCGGCGAAATCAAAAAGACAGGGAGTGAAGAAAATGAAAATAATCACCTTATTTAGAGGAGACGGCATCGGGCCGGAAATCTGCGAAGCTGTCAAAAAAGTGCTTGAAGCAGCTAAGTGTCCGATTCAGTTTGAGGAATTTGATGTCGGAGAAGCAGAATATCTTCGCCATGGAGCTTTGATCCCAGAGGCAGCTTTTGAATCCATTGAAAAAACAAAATTGATCTTGAAAGCTCCGATTACAACACCTATCGGAAAAGGATTTCGCAGCTGCAATGTCCAATTAAGAGAAAAATATGATCTATATGCCAATATACGTCCGGCTAAGAGCTTGCCGAATATTGAAACACCTTTTAAAAATATAGATATGGTAATTTTTCGAGAAAATACGGAGGATCTGTATGTCGGCGTTGAAAAGCAAATCGATGAAAATACAGTTCATGCCACGAAGATCATTACACGCCGATGTTCAGAAAGAATTATTCGGGCTGCTTTTGAATATGCACTGAAAAATAATCGCCGACGTGTCAGCTGCATTCATAAAGCCAATATCTTAAAAATGAGTGATGGTTTGTTTTTGTCCATCTTCAATGAAATCAAACAAGAATATCCGACAATTGAAGCGGATGCTTATATTGTCGACAATGCCTGCATGCAGATGGTCATGCATCCAGAAAAATTTGATGTCATGGTCATGCCGAATCTGTATGGGGATATTTTAAGTGATCTGGCCAGCGGTTTGATCGGCGGCCTAGGTTTATTGCCTAGTGCCAATTTAGGAGAAGAATACGCCATGTTTGAAGCTGTGCATGGATCTGCACCGGATATTGCCGGTAAAAATATGGCCAATCCGACTGCCATGCTGTTAAGTGCCTGCATGTTATTGGATCATATCGGACTTGAGGAATATGCCGAAAAGATCCGTCATGCATTGTATGAAGTGTTCGTTGAAGGCAAAACATTGACCGCTGATCTGAACGGGCAAGCTACTACTTCTATGTTCTGTGAGGCAATTATTGAGAAACTATGAAAAAATATCTAGGAAAAAACGCTGCTTGGTTTTTGATCATCATTTTTGTTTATCAAATCATTCCGCTTATTGTACTGATGTCCGCAGAAAGCTTTGCAGTTTGGCTGCTGATCTTTCTTGTGATTTGGTATGCATTTGATTTCCTGCTGCTGCCGATTACATTTCGAAATTATGTATTATTGGATGAAGATCATTTTGTATTTGTCTATGGTTTTTCCAAAGAAACAGTTGATATCAAAGATATCAAAAAAATCGAAAAGACAAATAGTGTACTGGCTTCCAGTGCCAATTCATTGGATCGTATCTTGATTGAAACAAAAGGCAATACCATGATGATTTCTTTAAAAGATAATGATGATTTTATCAAACAAATTCATTATTATATGAAAAATAAGGCCTGAAATGGACTTATTGTCTGAATTGCAACTGTCAGTTGACAAATTTCTAAGCCGGCTTGATTGCCGGCAATCACCGTTTTTTGTAAGATGAAGACGTCAAAAGATGAGATTTCATCAAGGGGAGGCAATTATGATCTTAGCAGATAAAATTATGGAATTAAGAAAACAAAATGGGTGGAGTCAGGAAGAATTAGCTGCTCAATTGAATGTATCCAGACAATCTGTATCAAAATGGGAAAGCGGTTATTCCATTCCTGATTTAGAAAGAGTCATTCAGTTAAGTCAGATTTTTGGTGTCAGTACAGATTATTTATTAAAAGATGAAATAGAAAATGATTCAGAAAATCATGAGTTTGTACAAAGTGATGATGTCAGACGCATTGTATCCTTAGAAGAAGCGAATGAATTTATGGAATTAAATGCCTATTGTGCCAAAAAATTCGCTTTGGCAACCAGTATGATCATCAGCGGGACAGTACCTTTGATCTTCATGGCTGGTATGGCAGAAACATGGGGCTACAATGAAGATGTTGCCGGCGGTATCGGCTGTGCTATTTTTATTGGCCTGCTGACGATTGCCGTTATGATTTATATTTTCTATGGCATGAAAATGGATAAATATGAACACATCCAAAAAGAGATCCTGCAGCTGCAGTATGGAGTCAGCGGTGTTGTTGAAAAGAAAATGCAGGATCATGAAAAAACATATCATTTATCAATAACGATTGGTGTAGCCTTAATTTTGATCGGAATTGTTCCGATCTTGATTGCCGGAGGCTTTGATGCACCGGATTATATCGTTATTTTATGTGTTTGTTTTTTATTGCTTTTGATCAGTATCGCTGTTTATTTGTTTATCGTCAGCGGAGACATTCAATCTGGATTTGAACAATTGCTTCAGATCAAGGAATATTCCATTGAAAAGAAACAGTCAGAAAAGAAGATGAAATATGTATCCACCATTTATTGGTGTCTGGTTACTGCGATTTATTTAGGAATCAGCTTGTATTACGGCAATTGGGGAATCAGCTGGATCATCTGGCCGGTCACTGCAGTTTTATATGCGGTTGTACAAGCCTTATGTCAATTAATCTCTTCCAAAAAGTGAGTTTTCTCACTTTTTTGTTAAATAAGATAAATTCTGAAGAAATACAGGAATCAATAAATAATAAAATCAAAGTAGGAGAGAATCTGAATGGAGAAGGATATTCAAAAAAGCTTAGAAATTTATCAAGATCAATTAAGACAAAAAGAGATTCAAAAAGCTTATAGAGCTTTGATCAAATATGTTGCGGAAATAAAAGCAAAATTTCCTGAGAATTATCAGACAGGGAATATTTCTTTGGGATATTTGGATTATACATATTTCTCTTTTTATAATGAGGAATTAAGAAGGCAGAAATTAAGATTCGGTATTGTGCTGAATCATGAAAAACTGCAGTTTGAATGCTGGCTGATGGGACAGAATGCACAGATTCAAAAAGCATATTGGGAAATTCTCAAAAATACAAAATGGAACCAAGACCGGTCAAAAATGCCTCAATACGCGGTATTAGAAGCTGTGCTGGAAACACAGATTGATTTTGAAAACAAAGAAAATAGGACCAAAAATATCATTGATCATGCCATCTCTTTCGCAGAAGAAGTACAAATGTATTTAAAAAATGTTCAGAACTGATCAGAATTCAAAAAAAGGATTTATCACCAAAACAAGGAACTTGTCGGCATGATAAATCCTTTTAACATAAATCAAATAATTGTTATCAAACATTAGATTTTTTAATAGGTATTTTCTGCATCCAGTCAATAATATTGGAAGACACAGTTACAGTGATCAATGAGTAGATAATCTGAGAAAACGGAATATAAGAAAGCGAAAGTCCTAAGACAAGCAAATCCGTAAATAAATAACAGCGAGAAAGACGCCACTGGGTTAAATGAGAAATCACTAATGCCAAAGCATCATCACCGCCGCAGCTTCCGCCTTGACGGACAATCATGCCGACTCCGATCCCGACAAAGCATCCGCCTAAAATGGCAGCCAAAAGCATGTGATCCGATAAGTTTGGCAGCATGAAAGGGAAAAACTCCCAGACCTTATAGAAGAGGGAAACACATAGAGTAGAAAATAGGGCTGTAATCAGAAAATCTTTTCCCAAATAACGATAAGCCAGACCATAACAAAGCAGATCCAATATCGGTGTAATATAGGCCGGAGAGATATGCAGCCAATGTTCCAGTAATAACATGAAGCCGATGATGCCTCCCTCACTTATTTGAACCTGCTGATGGATGTTGTGGATGCCGAAAGAACAGATGGCAGATCCGATTAATATACATAACCTGAAATATTCATGGAAACAAATAACTGAATAAAAATTGTTAAAAAAAGAGATGATCATTTAAAATGCTTGTGAT